>JAKAZY010000033.1 GCA_021826425.1 Pseudomonadota bacterium
TGGCGATATTGTCGGACACCCCGCCGGATGTAATATCTGCATACCGGTGCAGGGGTTTTGCATATTGATACTGCACTTCAGAGGTCAGGCTGAGGCCGTTTATAACAGTTGTATACCACCCGCCCAACATGTTGGAATTAACGTTGGCAAGCTGCCCTTGGCTGCCAACACCATTGTCGCCACCGTTGCTTAACCCGCCGCTGCCATAGGCAAAGCTGTTGGGGCCAGTCACCCCCAAGGCCACGCCGCCGAACACATTCAGATTGTCGGTGGCGTTTATGTTATAGCTCGTAAGGAACTGCAGATAATTGAAAACGCCGGTGTCGTAGCCATCGCCAAACACTACGGTGCCGCTAAACGGCCCTTTGTTATAGCTGGCGGAAACACCGCGGCTTTCACTGTTTTCAACGCTGGCGATGACCGTGCGCAACGCAACCGGGTTGTTCCAGGCGAAGGCTGACTCATAGCCCTCCAGTGAATCAAGCTGTCCGGCGGAAATCGAAACCTCATCGGTTAGCGGAATTGTGATATAAGCGGCCCGTAACGGACCGGTTGTATACATGTTCCCGTTGATTTCCTTAGGCTTGTTGGCACCAAGGTTGATGTTTGTGTATTCAGCGAGCTGAACGGTGAACTGAATTGGGCCAGTTGTTTTCTTGGCCTGAATCATGAAAGCGGAGATGTTCGCGCCATTAGACTTTGGTCCAACCACGGAATTGTGCGACGCGCCGTTCTGCGCGAAAAAATAGCCGTCCACGCCAGCAGAAATTTTGAATGTACCAAACGGGCCGCCATCAATCTGCACCGGCGTGGGGCCATTTAAGGCGTGGGCGGCGTGGCCACCAAAGATGCAGCCGCAAATTGTTAGGCCCAGAATATAACTTACTCGGTTCACGTCTTTCTCCAAATGCAGGAATCTCGCGGCTCACCCGCTTTTGTACGGCGGGCGAGTTATGCGATATGTTCGTACAAACATATCGGTTGGTGCGTCAAGACACAATCTGTCATGTTTCTGAAATTGAGGTGCTGGTTGCAGATGTGCCGCATGGCGCTTTCCGCAGGGTGGTCCGCAGTGCATCTCCGCCGACGGGGTTAATCCCGAAACCCTAATCTATGCACCCAGACGGGCGCACTCCAATCTGGAGTCCTGATTGCGTGCCGTTTGATACATTGCCCGGCACTAAGCCTCCAGAACATCACGCCCTTGTGTCGGATGCTCAGTACGAAAGTCCTCCAGGAGGTCGTCATGGCTCTGCCTGAGACCCATGGCTTGCAATATTTGACGAGTTGACGGATTAGCCGTTTCCTTTCGGCAACTCAGAGATTATTCACAGAGAGGAAGCGGTAATGGGCGGCACGAACGGCTTCAAGGCGATTACGATCGTCGCGGGTTTGGGGGGGCTTTTGTTCGGCTATGATACGGGGGTGATCTCCGGCGCGCTGCTTTACATCCGCAACAGCTTCCAGCTCTCAAGCAACCTCCAGGGCCTTGTGGTCGCCGTTACCCTGGCGGGGGCTGCCATCGGCGCCGCGATTATCGGCCCCATAGCCGATCGGTTTGGCCGCCGCATTGTTCTGCTGGCGATCGCCCTGGTTTTCGTCGGTGGGGCGCTACTTTGCGCATCGGCCTGGAGTTTTGAAATACTTGTCTTCGGGCGCTTTGTTCTGGGGCTTGCAATCGGCGTCGCCTCCATGCTCACACCCCTTTATCTCTCTGAAATCGCAGACGCCTCGCGTCGTGGCGGCATTGTAACGCTGAACCAGCTTTTCATAACACTGGGGCTTTTCCTATCCTTTTTGGTGGATTTCGCCTTGGCCTATTTCGGCCAGGGGTCTGGACACGGCGGCAGCCTCACCTGGCGGCTGATGCTGGGTGCCGCCGCCGTGCCGGGTGCGTTGCTATTCGCGGGCATGCTGGTTCTGCCGGAGAGTCCACGTTGGCTCCTGGGCCGCGGCAAGGCGGATGCGGCCGAAACGGCACTCCGCCGGTTGCGCCCCGGCATGGACCCTATGCGCGAATTCGAGGAGATTCGTCAGGATATCGACAAGACCGACCGCGCTGATGGTGGTTGGGCTGCAGTATTCGGTGCGCGCGTCCGCATGCCGCTTGTGGTTGGCGTTGGATTGGCGATTTTTCAACAGATCACGGGCATCAATACGGTAATCTATTTTGCCCCCACCGTTTTCGCGGATAGCGGCATTGCGACGGCCACGGGTTCCATTCTTGTAACGGCCGGGATCGGTCTGGTGAATGTCATATTCACCATCGTCGCGGTATCGCTACTGGACAAGATAGGGCGCCGCAAAATCCTGCTTGTTGGGCTTGCAGGCATGTTTGTCTCATTGCTCATTCTGGGCGTCTTTTTTGGAATTGGATCAGGCACCCATCCTGGACTGGCCTGGGGCATCATCCTGTTCATAGCAATTTATGTGGCTTTTTTCGCTATTGGTTTGGGCCCAGTTTTCTGGCTGCTGATCTCGGAAATATTTCCCCTCGCTGTTAGGGCCCGCGCGATGAGCGTCGCTACGATCATGAACTGGGTGTTCAACATGCTGGTTTCCTTCACCTTTCTGGATCTGAATCAGGCGATCGGCCGCGGCAATACATTTTACCTTTATGCGGCACTCACCCTGGCATCCATATTGTTCACTTGGTATCTGGTTCCGGAGACCATGGGGCGCTCGTTGGAAGAGATTGAGGCCGGCCAGCAACGTATCGTTGACGCTGCATGACGAAAATGTCAGGCGTTTTTATAGTGCGCTGATTTGAAATTTACGGCAAACAGGTTCTCTCATGAAAAGACGAAAACTTCTAAGTCTACCCGCGACCCTTTCCGTAGCTGGCGCTTTGCCCGTTATGTCCGCGAAGCAGTCTGGGATGGAAACCCTCCAATTCGGCCCCAATTTCAATTTCGGTGTCTCAACGTCGGCGTATCAAATTGAAGGTGCGGTAAGGGATGATGGCCGTGCGGTCAGCATATGGGATGTATTTTGCCACGAACCGCATCACATCACCAATGGAGACACAGCGGATATCGCATGCGATCATTACCATCGCATGCCGGAAGACGTTGCACTCATTGCCGATGCAGGCATTAAGAACTACCGCTTCTCGGTGTGCTGGTCACGGCTTTTCCCTACCGACAACCACACGCCAAATCCCCTCGGCTTTGATTTTTACGACCGGCTGATTGATCAACTGCTCAGCAAGAATATCTCTCCTTGGCTGTGCTTGTACCATTGGGACCTTCCACAGAGGTTGCAGGAAAATGGCGGATGGAGACATCGCGACACCTCCGCGCGGCTGGCGGAATTCTCCGACCATGTCAGCCGGCATTTTGGCGATCGTGTTTCTCATTGGATGGTGCTGAATGAAGCCGCAGTGCATTCGAGGTTTGGTCACGGCGTTGGCATCCATGCGCCCGGGTTAACCGGCATGGCGTCCTGGGCGTCAGCCCTGCATCATCTTAATCTTGGTCAGGGCCTCACGATACAAGCCTTGCGCGCCAATGGCGTGGGCGGACGCATCGGTACTGTTGCTTGCGTAGAGCCGATTTGGCCCAGCACGGACAAGGCGGAAGACGTGGCGGCTGCGCATCGTCTGGATGCAATGTGGAATGGTGCGGTCCTGGACCCGCTTTTTGCCGGGCATTATCCGGAGCTGGTTGCAGAACATTTTGAGCCGTTTTGCCAGGCAGGAGATCTCAAGAATATTCATCAGCCGATCGACCTCTTCGGTGTCAATTACTACAGCCGGCTGCATATCCAGGCCGATCCCTCGGTGCCCCTAAACGCCAATTTCGGCCCTGATCACGCGCCGGTAAAATATACAGCGCTGGGTTGGCCGATCGAGCCCGACGGATTGCTCGAAATCGTCATGCGAATTACCAACACCTATAACCGTCCGGAAATATTCATTTCTGAAAATGGCTTCGCTACAGTGCCTGATGGCAAGCCTGCCAATGGTCTGCGTGATGCCGGCCGTATCACCTATCTTCAGCAGCATTTGTCATTTTTGAAGCAATCCATCGACCAGGGCGCTAATGTGTCCGGTTACTTCGTCTGGACTTTGCTGGACGATTTTGAATGGGATGGTGGATTGAAATGGCATTTCGGCCTCGTGGACGTAGATTTTAAAACGCAAAAGCGTACACCAAAAGATTCCTATTATTGGTATGCGCAGTTGATCAAGCAGAATACGGAGGTGGCGGCATAAGTCTGAGCTGCCTGCTCGGCGGCTGTCTGGCTCGGTTCACGTACCCCTGATCTATATCGTCACTTGCCGAAGTAGTGGTATGCGGCGGAAGCAGAAACAGGTGCGGGTGCTTAAAAACATCGCACAAGCCCAGCAAAGTATCGAGACGATGGGAAAAGGCAGGCGGGTATAAGCCAGAGTATAATTGCCAAGGCCAGAGGAAGCAGACCTGTACAATGCAAATTGTGAAACTTGGCCCAGCTACAGGAGAAATAGGCTTCCCGTACAGCGTGACCTGATTGCCTTTTTGTAACCAGTCAGACGTAGAATCCTTCCCGATCGCTGTCCGCCTGTATGAAGTATCCGCTTGGTTGAACCGGACGAAGTAGGTCAATCCCCAAGCATCATTCATGTCCGTCGTGTGGTCTTCCGTATTCGGCATAATGCCGACGGCATGGCCCCCTGTTAGAGCGCGATGACTTTAGGTTCGCTCACTTTACGAGCGAGCCTAAAGTCTGAATCGCCCTCGGTCTCATTGTTTTGGAGGTTGTTTTAGAGGCGGATTCAGATTTTAGAGCGGATCACTCCTGTGATTCGATCTAAAATCATCCGGCTCTAGGCGTTCTACCCCAGGGCCAGCGCGACCGCCCAAGCCGCGGCCACTGGTGCTACCACCCCAGGCGCGATGCGCAGCAGGAAGCCCTGACTTCCCACCCCGCGAGCCATAACCAATTTTGAGACGGTATTGCTCGTTACCGCCGTGAGGATTGGCAGCACCGCCTCGCTTGGCGCCAATTTCATACCCGCCACCAGCGAGGCGATCGAGATAACCGGCGAATGTGCATCGGCAAATCCAGCAACGAGTGCCCCCGCCATTACCCCGGCCTCGCCTGCCCAAGCGCGCAATGCCGCCGAGCCTATCAGCATCACCGCGATCAGCGCCGCCAGCCCAAGCGCGGTGCCCAGGCTGAAGGCACGTCCTGGTTCCGCTGCCACCTCCTCGCGCCCCCCGCGTAGCGCGAAGGCCAAGGCGTACAGCGCCGCAACAACAGCTCCCGCCGCCAGAGCGGGCGCCAGCAGCAGCAGCGTGGCACGGGAGAGTGCCGCCAGCAGCACCGAGAGCTGGATGAAGGTGGCCAACGTCGAGAATACCGCCCCCGCGACGGCAGCATTCATGCTGGCTGGTGCTCGTTTCACTAATGCTGCCATCACGCCGATCGTCGCGGTGCTGGATACGAAGCCCGATGCCAGCCCCGTCAGCGGCAGGCCGAAGCGCGCGCCCATCGCGCGCGCTGCCGCATGGCCGCATGCACCGATCGCCATCATTAAAATGACGAGAAACCACAGGCTGTGCGGGTTCAAAGCTGCGAACGGGCCGATGTATCTGTCCGGCAATTGCGGCCAGACGATCAGCGTCGCCACCGCGAAGACTAGCCCGTCCGTCACTTCCGTCGCGGTAAGAATGCGTGTGACAAATCCGTGCAGCGAAACCTTGGCTGCGAACAGCACCGCTACCGCCGTACCGAGCGCGGCGGCTAAGCTGGTGTCGGCCATGGCGACTGCGCCGAGAAGCGGTGTAACCAACAGCCCGACCTCGGTGGTCATCCCCGGATCGTCGCCGTGATCCCGCCGGTAGGAAAAGCCCGCCAGCATAATCACCCCAAGCAAGACGATCGCCAGAACCTCCTTGCCGAGATGGCTAGCCACGGCGCCGAGCAGCGCCAGCAGCGCAAACGTCCGTATCCCGGCTGCGCGCCGTCCGGCGCCTAAGCCCTTGCTGCGCTCACGCTCCAGCCCGATCAGCAGCCCGATGCCGAGCGCCACAGCAAACCCGAACCAGGGAGAAGAAATCATCAAACCGTCCATCATGCTGCGCTGAGCTCCGTTTTCCACCCTCAAGGAATGTGCGATTTTGCGCAACGAAACCTGGTGCATCTTACCACATCCAGGTCAGCTTTCGCCGCCTTTTCAATCCTCAGCCCAGTTCTTGTTGAGCAGCGCCCGCGGGTGCACCCGTCGACCACCCCGGGAACGCCACCCGCCCGAAGGGATTGTGAGGGGAAGTTGCTGGGCAGGAGGCGGTGCTGGTCGCATCGGCGCTGGAGGTGGTATGCTCACTGAAACATGCTTTCGCAGAAGGGTCATGCAGCTTCTACTGGTCGAGGACGAACAGAAGACGATCCACTACCTAACCAATGGGTTGCGCGAGGACGGCCATGCCGTGGACGCGGTCAGCAATGGCGAGGACGCTTTGGCTTTGGCACTGGCCGGTGAGTTCGACGCGATCATCCTGGACGTGATGCTGCCTGGGCTGGACGGCTGGGAGGTGCTCAAACGCCTGCGTGCCGCCGGGCGGTCCACGCCGGTGTTGTTCCTTACTGCGCGGGACCATGTGGAGGACCGGGTGCGCGGGTTTGATCTCGGCGCCAATGATTATCTCATCAAGCCCTTCGCCTTCGCCGAACTCTTGGCCCGGCTGCGGAATTTGGCCCGGCTGCCCAAGGTGGCGCCCGGCTCCAGCTTGATAACGGTGGGGGATTTGGAAATAGACACATTACGCCACCGCGTCGCCCGAGCCGGGCAGGGCTTGCAGCTAACATCCAAGGAATACGCGCTGCTGCTGCTGCTGGCGCGCAACCAGGGGCGGGTGCTCTCGCGCACCATCATCGCCGAAGCGATCTGGGGCCTGTTCCACGACCAGCAGGCCAATGCGGTGGATGCGCTGGTGCGCCGCCTGCGCGCCAAGCTGGACACGCCGTTCTTAACCGCCCTGCTGCACACAATCCGTGGCACCGGCTATGTGCTGGATATATGAAACTGCCATCGTTCCACCCGGCTTCCATCAGCGGGCGTCTTGCTTTGCTTTACACGTTGGGGGCGTTGTTGGCGGTGGGGCTGTTCGCGCTGCTGGCCAATTGGAAGCTGGAAGCGAATTTCACCGCCGCGCATCGGGAGTTTGTGCAGGCCAAGGCGGCGGAGTTGCAGGATGATCTGAGCGATGGCGATGGCACGCCTGGCGCTCTGATCAAGGAAATTTTGCAAGAGACCGAAGGTGCCCGGTTGCGTGCCTATGAGGCGCGGGTGCTGGTGGCGGGAAAGCAGGGAGGTGAGACGCCGGGCATGGGCACGTTGTTGCCCGCTAACTTGTTCCCCGCTGCGCACGGCATGCAGAATTTGCTGCTTATTCCCTACCAAACCGACAATGGTTCCTGGCTACTCACCAGCTTGCCCCTGCAAGGCAAGCAGGGTGTGGTTTTACAAATCGGGCTGGATATTACGCGCGACAACGCGCTGCTGACGGATTTTCATCGCGCCCTGGCGGTGTTTTTTCTGCTGATGGTGCCGCTATTGCTGGGGGCCGGGCGGCTGGCCGCCGCGCACGCGCTGGCGCCGCTCACCCGCATCGCCAAGGTGGCGCAGAGCATCACCCCCGCCCAGCTTTCGCGCCGTATTCCGCTGGACCCGCCCTGGCCAAGCGAATTAACCGGGCTGGTGCAGGTGTTTAACCAGATGCTGGACAATCTTGAATCCAGTTTCGAGCGCCTCTCTCGTTTCTCGGCGGATATCGCGCATGAGCTGCGTACGCCGCTTTCCAACCTGAATGGCAGCCTGGAGGTTTGCCTCACCCGGCCGCGCGGTGAGGCGGAATACCGCACCGCCATCGCCTCCGCGCTGGAGGATGGTCAGCGGCTGACCGGGTTGATCGAGAACTTGCTGTTTCTGGCGCGGGTGGAAAACCCCAGCCACGCGCTACGCCATGAGCGTTGCGAGGCTGCCGAGGTTTGCGCCTGGGTGGTGGCGCAATATGACGCGCAATCCCGACCTAAGGGGTTGCGCCTCCACATCAGAGGGGCTGCCACGCTCTATGCGGACAAGCTGCTTCTCCGGCAGGTGGTGAGCAATGTGCTGGCCAATGCGGTACGTCACGCTCCGTTGGGTTCAGAGGTTGTGCTGGCCGTCTCGGGTGCCCCTGCCAGCGGCGTGGAGATCGCCATTTCCGACCAAGGGGCAGGCATTGCGCCGGAGCATCTGTCCCGGTTGTTCGACCGTTTTTATCAGACCGACCCGGCACGGGGCCACAAGGCGGCGCAAGGCTCGGGGTTGGGGCTCTCCATCGTGCGCTCGATCATGGAGCTACATGGCGGGTGCGCGACGATTGAAAGCACACCAGGGCATGGCACGCGAGTGACGTTGCATTTTCCCTCCATGGAGGCCTGAAAATGATAAATTTATCATTGAAATGGCACCGTTCTGCCCGGCGGACCCGCTTATCAGGGCGAAGTGATTCGATATTCCAGATACGTGCCGCTCTGGCTAGCTTTGTCCGCCCTGGCGCTCACGGCCCAGGCTCCCGTCGGCAGGGTAACAGTGCGGGTTACCCTGCAGGCCCCTAGTCTTTCTGGCTTTGCCATTGTGCAGCCGGGTATGCCCGTCAAAATCACCGCCCTGCAAGCCGGCGTGCTCACCAGCCTCGCCGTGGCGCCGGGCGAAAGCGTGCATCCGGGCCAAACCATAGGGCGGCTTAGCGGCCCGCAGATCGCGGCGGCACTGGCCACGGCGCAAGGGGCGAACGCCGCCGCCGATGCCGCCCTGGCGGCGGAGCAGGGGAAATTCGCCGAGCATCTTTCCACGAAAGCGGCGGTGGCACAGGCCAAGGCGGCGGCGGCTTCGGCCCGCGCCCAGCTTGCAGCGCTGCGCGCCGCTGCGAGCCTGCAAAGCCCGGTGGCCGGGCAGGTGCAAAGCCTCGCCGCCGGGCCGGGGAGCGCCTTGCAGCCGGGCCAGCCCGTGGCGGTGGTGCAGCCCGCTGCCGGCGCCTGGGTGAAGGCTGTGCTTTATGACCCGCAGGCGGCCGAGCTTTCCCCCGGCACGGCGGCGCGCTTTGCCCCCGCCAACGGCAATGCAGCCATACCTGTCACGCTGCGCGGCGAGCAAGGCACACAACCCGATGGCGGGGTGGTGCTGGCTTTCTCCGGCACGGGTTTGCTGCCGGGTCAGGCAGGCACGCTCAGCCTCTCTTTGCGAGCCCGGCGTGTTTTTCTGGTGCCCAGCGAAGCGCTGGTGATGGATAACGGGCGTTGGTGGGTGATGCTGCATGACGCGCAAGGCAATCATGCCGTGCAGGTGGTGCCGGGTGCCGCCGATGGCGCGCAAACGCCCATTCTGGCGGGCCTTGCCGCCGGAGATCAGGTCATCGTCCAGGATGCCGCGCTGCTTTACCATCGCGATATCGCTAGCCTTTATCAGCCGCCGGATTAAGCCATGCCCGCCGCTTTACTCCGCCTGGCTGCCCGCCCGGCTTTGTGGCTGATGATCTATGCCACCTTGCTCGGCTACGGGGTGTTCGCCCTGTTCAATATCCCAGAGGAGGTTTTGCCCGCCTTCAACTATCCCGAGGTGAGTGTCACCGTGCATCTGCCCGGTACCACAGCCACGGATATGGAGGCGATGGTGGCCACCCCGCTGGAGGGTGTGCTGCTCGGCCTGCCGGGTGTGTCCAATGTCCGCAGCACCATCAGCGACGGCCTCGTCGAGACCGATCTGCGCTTTGCCGCCACCACCAACGCCCAGACGGATTTGCAGGCGGTGAACGGCGCCATCGAGCGTGCCCAGACCAGCCTGCCGCCTGGCGTGCAGCCCTTCACCGAAATTATGGGCAATGCCATCAATGAGGTGGCGGATTACGCTGTGCGCATTGCCCCCGGCACGTCACAGGCGCAGGCCGCCCGCGCGGTAGCCATGCAACTGGTGCCGGCCTTGCGCGCCGTGCCCGGTGTGCAGCTGGTCACTTCGGCCGGGCTCGGCGGCGAGGCGCTCTGGGTGCAGCCCAACCTTACGGCCATGGAACAAGCCGGGGTTTCCTTACAGGCTTTGCAGCAGGCGCTGGCCGGGCAGGCGATGCTGGTGCCGGGCGGTACGCTCAGCCTTGGCCATGTCGACTCCCTCATCACTTTCGGCAATGCGCCGAGCGCGGCAAAACTGGCGCAAACGCCGGTGATGGGACCGCACGGCCCGATTCCGCTGGGCGCGCTGGCCCGCATTGTGCACAGCACGGAGCCGGTGCACCAGCGCGAGTTGCTGGATGGCGAGCCCGCCATCGCACTGGTTGTGTTCAAGCAGCAGGGCGCTTCCACCTTGCCGGTAACGCGATCGCTCGCTCATGCCATCAAATCCGTGGCGCTGCCGGACGGCGTTTCCGTGGTGCGGATTTATGACCAGGGGCATCTGGTGGGGGCGACCAGCGATGATTTGCGGCGCAACCTGCTCATTGGCGGTGCGCTGGCCATCGCCGGGCTGCTCGCCGTACTGGGGTTGGGCAGCGGCGCTTGGCTGCTGGCCTTGTCTCTCCCGGTATCCCTGCTGCTGGGCATCGCCGGGCTTTACACCACCGGGCAGAGCCTCAATCTCCTCACCTTCGGCGCCATCATCGTGGCGCTTGGGCTGGTGGCGGATGATTCCATTATCGTGCTGGAGAGTATTTTCCACCGTTGGGAAGCGGGGGACGAGACCTGGCCGGGTATCTCGCGGGGTTTGCGGGAGATCATGGCGCCTGACATTATCGGCACGCTCACCACCGCGCTGGTTTTCGTCCCGTTGCTGTTCACCGGCGGGCTGGCGGGGCTGTTCTGTGTGCCCTTCGCGCTGGCCATGATTTTCGCGCTCGGCGCCTCGCTGCTGGTGTCGCTGACGCTGATTCCGTTGGGGCTGGGGCTGCTGCCGCGCCATGCCGTGCGCCCGCCGCGCGCGGCCAATATTCTGCTCACGCGGCTGATGGGCTGGAACCGCCGCCTCTTCCGCCTCGCCTTGGCCTACCCGAAACGCGCCGTGCTGGCCTGCGTGGCGCTGCTGCTGGCGAGCCTCGGCGCGATGAGCCTGGTCTCGGTGAATGTGCTGCCGTTGCCAAATGAGGGCGTGCTGCTGGAATCCTTTACCCTCGCCCCCGGCACCTCGCTTGCGGATTCGGATGCGGTGATGCGCCGTCTCTCCGCCCGATTGGCGAAAGACAAGGCGGTTGAGCACGTGCTGGCACGCATCGGCTCGGCGGCGGGCTCCACCTATACCGAACCTGCCTATGCCGGGGAGATCACCATCCGGCTCAAGCCAGGCGCGGGCGGGGCCAGCCTGGATGCGATCGCCGCCCGCGTGCAGGCGGAAACGCAATTCCCCTCGCTGCAAACCGGCGTGGACACACCGACCATCGAACGGCTGGGCGAAAGCCTGAACGGCTTGCCGCAACCCTTTGCGCTGGATTTGTACGGCGATAATCTTGGCCAGATGTCCACCACCGCGCAGAACATCGTCCAGCGCCTCGGCCGCGTGCCGGGGTTGAGCGATTTGTTCAACGATCAGGGTTATCCGGAGACGCAAATCCGCATTACTCCGCGCCCCGCAGCCTTGGCGGCGGCGGGAATGATACCGTCCGAGTTGAGCAGAGAGGTCTCCGCTCTGATGGCCGGGCAGGTAGTGGCTGAATTGCCGGATGGTGCGGCACCCCTGCCGCTTTATCTGCGCCTGCCGGACCCGGGTTTGCTATCCTTGCAAGAGCTCGGCGCCTTGCCGGTGGGGCCGGAAAGTGCTGAGCCCTTGGGTGCGCTGGCGGATGTCTCGCTTACCACCAGCCCCAACCAGTTCATGCATATTGATGGCGCACGGGCGCTGGAAATTCTCGCCACCCCCACCACAGCGCCCAATATCGCCATCGCCCAGGCGAAGCGCGCCTTGGCCGGGCTGAAGCTGCCGCCGGGTGAGCGGATCGTTTTCGGCGGGCTGTACCCGATGCTGGAGCGTGCCGCACTGGGGTTGGGCCTGGCTGCCCTCGCCGCCATAGCGGCCTTGGCCTGTGTGCTGTTCCTGCGTTTCTCAGGGCAGCGTGTGCCGCTGCTGCTGTTGGCGCAAATTCCGTTGGCAATGACCGGCGGCGGGTTGGCTCTGGCGGCAAGCGGGTTGGGGCTGAACGGCATCGGGTTGATCGGCTTCCTGGCCCTGGCCGGGGTGAGTTTGAACCACGGCGTGGTGCTGCTGGACCGCGCCCAGCGCAACGAGGCGGCGGGGATGAGCCCGGAAGATGCCGTGGATGAGGCGCTTAACGTGCGTTTCCGCCCTATTTTCCTCACCACCGCCGTGGCGATTCTCGGCATGCTGCCTACGGCTTTGGGCTTTGGCACGGGTGCTGCGCCCGAGCAGGGGCTGGCGGTGGTGATTGGCGGCGGCATTCTCTGGAGCGCCCTGCTCTGTACCAATTTGCTGCCAGCACTTTATCTGGCCGGGCGCGGCGGGCAGAAGCTGTAGCCATTGCCCTGTTTGCCTGCCAACCCCATGCGGAGGAGGCTCTGCGAGGACGGCATCCACCTTGGGGCGGATTGTTTTACCGGGTTTGAAATGGCCGGGATGTCGCCAGTTCGCACCGCGCCTGGTTGTGAGTATCAGTGGCGTTTCGCTTTCAAGCGAGGTGTCTTGCGGCCCCTGAGCCTGAAACATGCGGACGTCGCGACACAAGACCAATCTACCTGTCACGCATAGACGTAGGGCAGAAATGGGGCCATTTTTGGGGCAAGTAGTATCCCCCTGGCATCCGGCCCATTTTGCCGCTCCAGGGTGTTACGCATAAGTCTTTGAATTAAATGGCGCGCTCGAAGAGATTCGAACTCCTGACCCTCAGATTCGTAGTTGGGTGAACGTCCCAACGTTTCAGCCCTTTTGCCAAGGATTCATGCACCGTTGGCGCTCCGTCATTATACGGAATTTCCGCACATTGTTCTCACGCATTATACGGATATTCCGTACATAGACTGCATGACAGCCCGTTTCGATCCTGCGAAAGACGCCGTCAACCAAGCCAAGCATGGTCTCTCCCTGGCTTTCGGCGATGTGCTTTTTGAGGACGGCGCTCATATGATCCTCTCCTCCATGCGCGAAATTGATGGAGAGGAGCGGTTCAAGGCGATCGGGCAGGTCGCGGGGAAGCTCTATACCGGCGTGTTTGTTTGGCGCGGTGATCTTCCCTGTTTTATTTCCGTATGAAGGAGCAACAAAGGCAAAGAAAAATCCTGCCATTCTCCAGGCTGATCCCGCAGGCCCTGAAGACTTTGACGTTGCCGCCGAGGGCCTGGAACGAGGGCAGCGCGCTCGGCTGGTGGCGTAAAGCTGCCAGCGCCGCAGGCCCAGCAGGGTGAGCGGCCCGTTGGCGGGCATCAGGGCCATCATCCCCCGATGGAGGCAATCCCGACGATCAGGCTTGGCTGACGTCGTGCAGGCAGCCCGCCCTAGGGCTGGTTCATTCAGCCTTTCCCTTGAAGGCGAGGGCCTGCACGCCGGGCTTGGCGTTGGGCAGGGTGACGACGCGGCGGAAGTGCGGCGCCAGCGCCGCGCGCATGCCGGCGCGGGTGAAGAGGGTGAGGTGCTCCGGCGGGCGCAGCGTGTCCCAGCGCATCACGTCGTTCCGCACCTGCCTGTGCCCGGAATCCGGCGTGGTGAGGAGCAGCACCCCGCCCGGCGCAACAGCCGCGGCGAGCTGGCGCACGAAGTGTCCGACATCCGGCACGTGCTCGATGACCTCGCTGCAATAGACTAGGTCGAAGGTCAGGCCCGGTGAGAGCGAATCCAGAGTACCGGCGACAAACTCGTTGCGCGGGAAGTGCTCTCGCGCGACCGCCACGGCTGCGTCGTCCAACTCCAGCCCCGTGGCCGCGAAGCCGTTCCAGCGGGCGGCCTCCACGGCGCAGCCGATGTTGCAGCCAACGTCCAGGAAGCGCCTTCCACGTGTGAGGAACTTGAGCAGAAAGAGGCGGCGCTTCTCCAGGGCAAGCTTCTGGTCGAGCTTGGCTAGGTATCCGGGGTTGCCGTAGTACTGGTGGTAGAAGCTGCCGAGCGCCTCCTCCGAGGGGGCGCGGTCGGTGAACACCGTGCCGCATGCGCGGCATCGCAGAATGGCGTCGAAGGCAAGATCCGGGTTAACCCGCATGGCCATGTCGAAATCCCGGCGTGAGTCCGTGGTGGTGGCGGCGAAGCCGCTCCACTCGGCGTAGGTGAAGGCGGCGGTTGATCCGGCCGCGTTGCAGGCCGGGCAGAGAACACGGCGGCGGCCAACACGGGCGAGACCAATCTGCCCCATCTCCTCTTCAGGTCTCGTCACCCTATAGCTCTCCCGTCAAATGCCATGACCGCCGTCGGCCTTGTCGTCGTGCCGTCTGGCTACGCTCATTCAGTGTGATATATTAATGGATTATACGCACGCAAGCTGCCCTGCATCGCCCCCGCGCTGGGCGTGGAGATCCCGGCGCTGTTCGCCGACCCGGGGCCGGAGGGTGAGACACCGCCATCATTGCCGACGGTAAGGAAGAGGAAGCACAAATGACGGTACAGACAGCCGAGACGCTCCTGAATCTGGGCTTCCGGGACATCGGCGCCTGGGTGCTTGCGGCGCGCGAGGGAGGCCTGGACTTCCATCTCGACGGCACAAGCCCAGAGGCCGACAGGTTGCTGATGGACGAGCGGAACTGCCTGTACGCCTTCATCCACGGCGATGACGTGAAGTACATTGGCAAGACGGCGCGCACGGTCCGGGCAAGGTTTGCCGGATATCAGAATCCGGGAAGGAGCCAGCGCACCGACTGGCGGTGCAACGCCAAAATTCGGGAGTTGCTGGGGCAGGGGGCGTCGGTCCGCATCTTCGTCTTCAACCCGATCTCCTACCTCCGGTACGGCGATTTCGAGATCAACCTCGCCGCGGGCCTTGAGGATGCCTTGATCGAGGCATTCGACCTTCCGTGGAACGGCAGGGAGCGGGGACGCGCCATCACCGAGGAGGCCGAGCGCGAAGAACTGGACGAGATTCGGCAGCAAGTGCCGGAAGAGCAACCAACTCCGGCCTTCAGTCCGCCGCCGCCGTCATCGTCTACGGCCGGTGTCGCCGCGTTCAAGATCGTGCTGGGCGAGGCCTATTACCATCAGGGGATCATCAACCCGGGTGCGGCGGCCAGCGCCCATCTGGGGGAAGATGGCGAGCCGGTCGAGGTGTCGTTCGGAGATGGCACCGATCCCGTCATCTCGCGCATCGATCGGCGGGCTAACCCCGGCGGCTATGTGAGGATCGTGGGGCGCAATCGAGACTTCGCACGATGGTTCCAGCGGCATTTCTCGAAGGGTGAAACCGTTCAGGCGCTGGTGCTGGATGCCCACCGTATCAGGCTTCTGCCCAAGCTGGCGTCAGGCTGAGCATCTGGCCAGCCCTCCGCGCGTTTCCCACCGGGCGAACCGCGGCGTTCCGCGACCATCGAGGGGATAGTGGTGAGACGCACCAAAACGCAAACAGGCCGGTCTCTGCCCACCGGCCTGTTAACGCTTGTATTTCAAGGGGTTAGTTGGCGCGCTCGAAGAGATTCGAACTCCTGACCCTCAGATTCGTAGTCTGATGCTCTATCCAGCTGAGCTACGAGCGCGCAGTGCGCGGGGTGTAACCGAACCGTCGCGGCCCCGCAACCCCCATGCCCATGAATTAAGCGCCCTGAAGCTCTGCCAGCAACGCATCCCCCATTTCCATCGTGGAAATGGTCGGGCGGCCCTCTGCCTTGATGTCCGGCGTGCGCCCGGCCTTGGCCAGGACGCGCTCCACCGCGGCCTCAATGGCATCGGCGTCCTCGTTCATGTCGAAGGAATAGCGCAGCATCATGGCAAGGCTGAGCACCTGCGCCAGCGGGTTGGCCTTGCCCTGGCCGGCAATGTCAGGTG
>JAKAZY010000034.1 GCA_021826425.1 Pseudomonadota bacterium
CTTGTCGTGCCCTATCTGGCCCGCATCACCGAACTATCATTGCAGCAGGTGCCTAACACTATGCGCGAGGCCGCCTATGCGCTCGGCGCGAAGGATTCCACTGTGGTGTTCAAAGTCGTGCTGCCGGCCGCCTCATCCGGCGTGCTCACCGGCGCTCTGCTCGCCCTGGCCATTTCGGTGGGGGAAACCGCACCCCTCATCTACACAGCCGGATGGTCGAATTATGGCTGGAGCGGGCGATTCGCGCATGAGCCTGTGGCTTATCTTACCTACGTGATCTGGACCTTCATCGACCAGCCGGACGCGAAATCCCACGCGCTGGCCTTCGCTGCGGCTTTCCTGGTGATGATGGTGGTTCTGGCCATCAATATCGGTGTCCGCTTGACCGTGCGCCGTAAAAAAATCGCATAAACAGCATCGAAGCCTTCTCGGGTAGCTGGGAAGGCTTCGATGCGAAAATCGGCGCGCTACCCGCTGACGCGGGCCAGACTCGCGGAAATGGCGGCTTCAGCCGCCGCGCGGTCGGCCCAGCCAGTCACTTTCACCCATTTGCCCTTTTCCAGATCCTTGTAATGCTCGAAGAAATGCTTGATCACGTCGCGGGTGATGGCAGGCAGCTCCGCCACCTCGTTCACACCCGAATATTGCGGGTGCACCTTGTCATGGGGCACGCAAATGATCTTCTCATCTTGGCCGGACTCATCTTCCATCTCCAGCATGCCAATCGGCCGGCAGCGGACCACCGCACCGGGCACCACAGGGGCCGGCAGCAGCACCAGCGCGTCGGTTGGGTCGCCATCGTCAGCCAGCGTGCCGGGGATAAAACCATAAGCCGCCGGATAGGTCATGGGTGTAAAAACCACGCGATCCACCACCAGGGCGCCGCTATCTTTGTCCACCTCATATTTTACGCCTGAACCGGCCGGGATTTCCACCACCACATTTACATCATGCGGCACGTCTTTGCCGGGCGACAGTTTGCTCACATCCATAGCCAAGAACTCCCTGATAAAAGGCTGCCCGCCTATAGCCTGCCGCCGTGCGGCTGGCCAGCGGCGCACAACAGGCGGTTGACGCCACGCCCCTTCCTCTTAAAAGCAACGTCGAGCAAGAGCGCTGGTAGCTCAATGGTTAGAGCGGACCGCTCATAACGGTTTGGTTGGGGGTTCGAGTCCCTCCCGGCGCACCACAAGTCATGCATGATTTAGCTGTGACCCAGGCGTCGTCCTCAGAGAAGGGCGCGCCCAAAAGCTGATAATACGTACCTGCTTGAGAGGATCGGCTAGCGCCAGCATAGGCGCTGAGCAGCATCGTGTACCTCAAAACATTGCACGGCTGTGTCCGTCTCAAAAAAATTCCGCTCTGACGACTTACACGCTACACCGCCAAACTCGGCGGCATGCCAAAAGAGTGACGTCGACACTCGCCGACCTACCGCGATCAGTCCATGGCGGGGCAGGGCAGGGGCAAAGCAGCCACGCCACGCGGGTGAGGCTTGGCTGGTGGGCGCCAAAGTGTCTCTATTTCTGCGAATCTTTAAAATTATGTAAGCTAATCTAGCAGTAATCTTGCCGCAATTTTCACCTCGACATATAGTTTGACCTCTGGTAGACCGATTCTGGCATCCCAAACGTGGTGTACCAGAGAAATATAATGATCAAAGCGGGAATTACAGGAACGCCGAGCGGTTACCAAGCCTTATAATAAAGGTAGCCTTATGGTTCCGACGTTTTTCCTTGCCTTAGGGACGTAGACGATGAGTACAGGCGTTAACTGAGAAATGAACAGTAAAATTACCGATAATTTCCGGGAGTTCTTTCACTCGCCTTGATCCGGCGAGCGGCACTCTTCCCAGATAGGTGATGGTGGGTGCATAAGAGGATTTAGCATCGTCTGGAATTGCTTGGTTTGCGATTCGGCGCCGGTGCTTTGCCAAATATGCTAGACTATGACGGCCTGTAAATAAAAGACGTTTAAAAGCAACATGTTTTACATGGGAGACATGAAAGAATGAGAAAACTATTACTCTGCTCCGCCGCCATTCTGGGCGGCCAATTGGCGGTAATCCCGGCAGCCTTCGCCCTTGGCGGCGGCGGCGAGGGTGCGAACATGCCTGTCGAAACGGTGCACGTGCAGGGCCTGGGGCCGCTCAGCGGCGACTGGAATTTCATGGGCGGTATTTCTGCTTATGTGTCCGCCCTGACGAACAAGACGCCGATGGCCTTTACCAACGAAGGAACGCTCGGTAATAATGCTAAATACAGCATGGGTTTGGCTGCGATCCAGATTCATAAAGCGAGCGGCTGGCTGCACTTCACCTATTGGGGTGGTGCCTGGCAGACGCCTGCAATTGGTATCACCAGTGATTTCGGCGCTTTCAACAGCCTGGCGCGTTTAGGCTCCGGTGCCAACCCGCTGCCAGGTGGCCCAACATTTAAATGGTGGTTTACGGTTCAGCCGTCGCAGTACTGGAGCGTGTCTGGCGGTGAGCTGGCCTCGACTGAAGGTACGGAAATCGGCTTCAACTGGATGAACCCGACCTTCTTCGTTTCCAACCTGAACAACATGCAGACGACGCCAGGCTATGGCGGCCAGCTGAACCTGTTCTACGGGCCGGCGAGCTTCAACCTGCAGCTCTCCGATTCCTACCATACCGCGCGCACAAACGTGCTGTCGTCCTTGTTTACCTATAACCTGAATTCCGATGGCTCGGATAACGTGATTATTTTCGATCACACCAATCTTGGCCATACCGGCAATCCGGGTGTGGGCTTTGCTGAAAAGAACAGCTCGCTGGTCGGTGTTGGTGCGCAGTGGGTTCAAGGGCCGTGGACCTTTATTCCGGAAGCCGAGTACCAGTGGCTGCCGAAGAGCTCTGTGACCTCGTCTAATGGCTTCGCCAAGCCGCTGACGACCTACTATAACGTGTCCGCGATGATGGACGTGACCTACCAGTTCAATCCGCAATGGTCGGTTACGGTTCAGCCTTCTGTCACCTATCAGAACGGTGACAAGGCTGACCCGAATCAGCAGATCTACGGCAACTGGCTGCAGTTCGGTTCGCCGGTTGCGCCTGGTGCGTTCAGCCCTGGCATGACGCTGACTGCTCTCCAGGTTGACCCGACCTGGCAGGAGAAGAACGTGTTTGTCCGCCCGGTTGTGGCCTGGACGCATCTGGCCGGTTTCCAGCCGGGATCGGGCTATGGCAACAACGGTAACTCGGCCAACCAGTTTGTTGGCGTGCTTGAGGTTGGCGTATTGCTCGGCAAGCTCTAATCATCGGGACGGCGCCATAAAGGCGCCGTCCCTCCCAGTAAGATAAATCGCTTTAAAGGGGGAAACAAAAATGGATTTGAAAAAACTTCTCACAGGCGTTGCCATGCTTGGTGTCATGATGACCGGCACGGCGATGGCGGGCACTGTCACTTTTAAAGAAATTGCCTCAATTCCGCTGCCGACCACTCCGGGCCATGGTGACTGGGTGGCTTTTGATCCAGGTAACAAAGATGTCTATATCTCGTTGCATGGCAGCGGGATGGCGGTGGTTGATACCACCACCAACACGGTGGTCCATAGTTACCTCGATATTCCTTCGCCGAATACGATGACGTTCGATGACGATTACATCTACGAGACCGCCGCCGAGGGCCCAGGCGCCGGAAAGGTCAACCAGATTGTTGTGATCGACAAAAATACCTGGCAGATTGTTGACCGCGTCACCACTGTCGGCACGTCGCCCGACGGTATGTTCATCGACAAGGCGAATCACCGCCTCTATGCCGTGATGGACGACGACAACTCGATTGACGAGTACACAACTGGCGCGCATCCGAAATTCATCAAGAAGATCATGTTGATGCCGAAGAACCCCGTTGCTGGGCCGGATGTCGCCAACCTCTATAATGGTTGGATTTATGCCACCGATGATGCCTATGTTGAGAAGGTCGATCCGAACACCGGCAATATAGCGGCGATCGTTAACTATCACCTGAAGCTGAATCAATTTGGTGGCACCAAGGACATGTTCTTTGATCGTGCGCGTAATGTTATTTGGGTGGGAACGACAACGGGCGGCTTCCTGCTCATTAATCCGGATACACTCGCGGTTGAAAAGCGCGTGAAGATGACAGCTGGTGCCGACGGTGTGGCTGCTGACTATGGACTTGGCATTGGCTATGCATTTGAAGGCGCCATTCCAGGCTTTGATTACTACTCGATTGCTGATCAGAAGTATCTCGGCACAGTCAAGACCGGTACCAAGAAACCATCTCATTCCGGCGCAGTCGATCCCGCAACTCATCTCGTCTATGTCTATGCAGGCGGCGACGCGGCGCTGGATGTTTACCAACCTGAACAACAGTAACGGAAGTGCTAAGGCGGCCCTAAGTTACGTGGCGTAAGGACTATACGTAACGAAGCGCTGTTTATAGCTTCTACTCACCCAAATATGACCAGCAGCGCGGCGTTGCCGAATAGGTGGCGCTGCGCTGTAGCGAAGAAAGATCGTTGATGACCCACCGCATGTCCCGACCCGCGCTGGCGCCGGTGCTCGCGCTTTTGCTCGCCGGATGCGCGACTTACAGCGCGATGCCGTTATCAGAGCAGCCCAATCTTGCATCTAGCCTTACGGCCCTGGACCGC
This sequence comes from Pseudomonadota bacterium, assembly GCA_021826425.1. GTDB lineage: Bacteria > Pseudomonadota > Alphaproteobacteria > Acetobacterales > Acetobacteraceae > Acidocella. Next base: position 4,642 of record JAKAZY010000034.1, read on the forward strand.
ACGATACCTGCGCATGCGGGCGTTCCGGCCCAGAGCATACCGGCAGATCAACCACTCTCGATCAATCAAATCGGCATTCTCGCCATGCTGAACGATCCTGATCTGGCGTCAGAGCGCGGCAATCTTGATAGTGCTCGGGCCAGCCTTCTAACCGCAACCACACTGCCCAACCCGCAAATCAGCCTCGGCTTTGCAGCACTTCTTGGTGGTCCTGGCGCATCAACGCCGTCATATGCAGCTTCGCTGTCGCAAGACATCATGGCGCTGGTCACCTACCGTGCCCGCGTTGCCGGCGCGCGCGACGAATTCGCATCTGTCAATGCCTCACTACTCTGGCAAGAATGGCAAGTGGCGCAAAAAGCGCGGCTGCTTGCTCTAACCGTCTATAGCGACGAGCAGCAGATCAACTATCGTAAGAACGAATTGTCGTTGCTTACCAATGAACTCAATGGCGTGCAGCAGCAGACGGCGGCAGGAAACCTTGATCTGACCGCTGAGGCGCCACTGGCCGCAGCTGTCGCCTCCGCGCAGTCAGCCCTCGCCACCGCTGAACTATCCAGGCTCGATGACTGGCAGTCACTTAACGCGCTTCTGGGCCTGGAACCCTCGGTACGTTTCCCAATCGCTGAACCGGTCGTCACACCGCCGCCTTCAGACCTGGCAGGGCTTGTTGCTTCACTGCCAAATCGCCGTCCGGACCTCGTTGCATTGCAACTTGGGTATAGCTCTGCGGAGGCTTCGCTGCGCGAAGCGATCCTTATGCAGTTCCCGTCTCTGGTGTTCGGCCCGAGCTATTCGCAGGATACGTCTAACGTTAAGTCGATCGGCCCAACCGCGACATTCGACCTGCCGATTTTCAACCGCAACCAGGGCGGCATTGCCGCCGCCAAGGCAACGCGCGAAGTGCTCTACAGCCAGTATCAGGCACAGCTCGATATGGCCTCCAGCAACGTGCAGGCGTTTCAAAAGCGCATCGCCGTACTGCAGAAAGATTACCAGCACTCCGCAGACGCAGCCCGTAAAGCCTCTTCTGTCGCCAGTAGCGCCGAGCAGGCCTATAGTCAGGGAAGCCTAGATCAGCGCTCTCTGGTTGACTATCAGACCACTGTGCTCCAGCAGCAGATTGACGCCTCCAACTTCAAGACGCAGTTGCAATCAGACGAGCTTGCTCTTGGCGCCGAACTCGGCATCGGGCTACCGAATACGCTGCTCGCTGAGCATCCGACGCCTCCCGCCCCTTCCCCTGCATCCTGACCCAGGTGACGATACAATGAAACGACTGTCTTTATTAGCCCTTGCCTTAGGCATCTCTCCCCTTTTGATGTGCGGCCCCGCCGCCGCCGATGACACGCCCAGCGTGGCGGCCAAGCTTGCTCCGCTTACAAAAGGCTCCCTTCCGGACATCATCACCGTTTATGGGCAAGTGGGACCAGACACCGCCAGCAGGCATGTATTGATCGCGCCGGTAGAGGCTGATGTCACCAATGTCTTCGTCCGCACCGGGGAGCCGGTCACGAAGGGTCAAAACCTGGTTGAGCTTACCCCAAGCCCTGCCTCACAATCTTCTTACGAACAGGCGCGATCCGCTCTCAGCGTCGCTGACGATGTTGTTCAGCGCACCCGCTCCCTTGTTGCAAGCCACCTCGCCACCCAGCAGGATTTGGCGCAGGCTGAGAAGAACGCAACCGACGCGCGAGCGACTTTCAATGCCCTGAGTGCTCAGGGTGCTGCAGGCCCGCACGACATCACAGCACCGTTCGATTCGATCGTCACTCAGCTGCAGGCAACGCCAGGAGATATTGTCTCCGCGGGCTCGCCGGTGGTTGAACTCGTTCAGCCCGATGGCTTGATGGTGATCGCGGGTGTTGTCCCCAGCGACGCAATGTCGGTCAACACCGGTGATGCCGTGACGTTGACGCCGATCGACGGCGGCCAGCCGATTCAAGGCTCCGTCTCGTTTCGCGGCTCCTTTGTCGACGCGGCGAACGGGCTGGTGCCTGTCGATGTGAGCCTGCCGCAAGGCGAGGCCTTGCTCGGCGAGATGTTCCGTGCCGACATCGATGTCGGCAACATCAACGGCTACCTTGTGCCGCATCATGCGGTACTTATTGACGATTCTGGGGAGCCATACGTCATGGTCTCTAACAAGATGGTCGCGAAGCAGGTCTCGGTGAAGGTTCTGGTATCTAATGGCAATCAAGACGTAATTACCGGCCCGCTCGATCCGTCAATGCCGCTCGTCGTCGATGGTGCGTATCAGATGTCTGACGGTACGCCGATCACTCTCCAATCGTCTCAAGGCGCCGGCGCGGCCAGTTCAGGGGGAAACTAACGTGAATTTCGTCTCCTGGGTTGAACATCATCGCCGCTCGCTGATGGTGTTCGCGGTGGCGCTTGCTCTTGCGGGCGCCTTCGCCGTCGCCAAAATGCCGTACGGCGTTTATCCCGTTATCAGCTTCCCGCGCATACGTATTGAAGTGGATGCTGGTTCGCGCCCTGCGCAGCAGCAGCTTTATGACGTGACCGCGCCGATTGAAACGGTGCTGCGCCAGATCCCGCATGCAGTGAACGTGGAGTCGACGACTTCTCGCGGCTCAACGGAACTCTTTGTTGATTTCCCCTGGGGCACGAACATGCAGTTCGCCCAGCTGGGTGTTGAGGGCGCGTTGTCCCAGATTCTACCGGATCTGCCGGCGGGAACGAGTTATCAGGTCATTCAGATGTTGCCGAACGTCATTATGCCGTTCTCATCATACTCACTCACCTCTGATTCCGTCTCTCAAGTTGATCTGCTGAGGCTGGCGCAGTATCAGATCGCGCCGATGCTCATGGGAATCAATGGTATTTCCTATGTCGGCACGCTTGGCGGAAACCAAAAGGAAGTTGAGGTAAAGCTGAATCCCGCTCAGCTGAAGGCTTTTGGGCTCACAGTCACTGACGTTCAGAACGCGATTGCGGCTGCAAATGTCTTGCAAGGCATTGGCTATTTGCAGGATCACGATCTGCTCTACCTGATGTTCGCAAATAATGGCCTCACCGGCCTGAAGTCGATCCGCGATATTACGCTGCATACGGCGCAGAACGGAATCGTGCGGCTTGCGGACCTTGGTACGGTTACTGACGGCGTGGTGCCACAATACACGCTCGTTGTTGACCAAGGGAAACCTTCGGTTGAAATCAACGTCTATCAGCAATCTTCGGCAGACGTTGTGGCGCTTCAAGATCAGGTCGCGAAGATGCTGGCAGACTTCATGAAGACGCAACCTAAGTCGATACATCTTGTTAAGTGGTACGATCAGACACAGCTTGTCGAATCTTCCGTTGGGGCGGTGCAGGAAGGCATCGTCATAGGTCTTATCCTCGCTGGCCTCGTGGTGCTTTACTTCCTGCGTAACTGGCGCGCCACAGCTGTGGCGATGATTATCGTGCCTATGTCTATAACAATTACCACGCTCGTGCTCTACGTGTTGGGCATGTCCTTCAACATGATGACGCTCGGTGGCCTGGCGGCGTCGATCGGCTTGCTGATCGACGACGTTATCGTGATGATTGAGCAGATTGCACGGCGTGCTGGTGTACCTGGCCTTGCCAAACCTGAGGCGATGGTGCTGGAAGCGGCGAAGGAGTTCCTGAAGCCCCTTACCGGCTCAAGCCTCGCGACGATCGTTATCTTCATCCCGCTAGCCTTCCTTGATGGCGTTACCGGGGCGTTCTTCAAATATCTGTCGCTTACCATGGCTGTGGCGCTCGTCGTGTCTTATCTCTTGACGGCCTTCGTTGCGCCAATCTTCGCGCGTTCGATGATCGACTTCAAGAAATGGCATGATCCGAGCCATGAGAAGCCCAGCGCGATGCGGCGAGCCCATGCATCAATGCTTGATGCTGCGCTAAAGCGGCCGATTTTCCTGCCGATCGGCATCGTCTTGCTGCTCGGGATCGGTTATATCGCCATGAACCATACAGGTTCCGGATTTTTGCCGAAGATGGATGAAGGCGGGTTTGTGTTAAATTATCAAACCAACCCCGGCACCTCACTTATCGAGACCAACAAGCAGCTGCACACCGTTGAGGATATTCTCTCTGCGAATAAATATGTCGCAGCGTTCTCCCGGCGTACTGGTGCCGGCTTGGGCGGCGACCTTAATGAGCCAAACATGGGCGATTTCTATGTTCGGTTGATTGACCCAAGCAAGCGTCCGAATATCTGGAAGGTGATGGATACCATAAACGACGAGGTAACCAACCAGGTTCCTGGTCTGAGCTTCGGCATTGACCAGCTGCTTGGCGATAATATCGGCGATATGGTGGGCCGTCCTGAGCCAATAGTGATCAACTTGGCTGCCAGGGATCCGTCCGTTCTTAACGATGTCGCCAACAACGTTGCAAACGATCTTGCAAATGTGCGCGGTATCGATCCATCATCGATCAATAACGGTGTTGTGCCCGCGGGTGACGCGTTGGAGATCCAAGTTAACTCTGCCGCCGCGACTCTCCATGGGATGACTGCCGACGACGTGCAGACCCAGGCTGACTCTTATCTCGAGGGTAGCGTGGTGTCGCAATATATCGGCGAGACAGGTGATGTTGGAATTCGCGTCGCGGTCAATTCACCAAATGCTGGGCCAATGCGGCAAGCTGATCTTGAAAATCTCCCTATCACGGCTCCGAATGGCGATGTATTCCCGCTCAAGGCTGTCGCGAAGGTAGTCTTTGTCGCCGGTCAGCCTGAAATCACCCGAAACAACCTGCAGCAGATTGTGCAGGTGACGGCGGAAGTTTCTGGCCGCGACTTGGGCAGCACCGCGGCAGATGTACAAAAGTTACTGAATAAGCCCGGGGAATTGCCGCCTGGCGTGACGTACACACTTGGCGGCCAGTTCAAGCAGCAACAACAGGCACAGCGCGGTATGATTGGAGTGTTCACCGCGGCGATGGTTGCGGAGATCGTTCTGCTGCTTTTCCTCTACGAGGAGTTGCTTCTGCCGCTCATCATCATCGCCACCTCGGTTATTTCAGTCAGCGCGGTATTCGTTGGCCTTTGGATTACCGGGATTGAGCTGAACATCACGGCGATGATGGGCATGGTGATGATCCTTGGCATCGGTACTGAGATGGCGGTTTTCTATGTCTCGGAATATCAGATGTTGCGGGAGACTATGCCAGCACGTGAAGCTTTACATGAAGCTGCACTGAACCGGCTTCGGCCAATCTTGATGAGCGTGGTGGCAATGGTGCTGGCTCTGCTGCCGCTCGGCGCCGCGGTAAGTGGATCGGGTGACCAGATGCAGCAACCCCTTGCGGTGGCGATTATCGCCGGCATCATCGTCCAGCTACCGATGGTGTTGCTGGCAATGCCGGTGGCGATCGGCCTTACGCTACCGCGAGAGAAGAAGCGGTTGGCTTAACGCCTTTTCTACTGCCGATGAAGGCATCTATGATCCCGGCCAGTTTTCAATTGGCCGGGATTTTTTGCCGCCACCTAAAAGCGCCACCAACACAACATCCCAAGCATCATCCGATGCCTGATCGTCCATAGATCAACCAAGATACAAAGGAGTTTTCATTTCGAATCCAGTTGCGTCTGGCAACATCTGTAGAGAATTTGTTGTGAAATCGATGCAATGATCAGGGTACCAGGATCCACACAATCTGGTAATCCCCCCTGATATTAAGGGGATTGATAAGTAGAATTTTCTTGGCATTTTGCTTGAGGAGATTTGGATGAAACAGTCAAAATACAGCGAAGCGCAGATTCTTTCGATTTTGCGCCAGGCGGATGGCGGTGTGCCTGTGGCCGAATTGTGCCGTGAACACGGCATGAGCGACGCCTCATTCTATAAGTGACGGGCCAAATATGGCGGGATGGATGCCTCGATGGTCTCGCAGATGAAGGCGATTGAAGATGAGAACCGTCGGCTGAAGAAGATGTTTGCCGAGCTGAGCATGCAGAATGAGCTGCTCAAGGAGGCTTTAGGAAAAAAATAGCCCGGCCATCTCAATGCCGCGAGATGGCCGAGGTGGCCGTGGCGAGACACGGCGTCAGCGTTGCGCTGGCCTGCCGGACATTTTGTGTGAGCGAGGCGTGTTATCGTTACATGCCCAAGCTGACCAACGAGAATGAGGAGATTGCGGATCTTCTGGTGGGTCTGACGAATGCCAAGCGGAACTGGGGTTTGGGCTATGCTTTCTGTATTTGCGGAATGTGCAGGGGCGGCCATGGAACCATAAACGAGTTTATCGCATCTATCGTGAGCTGGAATTGAACCTGCGGATCAAGCCCCGTAAGCGACTGCGTCGCGACAAGCCTGACGCCTTGGCGGGTACCCGAAGCGCCGAACGTCTCGTGGTCGATGGACTTCATGGCTGATCGCTTGGAAGATGGACGGGCATTCCGGCTGTCGAACGATATAACCGTACCGTCCGGCATGAATGGCCCGACCAATATATCATCAGTGGCACAGAGGAGGCGCAGAATTACGCCACGCAATGGCTATGGACGTACAATAACGAACGACCCAATATGGCTTTAGGGGGGATCACACCCGCCCAGAAACTGAAACGCGCCGCGTGAATTCTACGACCAAGCCCCGTTAAAAACGGGAGGATTACCGGACGCTCTCATTTGAAATCAGATGCTACTTTTTTCTGATGGTGTTCGGGATGCTTGGCCTATTAAAGTATCGGCACTTCTTCCTCATCTGAACGGTTGCTCTCCTGATTTTGTATTATGTCCCCGGCATTTCCCAATCTGCCCTCACGATAGCCAGTTTAGCTGCTGGGCTCAGTCTGGCGGCCATGAGCTGGAAGTTGGTTGAAGGACCAGTTCTTCGTTTGAAGGCGCGCACACGCGGAACGCCTATGGCGATGCCGGTCAGCCTTTAGTCTTTACCCGTCACTGAAAGTTAGGGAACGTCGAAAATTTCCAAACATCAAGATTTTATTGTCCAAATTCAAAAAATCGGTGTCGCGCATCAGCCTCCGCGGTGCTGCTGTTTGGCGTTCCGGCAAACCTTTTGGCGCAGCGGTGGTCAATTATGGGCGGCACCCTCGTTGCGGCGTTCTGGTATGAATCCGCGCCGCTTCTGCAAACTGATCTATGACCGATGCCAGCCGTTTGAGTGCGGCGTTTTACCATGAAGGATCATGACGTGACTGAAACCCAGATCGCCATCATCGGCGGGGGGCTGGCCGGGCTGCACGCGGCGCAGCTGCTGCACAAGGCGGGTGTGGCATTTGAGCTTCTGGAGGCGCGCGCACGCCTCGGTGGCCGAATCTTGACGGTGGATGAAACCGGCAAACCCGGAGAGGATGGATTTGATCTCGGCCCCTCCTGGTTCTGGCCGCACATGCAACCCAATATCGGCGCGCTGGTCGCCGAGCTCGGCCTTGCCGTCTTCACCCAGAATACCGAGGGCGACATGTTGTTTGATAGAATGCCTCGGGAAGTTGTGCAGCGCTATCGCGGTACCAGCGAAGATCAGCACTCGATGCGCCTTGCGGGTGGCACCATGGCACTGGTGCGCGCACTGGCTGGCCGCTTGCCGGCAGATCGGGTCCATCTCGACGCGCCTGTTACAGCGATGACGCTCACGGCGGAGGGCATTGATTTAAATCTCGGCGCCATAGGTGCGCCGCGCATCATTCGCGCCCAGGCCGTCATTGCCGCGCTCCCGCCGCGATTGCTTGAGGCGGGGATCGGATTCAGCCCGGCTTTGCCATCGGACACGCGCCAACGCTGGCGGACATGCGCGACTTGGATGGCCCCGCACGCGAAATTTTTTGCCCTCTACGACAACCCGTTTTGGCGAAGCGCCGGTCTGTCCGGCACGGCGCAAAGCATGGTCGGCCCGCTGGCCGAGATCCATGATGCCACCACTGCCGCGGGGCGTGCGGCGCTGTTTGGCTTTGTTCGCCTGCCCGCGGCGCGGCGCGCGGCGATGGGAGAAAAAGCGCTGACTGATGCCTGCCTGGCGCAGCTTGCCCGGCTGTTCGGCACAAAGGCTGCCACGCCACAAGCCAGCTTGTTTAAGGACTGGGCGGCTGACGTGCTGACGGCGACGAAGGCCGACCAGGAAGCCACCGGTCACCCGGTGCCCAGCGCTGCACCCTGGCTGTCGGGGCCGTGGGCTACGCGCCTCTGGCTCGCGGGCAGTGAGACCAGCCTATTGGAACCCGGCTATCTGGCGGGGGCGATAAGCGCTGCCGAATGCGCAGTCCACGATGCACTGGCAGAGCTGGAATAGCGGCGCGCCCAAGGCGTGGCCATCACAAAATCCTCAGTTAGGTTGGACTATCCTTCGTCTCGAGGATACGACGCCGTCTGAGATCCTGTATGTCGTTTTTGGCTGTGAATATCCCGTCTTAGATCGCCCCTCGATCAACCACTCTACGCGGGAAGGAGACATGGACATCGTCTGCGAGCAGATTTCTTAACGTTCAAGGAGTTTCAAAGTTGTATGGGGTGGCCATTTTATCTTATCATTACTATAATATGCTTGTCTGTTTTAAGTAGAACGCAATGTCGCCCGCGCCAAAGCACGGCCAAAAAATGGAACGAGATAGAAATGACTCATCCTATGATTGAATGTTTGACCCACATTTTGAACCGGCCCCTTGATGCCGAGCTTCGGACAGCCGCATGTGCTGCTATGGTGAACCTAAACTCTGATGTGCCTCGCCGGAACCTCGGCCAATGAGCGCCGTGATCGGCGTTATTGGCGGCACCGGCCTCAACGCAATCGAAGGTCTGCAGGATAAGAGCTGGGAACGTGTGCTCAGCCCCTGGGGTTCGTCTTCCGATGAAATGCTGATTGGCACAATTGACGGCACGCGCCACGTCTTTTTGCCACGGCACGAGCGCGGTTACCGTTACGCGCCAAGCGATATCAATTATCGCGCAAACATCGACGCCATGAAGCGCCTTGGTGTCACAGATATTATTTCATTCTCAGCCGTTGGCAGCCTGCGTGCGGATTTGCAGCCTGGACAATTCGTCATTGTTGACCAGTTTGTCGACCTCACCCACAACCGGCCGACTAGCTTCTTCGGCAGTGGCTGCGTGGCGCATGTCTCAATGGCAGAGCCGGTCTGTTCGCGCGTAGGCGACGCGCTTGAGCAGGCTGCAGCCAATATCGGCATGCCACTAACGCGCGGTGGCACGTATGTCGCCATAGAAGGACCGCAATTCCCGACGAGGGCAGAATGCGACCTCTACGGGTCCTGGGGTTGCTCAGTGGTCGGCATGACAAACATGCCGGAAGCCAAGCTCGCCCGTGAAGCGGAGATGTGCTACTCAACAGTCGCGGTGGTAACCGATTATGGTTGCCGGCCAAGCAGCCGTGCCGCTATTGGCGCCGACCAGATGATGAAGATTCTGACGGACAATGCGGACCGCGCCAGAGCGTTGGTACGCGCGGTTGCACCGTTGCTCAAGGGCCGGCCAGCGGCTTGTCCTGCAGGCTGCGACCATGTGCTCGACCATGCGATTGTAACCGACGAGCAGGTACGAGACCACGATTTGGTGGCCAAGCTTGATGCCGTTGCCGGGCGAGTATTGCGCAAATAGGTTCTGCGTAAACCCAGTTAGAGAACGATTGCTTCAGGTTGAGTCATTTATGATTCAACCTGAAGCATGAGTTATTGTTGGCCAAGACGAACTTGGTTTTGAAGTCTCTGCATACGACTTCAAACTCCGAGCTCCATCCCATGCCAAGCTAATGTCTGGCGGCTCAAAATCTTGCTTTATTGGAGCGCAACTTCCCTCTGTGTTGCATTCCAGACACGCAAGGGATGTCGGGTGGATATGCCCGAGGCTGTTGGTCGATTATTTCTTGCCTGACTTGTCGTTTTCCTACCGATAATCGCTGGTCCTGCCAGCTTTGCTGCGGACCCCACCTGGAAGAAAACTTCTATGTCTGAGGTTAAATACAGGAAGAAGAATTATCCGATCATTGAATTTCGAAAAAATTGACGAATTGACGTGTCATGGTTTTTCCCCACGCCCAGCAGGTAGATAATGTCAATGCGTCGCCCCGTCTGGACCCGTCAACGATTGAGAATATCAGAGAGGCGGCTTTAACGCGACCTTGGCCAAGGGCTTTGTTTCTTATGGGGTAGAAATTTCTCCCTGCTTCGTGCCAATGATTGCTTTGCGTCAAAAAACGAGACCTGGTGGGTTAGCCCTTATTAGAGCGAGCAGTTTCATGAATTTATCTTGACGCAGCGGCGTCAAGATAAATTCATATTGCTCCAGGCCGTAGTGACGAATTCCGTGTTTAGGGGATTCCGGCGCGGTCAATTGTCTGATTCAACGTTGACTTTTGGGGATCAGCTTGATGATACGGGATGTTGATGCGCTACGTGATGACCAGTGGAAGCGTTTGAAAGATATGGTTTCTGGTGGGCGTACTGGCGAACGCGGCCCGCACTGTGACAATCGTCGCTTTGTTGACGCGTTGCTGTGGATGGCTCGTTCTGGCGGGCGCTGGCGTGATCTGCCTGAGCGTTTTGGCGACCACCAGGCGGTAAAACGCCGCTATTACCGCTGGATTGAGCGCGGTGCGCTGGACAAATTCCTTGCGGCATTGACCACCGACGCCGATCGTGAAGGGCTGATGGTTGACTCGACCATCGTGCATGCCCACCAGCACGCGGCGGGGGCACGCATCGCAAAAGGGGGGCGGATGCCCAAGGTTTGGGCCGATCACGCGGTGGCCTGAGTACCAAAATCCACGCCGCCACCGACGCGCTGGGCAATCCCGTC
>JAKAZY010000035.1 GCA_021826425.1 Pseudomonadota bacterium
AAACCATCCAGCAAAGACGCTTGCGCCATAACCAAATAGCCGCTTAAACTTTTAACCCAACAGGTGAGCCAAAACCTCCGTTAAAGCACGCTGCCAATTGTCTCAAATCATTCGACGACGGACAGCCCAGTATCTCAATGGCGGCGAGTGGTCGCTTTTAGAGGAATTCGTGGAGGTGGAGAGCGGCAAGGATAGTGACCGGCCCAAGTTGGCGGCGGCGTTTGAGGCTTGCCGTCTGACCGGGGCCAAGTTGCTGATTGCCAAGCTGGACCGGCTCAGCCGTGACGCTGGGTTTCTCTTGGGTCTGGAGAAGGCCGGTGTGGAGTTCGTAGCCGTGGATATGCCCCACGCGAACCGGCTGACCATCGGCATCATGGCGGTGGTGGCGGATGAGGAACGGCGGATGATCTCGACCCGCACCAAGGCAGCGCTGGCGGCGGCGAAGGAACGTGGCACGGTGCTAGGCGGTTTCCGGGGCGGTGCAAAGGTGGATCATGCCCAGGGAACGGCGGCGCTGGTACGCAAGGCGGATGAGTTCGCGGGCAGGGTAGGGCCGATGATCGAGACCATGCGGTCTAGCGGTCTCAGCTTCGCTGCCATCGCCGAGCAGCTTAATGCCCGGCAGATAAGGACGGCGCGGGGCGGGAGATGGGCGTCGATGAGCGTGAAGCGCGTTCTGGATCGGCAGACCAATGGCGGCGAGGCCGCAGCATGAAGCGCTTTCTCAAGCTGACCTTGGGTGTTGTGTTCCTGGCCTTTGCCTTGGTCGTCGTTCTCGCGGCCTCCCGGTCAGCCAAGCGCGGGCATTAGATTGCCTTACGGTGGCGGCGAGGATGCGGCATGCGTGGATAACGGACCAATAATCCTATCGATTGACTAGGGATTAAGTTGGACTTATTGGTCATATATACTGACTCTATTAAAGAAAAAACACTATGGAAAACACTGGCATTCGCGTTGCGTTCTCTCCAGCTGACCTAGCCGCTGTCATTACGTGGTCCAAAGATGCCGCGCAGTGGGGCTGTGCGTTGTCACAGGTGACGGTCTAAGCGCCATCCACCGCTGACATGCCGTTTCGCGTTGTGCGGTACTCGGTGCCAGCAGGTTTTCGGCATGGGAGCGGTGAGTATGCGGACGGTAGGTAAAACTCTATCTGCCGAATCGCCCGCACGGCTAAGCAAGGCAGTAAGGTGTAACCTCTGGGTCATGTAATACAGCCCAAGCGAATAGAGCGATTTAGAGAGTCGTACAGGCCCATTGTGCCACGGCGGCGGTCATCGTACTGCCAGCCATTTATGCCCGGCTGAGCGAGTCTATATGCGGCGCAAAACGCCATGCGGAGTGATGGCGTAGGAGCATGAATTGTTGGCGCTGGGCTTGGGATGATCTGGAATTATCATCCCCTCTACAGCGCAGCACCACGGCAACGAAGTACACCTTTGTCGGGCATGGTGTCTCTGGCGAAATGCCAACTCCACGGTCTGCATGGATGGCCTGAAGTCTACCTCTAGTCATCTCCGAGACGCCGCTCAGCGGGCGTGGCGCTTCTCTGGGTCGAGGCTCATGGCCAATCGCCCGCCGACATGCCGTTTCCCGGTACGATGTCCTGAGTGTCGGTGGGTTTTAGGTATGGGACCGGGGGATTGACGGCGGGGCAAAGGGGTGTCGTAACGGCATCGTTTTGAGATTGCCTTGATTTCGAGAAAGTTAAGTAAATACCTAGAATAATTCGCGTAACGCTAAACGACCGCTATAGCAGGAGAAACGACTTTCTCTTTGCGACCCAAATAACTCAAAATTGACCCACGGAGCCCCCCGGCGGAGACGCTGCGGGGCTCTTTCTATTTCCAGAAAGATACTATGACAAAGAAGACCATGCAGGCGGGTAACCTGCGTATGACTACACTCGCCTCCCTGTTGGACCGCGAGTTTCCGCCCCGTGAGGTGCTGGTGTCGCCGTGGCTGCGTTCCGGCGAGAGCGTGCTGCTGTGGGCTCCGACCGGGGTGGGTAAGACCATGTTGGTGAATACCTTGGCGCTGGCCGTAGCGGGTGGCGGTAAGGTGGCCGGATGGGGGGCCGATAAGCCTCGCAAGGTGCTGCTGGTGGACGGCGAGATGCACATTGAAGACCTGAAGGACCGCATGGTGCTCCTGGGTGATGCCGTGGAGGGTATCGACATGGAAGCGGCGAGAGGCAATCTCGTGATCCTCTCCCGACAGGACCAGGGGCCAGATACCAAGTTTCCTAATTTGGCCGACGAGGCGGGACAAGAGGCTATCATGGAGAGAATCAGGAAGATGGGCGTGAAGCTGGTCATCTTGGATAACTTCAGCACGCTCGCTGAGGTGGCCGATGAGAACGAGGCAGCGGCCATGAACCCCATCCTGGCGTTCCTCATGCGGCTGAAGCAGGCGGGCGTGGCGTGTATCCTGGTGCATCACTCGGGGAAAAGCGGTGAGTCCTATCGGGGCAGTAGCAAGCTAGCCACTACGTTCGAGGTCATCATTGGTCTGAAGCGCCTAGAGGGGCATGAGGTGGACCATGGTGCTGCCTTTGAGGTGGAATGGACGAAGTACCGAGGAAAGCCCAATGCTGCCACCAGAAACGCAGAGATGCGGCTGGAGAGCGGAGAGGGGGGCGTTCAGTGGAATGTTAAGCCCACCTCGCATAGCGAAATGATGTTGCTGGTGGAGGCCGTGCAGTCTGGGCGTTATCGGACACAGGCGGAGATGGCAACGGCGCTAGGTCTAAGTGGGTCAATGGTCACACGGTTGAAGCAGAAGGCGATCAATCAGGGCCATATTACCTCCAAGGAGTGGGGCGCGGGTTTGGCTGGGGCGTATTCAACCGGCGAAGACATAGACCCGGACTTCTAAGGCTGTGGGGCTCGCTTGCGGATTTCACTACGTAATAGGGGCACCGCAAGCGGCCCTAACTGCGACGCAATAGGGGAACTGTTATAAGGGGGGTCTAAGGGGGGAAATTTCACGTTTTATGGTATTAATAGGGTGAAACGTGCAAGAACGGCGGATTTCCTTGAGTTTCGAGGTGTCTTAGTGCCGGATGGCTGAAATTCAAACGCAGGACGTCCTACGTCTTACGACCCGTATAAGACGTTCGAAAGCTATGTTGAGGCAACTGAAAGCAGCCATTTTCTTCCTGATTGCCGCGCCTCAAATTCCAAGCCCATCACAATAGGCATGATCACAGACTATTTTTTCAATTTGTCTAGCCGTTCAGCTAAATACTGTTGGTTTGGGCGGTCTGCGGGGTTGCTGGGTTCGCGGAGGACCTGATGAGGCAAATGTGCGTATTCCGAATCCCTTAGCTTGCCCGCAAGCACCAACTGCCGTGTTTCAGGGTCGAATGCTAATAGATTGCAGTCAAAAAGAGTATGGATGTCCGCGCGTAGCAAAAGTCCATTGCCGACATGGTCAGAGTAAGACTTGCTATAAGGTGAAATGTGGGCAGCCTCCAGCACGTCCTCAATATCGCAATCGGTGATAGCGCAGCGACCGCCGTAAGCGGCCAGGAGAGTGTTACGAAAGGCCGTCTGGCCACGCCGAATGCGGATTGCTCGCAGTGCTCGCTCGGGTTCGTCCATGGCACTAGCGGGATCGAGAGCAGGGCTGTCCCCCTCTTTGCTATCGAGGGCGGGGGCAAGCACGGGAGCAAGCAGGTGCTGAAGCTTGGCGTCTATATCTTCATCGACGCGCATACCGCTGCTCCGCGCATCGATGAGTTTTTTTGGCACGAAGTCGAGCTTCTCCCGCGGAAGGAGAAAGCCTGTAGTAGGATCAACCAGCTTTTGAAAACGGATTTTGACCATCCGCCGCTCCTTAGGGGGTTTTTCCATATCGTCGCCGTGCATTTCTGGGCCTTCAACGATTCTGCCGACACCGATCACTCCCCGCGGGCTCTTCGTGCCTTGCTTGAAAATATAAACACGATCACCACGCTGAGCATCTTTGCGTGAGATACGCCACCATTCGTGGGAATCTTCAGCATCGGGGCTTTCTTCTACGTGTTTGATCAAGCTCCGCAGCTTATCTAATGGCCAACCGTGGGGCACATACGTCAGCCAGAAAGCAGGCATGGGGAAACCTCCGGATAGAGTGGAAGACTTTGGCTGGTGGGTCAGCATCCACGTGAATCCGACCATACACCAAGTCCTGGTAGTCGGTTTGGCTTTCTTCGCTGACAGGCGTCTGTCATCCTTTGGTAAGGGGTATCCTGAGAGCGGAACGGCGGTTAACCAATGCCCCTCCCCGATAGCGGAAAGGCAGAAATCCCCCCGTTCCGGACGTTCTGCTCCTGCTTAGCCGTAGGGCGGCCATAGCCAGCTTATAGGTGCCGCCTCTGCAACCCACACCATCCGGCACCGGAATGCGGTTGATGGCATCTGACAGGCGGCGCAGGTCTTCACCGCGTATCCCGTATTGCCGCCCTGTGGTCTTCCTGAGGCTAATCGTCCCCTAGTCGTTTCGGGAGTCTGGCGACCAGTAGGGCCACTGGTACTGAGAGCGCTACCCAAGCCACTAAAAGCAAATACCAATGCCTCACCAGCCAAATCCCCATAATCAACTCTATTAATTAGCACGTAGAAACAAGCCAACTCATTTACCTATGGGCAGGCGCGTCAGTTCCTTTTGTAGGTCTCTAAAGCTTTTACATCAGAAAAGCCGGCAGGCCGGCGGAAATCTGTACCTGAATTTCGACGCGCTGCGCCTCGATGCCCGAGAATGCGAAGGAGTTGACGCGCGCGATACCCATGATCATCCACTGTAGATTGTGGATAGATTATTAATGCAATCTTAAATTGTCCACAGTTATTCCAGTCATCCGGCTCGAGAGTGTTCAGCTTTTAGCTGAACGCTCTAATTTTATGCTTGAGCGAGCTATTTCATGCAGTTATCTTGGCGCCGCCGCGTCAATCTAAATGCATATTGATTTAGTCGCGCTTGGTCACCAGCGGGCCGCTGGCCTGGCAGGTGGGCATCATCTCGATCCGGTTGATGTTCATATGTTTGGGCAGGGCGATGAGCCAGGCGGCGGTGTTGGCGATATCCTCCGCCGTGAGCGGTTGCACGCCCTGATAGAGCGAAGCGGCCCTGTCCGCATCCCCCTTAAAGCGCAAAGTGCTGAACTCCGTGCCGCTGACAAGGCCAGGCTCGATATCGGTGACGCGGATATTTTTGCCAACCAGATCGGCGCGCAGATTGAGCGAGAATTGCTGCACGAACGCCTTGCTGGCACCATAGATGTGGCCGCCGGGATAGGGGTACTCCCCGGCGGTGGAGCCGAGATTCAGGATGATTCCATCGTCGCGCGCCACCATTTGCGGCAGCACGGCGCGGGTCATGTGGATAAGGCCGGTGATGTTGGTGGCGACCATTTTATCCCAGTCCTCCAGATCGGCCTCCCAGGCGGGGCTGAGCCCAAATGCCAGACCGGCATTGTTCACCAGCACGTCGATCTGCTGCCAGGCGGCGGGCAGGGAGGGGATAAACGCAGCGACGGCGGCTTTGTCGGTCACGTCCAGCCTGTCGATGTGGACGTTATCGCCCAACTCGGCCTGAAGATCTCGCAGCCGTTCCAGCCGCCGTCCGGTAGCGATGACGCGATGACCATCTGCGATGAAGCGCCGGGTGAAAGCGGCACCAAAGCCGGCGGTGGCGCCCGTAACCAGAATTGTCTTCATGTTCCTGTCTCCTGTCTGGGCGGCCCTACCAGGCGAAGCCGGGCAGGATGGCGGTGGGGGAGAGGCCGGAGGCTGCGGCTTCCGCCGGGGCTGCTTCCGGGTGCAAAGCGTGAATGCCCGAAAGCACCCAACAGCTATCGATTCCTGCCGCCTTGGCGCCGGCAATGTCGGTGCGCAGCGAGTCGCCGATGGCCATGGTGCGTGCCGCGCTTGTGCCGAGCATGGCAAGCGTGGGCTTGTAAATCGCCGCATCCGGCTTGCCGCGCTGGATCACCTGACCGCCATCGCCCGCGTAAAGCTGGGCGAGATACCCGGCACAGATGATGCGCGTACCACCCTTCAACACTTCCAGGTCAGGGTTGGCGCAGACCATTGGCAACCCGGCTTTCAGGCAGGCATCCAGCACGGGGCGGTAAAGCTCCGGGTCATGGGGGCCGAGTTCGTCATCCGGCCCGGTGTTCAGCACGAAATCGGCATCTTCCGGCGCGGCGGCTTGCGGGTAGTCCAGGGTATCGAACAAATTCCGGTCGCGCGGCGGGCCGAGATGGTAGAGCCGCCTGCCGAGATTGGCGAATTCCGCCGTACGGTGCTTGAGGCCAAGATAAACCGCCTCGCCGCTGGACATCACGCCGCCATACAGGTTCGGCGCTACCCCCATGCTGGCGAGGAATTGCACGATGCCAGCCGGGCGGCGCGGGGCGTTGGAGAGAAACACCACGCGCTTGCCCGCCGCCTGCAGGCGCGCCAGGCAGTCCAGCACGCCGGGGTAGGGGGCGTAGCCGTCATGCACCACGCCCCAGAGGTCGACGATGAAGCCGTCATAATTTTCCGCCAGAGCGCTGAAGCCGCTCATACGCCAGCGCCCACGGCCTGCGAGACGCTGGCAAAGCCACGTTGCCGCAAAAGCGCTGCCAGTTGCGATTTCAGTTTTGGCAACATCGCCGGGCCCTGATAGGCGAAACCGGAATAGATTTGTACCAGCGAGGCGCCCGCCAGCAGCTTGGCCAGCGCATCTTCCGCCGTGAACACCCCACCCGCGCCGATGAAGGCCAGCCGTTGGCCCGTCAGCTTGTAAGCCCGTGCCAACATGGCGGTGGAAGGGGCGAATAAAGGCGCGCCTGAGAGCCCGCCGGTTTCACGTCTTAGCGGGCTGTGAAGCGTATCCGGCCGGGCGATGGTGGTGTTGGAAATGATAAGCCCGCTGACATTATGCTGCACGGCGACCGAGATCACCGCCTCCAGCGCATCCTCCGATAGATCCGGCGCGATTTTCACGTAAACCGGCTTCGGGCTGGCGATGCGCGTCAGAATGGCGGCGAGCCGTTCCTCGGATTGCAAATCCCGCAGGCCGGGTGTGTTGGGGGAGGAGATGTTGATGGTGATGTAGTCCGCGAACGGCGCTACCGCCTGCACCAGCATCGGGTAATCGCGCTCGGGGTCGGCACCTTCCTTGTTGATGCCGACATTCGCCCCCAGCACCAGCGCCCTCCGGTCGGCCTGTTGCAAATTGGCGAGGTAGGCGTTGAGCCCCGCATTATTGAAGCCCATGCGGTTGATCACAGCTTTATCTTCGGTGAGGCGGAATAAACGCGGCATTGGGTTGCCGGGCTGCGGGCGGGGGGTGACGGTGCCAGCCTCCACGAAGCCGAAGCCCAGCCGTCCCAGGGCGGTCACGGCATAGGCGTTTTTGTCGAACCCGGCGGCGAGGCCGATGGGGTTGCTTAAGGCACGGCCAAAGGCCCGGGTGGCGAGGATGGGGTCATCCGGCGTGGTATCGCGCCCCACCAGCCCCAGGCGCAGTGCCTTCAGGGAGAGATTATGGGCGCGTTCAGGGTCGAGCCGCCGAAGGACGGGCATCAGGAAGGGTGGAGCAAAGATCATTTGACGTAGACGAGCAGCACCTGGTCCAGCCCCGCGGTTTTGGCGCCCACGGTGACGCGCGAGGCGGGCACGCCATCGGCGATAATGGCCTGGGCGATGGCCTTGGCTTGCGGGGCAAGGGTGGCGAGGGTCTTGGTATCCGTGTCCGCGTTGCCGGTGGCGGGGGTTTGGGCCATCACCTCAAAAACGGCGTCCGGCTTGATGGCAAGGGCCTGGGTCACCGCATTCTTTAGCGGACCCTGGAAATCCCGCGTATCCGGCAGGATGGAGACCAGCGGAACCCGGTTGTTGAAGGCATCCACCGCCGAGATGCTCTGGGTGTCTGGCCCCGCGGGCGTAGACGAGAAGCTCTGCCGACCTGGCGGAGCGCATGAGGCCAAGGCAAGGGCGGTGGAGAGCAGAAGGAGGGCGCGGCGCATTAATGACATGTAGTGATATGCCGCTTGCACGGCAACAAGGCGGAGGCCATGCTGGCGCCAGGTTTCGGGCATTTTAGGGCGAATTTCATGTTTGATCTGGTCATCCGTAACGCAAACTTGCCTGGCGGGCGCTCGGGCGTGGATATTGGCGTGGTGGCGGGGAAGATCGCGGCACTGGGCCGAAAGTTGGAAGGTGAGGCGGGGCACGAGATAGACGCCACGGGCCGACTGGTGAGCCCGCCATTCGTCGATTCCCATGTGCATTTGGATTCCGCTCTGTCGCTTGGCCTGCCGCGCTTCAATGAAACCGGCACGCTGCTGGAAGGGATTGCGCTGTGGGGGGAGCTGAAACCGAAGCTCACACAAGAGACGGTTTACGAACGGGCGAAGGCGCTTTGTTTTTGGTCAGCGGCGCGTGGCACGCTGGCGATCCGCTCCCACGTGGATGTGTGTGATGATCGGTTGTTAGCGGTGGAAGCGCTGCTGCGGCTAAAGACCGAGATGGCGCCCTGGATCGACATCCAGCTTGTGGCGTTTCCGCAGGACGGGTTCTACCGCCACGCACGGGCCGAGGAGACTCTGCGCCGGGCGCTGAAAATGGGCGTGGAGGTCGTGGGCGGGATTCCGCATTTCGAGCGCACCATGGAAGAGGGCCGCCTTTCCGTGCGGGCGCTGATGCAGATTGCTGCCGATGAGGGGCGGTTGGTGGACATGCATTGCGACGAGACGGATGATCCGCTCTCCCGTCATATCGAGACGCTGACGGCGGAGACTCGCCGCCATGGCATGGAAGGACGAGTGGCGGGATCGCATCTTACCTCCATGCATTCGATGGATAATTATTATGTTTCGAAGCTGATTCCACTGATGGCAGAGGCGAGGGTGGCGGCGATCGCAAATCCGCTCATCAACATCACGTTGCAGGGCCGGTACGATAATTACCCCAAGCGAAGGGGCATGACGCGGGTAAAGGAATTGATGGCGGCGGGGGTGGAAGTGGCTTTCGGGCATGATTGCGTGATGGACCCTTGGTATCCGCTCGGCAGCCATGACATGCTGGAGGTGGCCACGATGGGGCTGCATGTGGGGCATTTGACAGGGACCAAGGAAATTGCAGCTTGTTTTGGCGCGGTGACGGATGCGCCCGCACGGATTTTGAACCTTGGGGGCTATGGGCTGGAGCCCGGTTGCCACGCGGATTTGGTGGTGCTGCAGGCAGAGGATGAGATGGAGGCGATAAGGCTGCGGGCGGAACGGTTATTCGTGATACGGCGTGGCAAGATTTTGGCGCAGAGCGCGCCGCGCGCGGCGGTGGTAAGGTTTGGGGATGAGGTGAGGGAGGTGGATTGCACGCGGCGAAATGTACCCGTGAAGCCACGCTAGAGTCGACCTCGCCAAAAAAGAGCTGGAGCGTATTTCTGTGTTGCGGGCCTGAAATTGACTGGCAGCGCGGCCGTGGCGGGGCCTGAACCGCCGCACAATTCATTGATTGAAACCAATGAATTGTGTATGAGCGGAGCATGAGCGATCGCCATACCCGTTTTTACGTGCCGCACATGCATCTGTCATCCGTGTTCGGCGATGATTGGTTTGCCAAAAAAGCCGAGGCATTTGCGCGGTTCTTTGGCACATCCACATTCCTGATCGCACAGACGGTTGTCGTCTCCGTATGGATTGTGCTGAACGCCACCGGTGTCGTGCGTTTCGACCTGTATCCGTTCATTCTGCTCAATCTGGCGTTCAGCCTCCAGGCGGCTTACGCCGCCCCACTGATCCTGCTTGCCCAAACACGCCAGGCGGACCGGGACAAGGCGCACGCGGAAGCTGATGCCTTGCACCGCGAAGAGATCGCCACGCAGCAGAAACTGCATAGTGAGCAGATGATGGGATTGCTGCAAACCAACACGGATCTGACCGAGAGCATTAAACTGCTGACCGAGCAGATCGCGGCGATCACGGCCGAGATGCACAAGGTGGTGACGATCGCGGGGAAGTAAGCTGCGGTCTGTAAACCAGGCAGGATTGTTTCGCCGCAGCGGCGTGGAACCTCTAGAGTAGCGGATGTGGCTCGAAGGGCTTGGATTTCAGCTCGGGGTGGTACTGCACACCGATGAACCAGGGATGGTTCTCGTGCTCCACGATTTTCGGTAAAATTCCGGTCGGTGATAGCTTGCTATGCGGCTGCCGTCCCAAAGATGAACGATCCTTATTCTCCTCGCCGCGATCCAAAGCGCTGGTGCTGCGTATAAAGGCTGATCGTAAAATGATGAAGCAGGAATGACCCAGGCCCATATCAACCAGATCAGCACGGCCCGTCCGCCGCATGATGTCCATGCTTCCTTCGTGGCCTATACTGCGCGCGGATTACCCAGTGTTCGGCATCGTGATTTGTTCCACCGCATGGCGCGGCGTGCGGGCATCTCACATCGCTATTCGGTGCTACACCAGGATGGACTGGTGGAGGCGCAGGCGCCGGAACCAGGTTTCTACCGCCGTGGTGCGTTTCCGGGCACCGCCCAGCGCATGAGTCTCTATGCCGAGCATGCCCCCGGCTTGGCTGAACAGGCCGTCAACCGGCTTGATCTGCAGGGGCGCGAGCAGGAGATCACCCATCTTATCGTCGCCTCCTGCACCGGCTTTATTGCCCCTGGGTTGGACCAGATCCTTGCAGCCAGGCTGGGTCTACGCGCGGACCTACAACGCACGATGGTCGGCTTCATGGGCTGCGCCGCTGCGGTTCCGGCGCTTCGCATCGCCCAGGCGACAGTGCTGGCGGACCCGGCCGCGCGGGTGCTTGTGGTGAATTTGGAGCTCTGCACCCTACACATGCAGGAGACTAACGAGCTGGATATCGCGCTGACCTTCCTGCTGTTCGGCGACGGAGCCACTGCGGCTTTGGTCACCGCAGAGCCGCACGGCTTCGCCCTGGAGGATTTCCGGACCACAACGATTGCGAATACAGAGGACTGCATCACCTGGCATGTCGGTGACCAAGGATTTGTCATGCATCTTTCTGGTCAGGTGCCAAGCAAGATCAGCGCGGCACTGCGTGCTGCGCCGGATTTCATTTTGCGAGGCGAGGGCACCCAGGCGTTGCAGCTTTGGGCGGTGCATGGCGGCGGGCGCAGCGTGCTGGATGCGGTAGAGGGCGCCTTCGGGCTGGAGGCTGCCGCCTTGGCCCCTTCCCGCGCGGTGCTTGAGACGCATGGCAACATGTCCTCCGCCACCATCATGTTTGTGCTGGCCGGGATGCTGAAGACCGCCCAGCCGGGGCAGCGCGGGCTGGCGATGGCCTTTGGCCCGGGCATGGTGACGGAAACCTTCCGGTTCACCGCCCGCTGATGGATCTTTCCCGGCGCTCCACCCAGCAAGAAGTCATGGACGATCCAGGGCTGCCCGAGGCGGTGTACCGGCGCTGCCTGACAGATTTGGCGAAGGTTAACCGGATCACGTTCACCCACCGGGCGACGATCAATTGGCTAGAGCGGAAGACCCGGACCCTGCCGTCCGATACCTGCCTTTCGGTACTGGATGTTGGCTGTGGCCAGGGGGATTTATTGCGCGCCATCTGGGCCTGGGGGCATCGGCGTGGGCGGCGCGTCTCGCTCACCGGTCTGGATTTGAATCCGCGCAGCGCCGCAGCCGCTCGGGCGGCTGGCAGGGGCGAGGAGATCACCTATTGCTGCGGCGATGTGTTTGCGTTCCAGCCGGACCCAAGGCCGGATTTCATCGTTACCTCGCAGTTTACCCATCATCTGGCGGATGCCGAGATCGTCCGGCTGCTCGGCTGGCTGGAGGAAAATGCCGTGAAAGGCTGGCATATAGCCGATCTGCACCGTCATTGGTTCGCGTTCTACGGCTATCCGCTGCTGGCGCGGCTGTTCAGATGGCATCCGATTGTCCGTACAGATGGGCAGATTTCCATCGCGCGCGGTTTTTCCAGGGGGGAGTGGGAGGCGCTGTTGGCGCAGGTCGGCGTGAGGGCGCGCGTAAACTGGCACCCGCTGTTTCGCCATTCGGTTTCGACATGATTCTGGTTGTCGGCGGCGGTCCGGCGGGGGCGGCTTGCGCTATTGCCTTGGCCCAAGCGGGACAAAAGGTGACGCTGATCGAGCGCGAGGCCGGGGCTACGGATAAGGTCTGCGGCGAGTTTGTTAGTGCCGAGGCGCGCGCCTACCTCACCCGGCTTGGCCTGCCCCTGGCGGCGTTAGGCGGTCACGAGATTGGCGCCGTGCGCCTGGTGCGCGGCCAACGAGCGGTCACTGCGCGGTTACCGTTCACCGGGCTTGGCCTAAGGCGCCGGGGCCTGGATGAGGCGCTGCTTGATCACGCCATGCAGGCCGGGGTTCAGGTGCAGCGCGGCCAGACGGTGCGGCGGATCGAGACCAGCGAAAACCTCACCGTGGAGGTGGGCGGTGATGTGTTGCGCCCAGACCTGCTGGTCCTGGCCACGGGCAAGCATGAGGTCCGGGGCACCGCGCGGGCGGCGCTGCCCAGCCGGTTCGTTGGGTTGAAATCTTATTTTACCTTGGCGCCGGGGCAACAGGTGGCACTGGCGCGGCATGTCGAGCTGATCTTGTTCCGCGGCGGCTATGCCGGGCTGCAACTGGTGGAGGATGGCTCAGCCAATTTGTCACTGCTGGTTGATAAGGCCGTGTTGCACGAGGCCGGCAATAAATGGTCGGCACTGCTGGCCAGCCTGCAACGCGCCACGCCGCATCTGGCCACACGCCTGGGCGGCGCTATCGACAGCCTACCCGCACCGCTTGCCATTGCCGGTATGCCTTTCGGCTTTACCCACCGGTCTCACGCTGCAGCCCCGCCAAAATTTTTCCGGTTGGGTGACCAAGCGGCGGTTATTCAGTCCTTTACCGGAGACGGGCTGGCCATTGCCCTGCACAGCGCGGCGCTGGCGGCTTCCTGTATCATCGCCGGAAAGACGGCTCAAGCGTATCATCGGCAGTTGCGGTCCGATCTCGGCGGGCAAATTTTTCGTGCGGCGATGCTGCACCGAGGGCTGACCGCGCCGCTGCTCGGCCCTGCATTATTCGCCGGCACCCGCCTGTGGCCCACGACACTTACCCATGCCGCAGCATGGACCCGCGTGCCGCCCTCCGCGATAAGGCGTTGCCCACGAAAGCCCCTAAACCAGCCTTGATTGTTTTACTGCGGCGGCGATGAAGCCCTGGAATAGCGGGTGCGGCTCGAAGGGCTTGGATTTCAGCTCGGGGTGGTACTGCACACCGATGAACCAGGGGTGATCCGGATATTCGACGATTTCGGGCAAAACACCGTCCGGCGAAAGGCCCGAGAAACGCAGGCCTTTTGCCTCGAGCGCATCGCGATAATGGATGTTCACCTCGTAGCGGTGACGGTGGCGTTCCTCGATATTGGACGCACCATTATACATTTCCCGCACCAATGAGCCTTCCTGCAACACGGCGGGGAACGCGCCCAGGCGCATGGTGCCACCCAGATCGCCATCAGCGCGGCGGCGCTCAATTTCGTTCTCGCGCGCCCATTCGGTCATCAGCCCGACGATGGGGATTTCGCAAGGCCCGAACTCGGTGGAGGAGGCGCCCGCCAGCCCCGCCAAGTTGCGGGCGCATTCGATCACCGCCATTTGCATGCCAAAGCAGATGCCCAGGAACGGCACCTTGTGCTCACGGGCAAAGCGCACGGCTTCGATCTTGCCGGCGGTTCCGCGCTCACCAAATCCGCCGGGCACCAGAATACCGTGCACGCCCTCAAGCTGCTCCACCGCGTCCGACTGCTCGAAGATCTCGGAATCCATCCAGTCGAGCTTTACCTTCACCCTGTTGGCGATGCCGCCATGAGCCAGCGCCTCGGCGAGCGACTTATAGCTGTCGAGCAAATTGGTGTATTTACCGACCACGGCGATGCGCACATCACCCTCGGGGAAGCGCACGGTGTTGACGATGTTCTGCCAGCGGGTGAGGTTCGGCTCGGTCTCGAAGGGCAGTCCGAAATGGCGCAGCACCTCACGATCCATTCCTGCCTCATGGTAGGAGATGGGCACGGTGTAGATGGTATCCACGTCCAGGGCCGGCACCACGGCTTCGGTGCGGACATTGCAGAAGCTGGCGATCTTGCGGCGCTCGTTCTCCGGGATCGGACGGTCGCAGCGGCAAATAAGCATGTTCGGCTGAATGCCGAGATTTTGCAGCTCCTTCACCGAATGCTGGGTCGGCTTGGTCTTCAGCTCGCCGGCGGAGGGGATGTAGGGCACCAGCGTGAGGTGCACAAACATCGC
This sequence comes from Pseudomonadota bacterium, assembly GCA_021826425.1. GTDB lineage: Bacteria > Pseudomonadota > Alphaproteobacteria > Acetobacterales > Acetobacteraceae > Acidocella. The sequence goes on from JAKAZY010000035.1 coordinate 14,277, forward strand.
CTGGGCTGAGGTGAGTTCGTTGCCGAGTTGGCGGATGGCCTCCAGGAAGGGCAGCGACTCGATGTCGCCTACCGTGCCGCCTATCTCGACCAGCACGAAATCCAGCCCGTCCGTCTGGTTCAGCACGGTTTCCTTGATGGCGTCGGTGATGTGTGGGATGACCTGGACGGTTGCACCCAGATAATCCCCGCGCCGCTCCTTGGCGATGACGCCGGAATAGATCTTGCCGGTGGTGGCATTGTCCGCCTTGTTGGCGGCAACACCGGTGAAGCGCTCGTAATGGCCGAGATCGAGGTCGGTCTCGGCGCCGTCGTCGGTCACGAACACCTCGCCATGCTGGTAGGGGCTCATGGTGCCGGGGTCGACATTAAGATAGGGGTCGAGCTTGCGCAGCCGGACCGAATAACCCCTGGCCTGAAGCAAGGCGCCGAGCGCTGCCGAGGCGATACCTTTACCGAGAGACGAGACCACGCCGCCGGTGATGAAAACAAACCGCGTCATGGAATCCGACCTTACATGAGTCCGGCGCTGCGAGAGAAGGGGAGAGTTCTGGATTACTGGTTTTTATTCGGCGCGGGCGCGGCGGGTGCCGGCGGGGCAGGGGGTGCAAGGGGTGCTGGTTGTGCGTCCACCGGGGTCTGCGGCAGGGAGGAGGGGATGGACGGAGCCATCGGCGCGGTCGGCGCAGCGGCAGGGGCAGTGGCAGGGGGCGGGCTGTTGAGGATGGCCGCATTGGTATCGGTGGCACTGCCCTTGTACAGCAGCGCCAGCGCCAGCGAGAGCGCGAAGAAGGCGGTGCCCAATATGGCGGTGGTGCGGGTGAGCAGGTTCGCCGTGCCGCGACCGGTCATGAAGCTGCCCATGCCCTGGCCACCGCCAAGGCCGAGGCCGCCACCCTCGCTGCGCTGGATCAGCACCACGCCGATCAACGCCAAGGTGACGAACACATGCAGCACGAGAAGAACCTTGATCATCTAAAAACCCGGAAAATAAAATCAGCCGCGCTTCTAGAGCCGGATCGCCGGAAGTTCAATTGCCGGAGGCAAATTGAACCGCGAGGCGTGAATCCGCCTCTCCGGGGGTTGCCGGATCGCCGGAAG
>JAKAZY010000153.1 GCA_021826425.1 Pseudomonadota bacterium
CATCCAGTTCGTAAACCGAATCCGCCGGAGGTTCGGCATGTGAAGAAGGTCCGGCATCCTCGGCGTCGCCCACAATCGCTTCCAACACGTCGGCGGCGGTCACCACGCCTTCAAAGCTGCCGTATTCGTCGAACACCAGGGCCATGCCAAGCTCGTCGGCTTTCAACCGGTCCAGCGCATCCAGCGCGGAAACAGAATCGGGAATCGCCATGGGTTGGCGCAGCACCGGCGAGATGAGGGGGCCTTCACGGTTTTCCAGTATCCGGTCCAGCACGTCCTTGGCCAGGATGATGCCCGTGACATTATCCACCGAGCCGTCGCACACCACGAAGCGAGAATGCGAAGCCGCGCGAAGCCTGGCAATGATGTCCTGCCGCGAGGCTGAGCGGTCCACCCAGACGATTTCGGTGCGTGGTGTCATGATCGCGCGCACGGGTTTGTCCGCCAGGCGCAGCACGCGCTCGATAATGTCGCGCTCCTCGGTTTCCAGCACGCCGGATTCGGTGCCTTCCACCAGCATGGCCTTCAGCTCTTCTTCCGAAACGCCACGCCGGTCTTCCCGGGTGGGGCCGAATACGCGCAGCACCAAATCGGTGGCTTTGCTCAGCAACCAGATGGCGGGTGCTGCGGTTTTGGCAAGAATCGCAATGGGCCCCGCAACCAGCACGGCCAGGCGCTCCGGGTGGCGCAGCGCCAGCTGCTTGGGCACCAGCTCGCCAAACACCAGGGTGAGAAACGTGATGGCCAGCACGGTGAGAACCACGCCGAGCGGGGCGGCATAAGCGGCAATGTAGGGGATGTGGCGCAAGGGCCCCTGCATACGCTCGCCCAGCTGTGCGCCGCCAAACACGCCGGTGAGGATGCCAATGAGCGTGATGCCAAACTGGGTGGTGGGCAGAAAGCTTTGCGGATCGTCCGCCAGCAGGCGCGCGCGGGTGGCGCCGCGCAGGCCCTGGCGCTCCATGAGGGTGAGCATGGCGCGGCGGGAGGAAACCAGCGCCAGTTCCGCCAGCGCGAAGGCGCCGTTCAGCAGAACCAGAAGCGCCAAAACAGCGAGTTGCAGAAAGAGAGGCATAAGCGGGTTGTAGCTTGGTTTCGTGGCGCGCGCGATTGTTGCATACAGGGCAGGTATTGCTGAAGCAGGGCATCAGCTTGCCGAATTAATTAATTGATAAAATTAGACTTTATGAAAACCTGCAAAAAATTCGGTAACAAACATTAAATTTTGTTTGCCTTAGTTGGGCCACATTCGCGCCCATCCGGCGCCGCACTGAATTGCGATGTTCATGTCGGCCCGGGGCTTGTCCCGGGTAGAAGCTCGGATAGTCCGCATGACCTACCAGTCGCAAATCCACCGCCAGAAGGCGATGATTTCTACCCGCAAGGCCCGCCGTGGCTGGGCCAGCCCCAGCTCCTGGGCGGCGGCGCTGGGCGTGGGCGTGGTGGCGCTAGGCCTGTGGGCTGCGACCAACCAGCCGGCGGTGAACATTCCGGCTTACACCGGAGAGATCGGCGGATTTGCGTTTTCGCCGTTCCACAAGGGCGAAAGCCCGCAGACCGGGGATTATCCGACGGTCGCGCAGATCAAATCCGACCTCGCGCTGGCCGCGAAATATACCCACAACATCCGCACCTACACGGTTGAGGGCGATCTGGGACAGATTCCCGCGCTGGCGCAGGGCATGAACCTGAACGTAACCCTGGGCGCCTGGCTGGACCAGCACCCGGAGGCCAACGCCCGGGAACTGGCGAAGGTGGTGCGGATTGCCAATGCCAACCCCGATGTGAAGCAGGTGATGGTGGGTAACGAGACCATCCTGCGTGGCGACATGCCGGTGCCGGAACTGATCGCGGATATTCATCAGGTTGAAAAACAGGTGCATGTGCCGGTTTCCACCGCCGAGCCCTGGCATGTATGGCTGAAGCACCCTGCACTCGCGAATTCGGTTGATTTCATCACCGTGCATCTGCTGCCCTATTGGGAAGGCGTGCCGGAAAACATCGCCGTGCAGGACGCGATGCACCGTTTCCAGGAAGTGCATGACCGCTACCCGAATAAGCGGATCGTGATCGGCGAAATCGGCTGGCCGTCGGATGGTATCGACATTGGCGCAGCACGGGCCAATACAATTAACCAGGCCCGCTTCCTGCGCGACTTCTTCAATCTCGCGCAAAAGGAACACCTCAACTACTTCGTGATGGAGGCGTTCGACCAACCCTGGAAAACCAGCTTCGAGGGCCGCGCCGCAGGCTATTGGGGCATGTTCACGCTCGGCCGCCACCAAAAATGGTCGCTCACCGGGCCGGTGTGGAATCATCCTGAGTGGAAATGGTACGCGCTGGGCGCCGCACTGGCGAGCCTGCTGGCCACCATGGCTCTGCTCTCCCGCCGGCCGGATATCCGCCTGCCGGGCAAGCTGCTCTTCGCCGCGCTGGTGGAGGGCTTTACCTCCACGCTGGCGATGCTGCTGATGAACATGGGGCAGACCTATCTCTCCCTGGGTGCGGCCGCCGTGTGGGGCGGGCTGGCTTTGGGCCAGGGGCTGCTGCTCTTCCTGCTCATCGCGGATAGTTTTGATCTGGTCGAGACCATCTTCGGCCGCATCGCCAAGCGGCACTACGAGCCGATCCCGGCTCCGGCGGGCACGAAGCTGCCGAAGGTCTCCATCCATCTGCCCATCTGCAACGAGCCGCCGCACATGGTGAAGCTCACGCTGGATAGCCTGGCAGCACTTGATTACGACCGGTTCGAGGTTCTGGTGATCGACAACAACACCAAGGACCCGGCAGTGTGGGAGCCGGTGGCCGAGCATTGCGCGCGCCTTGGGCCCAAGTTCCGCTTCTTCACCCTTGGCAAGTACAAAGGCTACAAGGCGGGCGCCTTGAACTTCGCCCTGCGCGAGACCGCGCCGGATGCCGAGGTGGTGGGCGTGATCGACTCTGATTATCTGGTCGAGCCGGACTGGCTGCGCTCCATGGTGCCTGCTTTCGCGGACCCGGCGGT
>JAKAZY010000036.1:0-707 GCA_021826425.1 Pseudomonadota bacterium
GATCTGACCCGGGCTTTGGATAAGGTCTGATTAAGAAGCCGTTATGGTGAGTCGTCCAGGGCGGGATTTTGGAGCACCGGAGGGCAGAAAAACTCGCTCTGGCGACCACTAGAACGGCTTCTAGAGCGTGATGACTTTAGGTTCGCTCACTTTGCGAGCGAGGCTTAAGTCTGAATTGCCCTCTACTTCATTGATTTAGAGGCGGATTCAGATTCTAGAGCGGATCACTCCATGATCCGCTCTAGAATGATCCGGCTCTAACTGGACCAGCGCCCGATGCCCGCCTGTCTGGCGCGGGCGCTGACGTAAAATGTCCAGACGATCTGCACCGCCAGCGGCACCAGCCCGATCCACAGGCGCGGGATCGAGGGCGTGCTGATGAAGGCGATGGCGGTGAGCCCGCCCAGCACAGCGAACAGCCACTGGATGATCGCCACCAGCTTGGCGTCCATGCCTGCGCGGCGCACCACCTGATAGAGATGGCCGTTATGTGCACGGGCGATATTCTCGCCTGCCAGCAAGCGCCGGATGAGGGTGAAGGTGACATCGTAAAGCACGCCCGAGAGCAGGAAGGGCACCAGCAGGAAGGACATCTGCACCTGTTCGAACCGCGCCGCGGCGACGCCAAAGAGAGCCAGCATGAAGCCACAGAACTGGCTGCCAACATCGCCCATGAAAATCCGCCCCCGGGGGAAGTTGAAGGGCAG
>JAKAZY010000036.1:717-15074 GCA_021826425.1 Pseudomonadota bacterium
AACACCCCGCCGGCTAGCAGCAGTGATGCGGTGTAGATGAAAAACCCGCCCAGCACGCCGGCAATGCCGGCCAGAAACAGGCAGGCGATGAGCGTTACCCCGGCGGCCAGACCGTTTAATCCATCGATGAAATTCATCGCATTGGTGACAAAGAGCAGGAAGAACACCGTGAGCGGCACCCCAGCCCAGCCCAGATTGACGTAGCCCCAGAAAGGCAGCGCCACGTTATGCACCCACAGGCCGGAGAAAATGACGGCCAGCGCCGCGATGAGCTGGGTGGCGAGCTTCACCGCGAAGGACATGTCCAGCAGATCGTCCAGCATTGAAACCAGGGCAATCAGCAGGGCGGCGGCGATGACGCCGATGAAATAAGGCGCCGCGATGCGGGAGACCTGGCCATAGCGGTAGAGCAGCAGCACGCCCAGCAGAAACGCGCAGACAATGCCCACCCCACCGGATTTGGGCGTGGTTTGGGTGTGCGCCTTGCGGGCATCGGGCCGGTCCGGCACGCCCAGCGTGATCATAATGCGTACGATGATGGCGGAAAAAATGGCGAGCCCCGCCATGAGGGCCAGGTGGCGGGGCAGTGACAAAGCTGAAACGCTCGAGAGGCTCATACGGGCGGGACCATGACCGAAACTCAGAGAAATTAGAAGATGCCGAGAATTGGCGCGGGTGGGGCTTGCCCTGGTCCCCGGCGCGGGTCAGAAGCAAGGCGAGGCCACAAAGCATAGCGGAGTGTTTTAGGTGAGGATCGCGATTATCGGCGGGGGTTATGTCGGGCTTGTCTCAGGCGCCTGCTTCGCTGAGTTCGGCGTATCGGTGGCGGTGGTTGAGGCTGATCCGCTCAAGCGGGAGATCTTGCTCGGCGGCCAGATTCCTATCTACGAGCCAGGGCTGGACAAACTGGTGACGGACAATACCGCCGCCTGGCGGTTAAGTTTTCCGGCCACGCTTGAGGAAGGGATAAAGGGCGCGGAGGCGATCTTTATCGCGGTGGGCACCCCAACCCGCCGCGGCGATGGCCATGCCGACCTCACCTATGTGTTCGCGGCGGTGGAGCAGGTGCTGAAAGCGCTGGACCACCCGGCCGTGATCGTCACCAAATCCACCGTGCCAGTGGGCACAGGCCGGAAAATTCTGGAAATGGCCCGCCAATTGCGCCCGGACCTGGCGATAGACGTGGCCTCCAACCCGGAATTTCTGCGCGAGGGCAGCGCCATCTCTGATTTCATGCGGCCAGACCGCGTCGTCGTCGGTGCCGAGAGCGAGCACGCCCGTGAGGTTTTGCGCCGCCTGTATCGCCCGCTTTACCTGATCGAAACCCCGATCGTGTTTACCGGGCTGGAGACGGCGGAGCTGATCAAATACGCCGCCAATGGTTTTCTGGCGATGAAGATCACCTTCATCAACGAGATGGCGGATTTATGCGAGAAGGTGGGGGCGGATGTGAACGACGTTGCCCGCGGCATCGGGCTGGATGGGCGGATTGGCCGGAAATTCTTGCATGCGGGTCCTGGCTTTGGCGGTTCGTGCTTCCCGAAGGACACGTTGGCGCTGATGCGCATTGCCGAGGAAGCTGATGCGCCCTCCCGGCTGATCCAATCCGTGGTGGCGGTGAACGATGCCCGCAAGGAAGGGCTGGCAGCGCGCGTGATGGCGGCTTGCGGCGGGAATATGCAGGGTAAGGTGGTGGCGGTGCTGGGGCTGGCGTTTAAACCCGAGACCGACGACATGCGCGAATCCCCCGCTTTGCCGCTCATCCATGGCTTGGTTGCGAGCGGCGCGCAGGTGCGGGCATTTGACCCGCAGGCGATGCCGGCCGCGAAGCCGTTGTTGCCCGAGAGCGTGATGTTGAAAGAAAGCGCCGTTGATGCCTTGACCGGGGCGGACGCGCTTGTACTCATTACCGAATGGAACGAATTTCGGGCCCTGGCGCCTGCCCGCCTGCAAGAGACGATGCGCGGCAGAGTCGTTGTCGATCTGCGCAATGTTTTCGAGTCGGCACCGCTGCGCGCGGCCGGCTTCACCTATACGGGAATCGGTCGACCCACGCCATGATCCGAATATCTTCCCTGACACTAAGCCGCGAGGACCGAAATTTTGAACGCCGTTCATGTGCAGTATCCAGATTTCGCCAACCCCGAATTGCTCGACAAGATCCCCCTTGCCGCCAGAACCATTCTGGATGTGGGGTGTGCGCAGGGGGCGCTGGGCAGTGATTATCTGCGGCGCAACCCTTCCTGCCGCGTGGTGGGGATTGAGCTGGATGAGCAGGCTGCCTCCCATGCGCGCCAGCGGCTTTCGGAAGTGTTCGTGGGCGATGTGGAAAAGGTACCGATGCCGTTCGAGGTGCCGGAGGGGATCGACTGCATCATCTACGGCGATGTGCTGGAGCATCTCACCGACCCGTGGCTGGTGCTGAAGGAGCATGCGAAATATCTCTCTGCGCAGGGTACCGTGCTGGTGTGCATGCCCAATGTGGAACATTGGAGCTTTGTGGCGCGGCTGCTGACCGGCAGTTTCGATTACGAGGACCAGGGATTGTTCGACCGCACGCATTTGCGCTGGTTCACGCCGCGCACTATGGCCCGGGCACTGGCGGAAGCGGGACTCGCACTTTCGGATGCAGCGCCCCGCCCGATTGCCACCGAGAGGGCGGAGCAGTTCACCAACATGCTGACACCCGCCTTGCAGGCGATGGGCGTGGACCCGCAGGAATATCTGAACCGGTCGATTCCGTTGCAGGTGATCTGGCGGGCGCGAAAGGCCGATATCCTGCGCATGGAGGTGAGCGCTACCATGCTGGCGCCGCAAGGCGGGGTTTCGGATGTGCGGGTGGTGGAGCCGCTGAGGGCTTTGTGCACGGATAGCTCGATCTTTAGCAGTATCGTTGCGGAGGCAGCGCTGAAGCCACAGCTTGGTGATACCCCGCGCGTGGCGATTTTGCACCGTCCGTTATTGCTAGGCGAGAGCGGGCTGGCCAGGGTGCGCGCGCTGCTGGCGCAGGATTATGTTGTGGTCAGCGAGTTCGACGATCATCCGGTGTTTATGGAAGAGCGCGGGGTGAATTTGGACGAGCTGCTCACCTTCCGGGGCGTGCACGCGGTGCAGACCAGCACGCCGGCTCTGGCTGAGGCGCTGCTGGCGGATAATCCTGAAGTAGCGGTGTTTCCCAACGCCGTGTTCGAGCTGCCGCCGGTACGCAATTTTCAGGACATGGAGCATCTCACGCTGTTTTTTGGCGCGCTGAACCGGCAGAATGATTGGGCGCCGTTGATGCCGGTGCTGAACGAGGTGGCCCGCGCGGTGGGAGACCGTTTGCGCTTCCGGGTGGTGTTCGATGAGGCGTTCTTCAACGCGCTGGAGACCCCGCATAAAAGCTTTGAGCCCGCGATGGTGGATTATGCCAGCTATATGAATGAGCTGGGGCTGGCGGATATCAGCTTCATGCCGCTGGAGGACAACGCCTTCAACCGCGCCAAATCCGACCTGAAATTCATCGAAGCAGGGTCCGCGCGGGTGTGTGCGCTGGCCAGCAATGTGGTCTACGGCGGCTCCATCCAGGATGGCAAGACCGGCGTGCTGTTCAGCAACCCGACGGAGCTGCGCGCGGCATTGCTGCGGCTGCTGGCTTATCCTGAGGCAACGCGGCGCATGGCCGATGCGGCGCGGGGTTATGTGGCCCAGAACCGGATGCTGGCTTACCAGGTGGCGGCGCGGGCGGATTGGTATCGCGCCTTGTGGGAGCGCCGGGCGGAGTTGAATGAGGCATTGAAGCAGCGCGTGCCGGAGCTGTTTGCCTGATGAGTTTGCCCAGCGGAAAACTCCGCTTGACGGGCCAGTGCGAGGCTGAGTGGCTGACGGGTGCGGCGGCCGAGGCCATTTGCCCGAATTGCGGGCACCAGGGCCGCATGGCGGAGCTGATCGACGTTGATTATGACCTGCTGGGCACGACAGGCCATTACCGGGTGCGGCTGTGCCCGCATTGCGCCGTGCGGTTCACCAGCGTGTTGGGCACCGTGGATTATGAAGGCGATGAGCTGGTTGAGATCGGCTGGCCCGCTTATTACGCGCAGATGGGTGCTGGGATCTGGCCGATTTCGGACCCGTTGACGCGGATTGCCAAGCCCTCTGGGGCGAAGGCGCTGGAGATTGGCGGGGCCTATGGGTTCGGGCTGGATTTCTGCGTGAATGCCAAGGGTTGGCAGGGCGTGGGGTATGACCCCTCGCCGCTGGCCAAAATTGGCGCGCAGGAGCTGGGGCTGGACATCCGCCAGGGCTATTTTACCGAGGATATGCTGGGCGATGGGCCTTGGGATGTGATCATCTCGACCGAGGTAATCGAGCATCTGAACGAGCCGCCTGCGTTTCTGCGGCTGATGCGCCGGGCGATTGCCGAAGATGGCATCTTGCTGCTCACCACCCCGAACGCGGACTGGATTACGCCCGCCCTTTCCAATGGCGAACTTTACGCGCTGCTGGCGCCAGGCGCGCATGTGGTGTTGCAAAGCCCGCAAAGCCTGCGGATGGCGCTGGAGGCTGCAGGGTTCGCGCATGTGGTGGTGCGGGCGGAGAAATCGGCCCTGGTGGCTTATGCCTCGCCGTCGCCCTTCGTGCTGGAGGAGGATTTTGCCTCCCGCCGGGCGGTTTACCGACGGTATTTACAGAGCCGGGCGGCTGTGGCGCAGGCGGGCAGCGATTTGCAGATCGGCTTTGCCGGGCGGGCGATATTTGATTCCGTGAACGACCAGGATGAGGCGGGTGCACAAACGGCCTGGAGCGTGCTGAACGATGCCTGCGCGGCCCGTTACGGCTATCGGCTTGAAGAGCTGGCAGCCCTGCCGCCAGGGGCGGAGGCCGACAGCCTGGAAGGGCTGGGGGCGAAAATGCCGCTGGGGCTGGGGATGATCCTTTTCAGCCGGGCGATGCAGCGTTTGGCAGCCGGGGAGGGCCGGCAGGCGGTGCGGCCCATGCTGGTGCTGGCCGGGCAAGCCATCGAAGCACTGCAATCGGCGCTGGACCATCGTTCGCTGGGGCGGGACAGGCTTTCGGTTGCTATCGAGACGGTGGTGCGCACGGAGTTGCTGCTCTGCGATGCCGAGGCAGGCAAACCCGAGGCGGCGGAAGCGTTGCTGCTGATGGGCGACAAAGTGGCGGGCTGGCGGGGATTCGTGGCGCTGGTGAATGCCGGGGCTTATGAGGTTGCCGCGCGGCTGCGGGTTGGGCTTGGCAACGAACCAGATGCGCGCATTCCGGCCGGATTGCTGCGGGATGTGGCGATCACGAGCCTGCATTTAGAACTGAGCGCGGTTGGAAACCTCGCCTTGGTGGCGGAGCGGCTGGCCGCGGTGCTGCGGGTTGAGAGGGACAAGGCGCAGAGAAAATCTGCTTTGCTGGCTTGCTTCGTAGCGCTGGTGAATGGGCAAAAATTTACCGAGGCGCGGGCGATGTTACCGCAGGTTGATCCGATTTTGATCGCGATTGCGCCACCTTATGCAGATATTGAGTGCGATGCGCTGTTTACGGCCGGCGTGCTGTTTCTGCAGGAAAAGAAAACCTGGCCGCGCAGTGCTGTTAGTTTTGCGCGTGTGCGAGACTGGCTTTTGAAGCAGGCAACACCGCCAGCGCCGCTGTTTTGGCAAGCGCTGCGTGGTGAGGTGATGGCTCTGCACAAACTCAACCGGGGTGATGAGGCGCGGGCGCTGCTGGAAAGCTTTGTGCCGGTTTACCCGGACGCGCCAGAAGACCTGCTGGCGATGCTTGAAAAGAGCTGAGCGATGGCACAACGTCTGAAGCTTTTAGTCTGGGGCGCGTTATCCTTTGTAAAATGGGGGATGGTGGCGCCACTGGCTGTGATTCTGGGAAGGCTGCGCCGCCGCAGGCAGGTTGTACGGGTTTGGCCTGCGGGTGCTGTAAGCCTTGGCCCGCGCGTGGTGCTGTTCATTCATTTCGATAAGCGTGGGGATCTGCGGCAGCAATTGCTCGGCTATATCCGCGCATTCCGGGAAAGTGGCCGTGACGTGGTGTTCGTCACCAATTCCGGGCGTTTGCAGCCGGAAGTGGAGGCGAGCTTACGCGAGCTCTGCGCGGCGGTGATTATTCGCCGTAATGTCGGATACGATTTCGGGGCATGGGCGGATGCATTGCTTGCGCTTGGCCTGCCGCGGGCTGAAACAGAAGAGTTGATATTAGCCAATGACAGTGTTTTTGGCCCGCTGGTACCACTGGGCGATGCGTTGCGCCGGTTGGATTACGCAAAGGCCGATGTGTGGGGCCTGACCGAGAGCTGGCAATTACACTATCATCTGCAGTCCTATTTTCTGGCCTTTGGGCCACAAGCCCTACGAAACCCGGGATTTCTCAGATTTTGGTGCGCTGTGCGGCCGGTGCCCATGAAATCCTATGTCGTCAAATATTACGAGGTGGGCGTGACCCAGGCGATGGTGAAAGCCGGGCTGCGCTGTGCGGCATTATGGACCTATGAAGCGCTGACCGGCATGGTGGACCGCGAGGAGTTGACCCATTTGCTGGCCGAGGAGGAGACGTCGTTAGGCAAGGCTGACCCCGTGCAGATGATGCGCAAGGTGCAGGCCTTACGCATTCGTGACTGCGCGGCGCGGCGTGTGCCAATGAACCCGACCTCCGACCTCTGGCGGCAATTGCTGCTTTCTGGTTTTCCCTTCATCAAGCGAGAATTGCTGCGCGATAACCCCAGCGAGGTGCAGGATGTGGGGGATTGGGACGAGGTTGTGCGCGAGGCGCTGGGCGCGGACCCGGAGCTGATCCGCCAGGATTTGCGGTTGATGCTGAAGGGCAAGGCACCCTGATCCTGCTTGGCACCCGCCTGATTCTGGTTTTGCTGTGGAGCGTGGTGGCTGTTTGTGTGCAGGCCGTGCTGCTGGCGCTGCCGGGGCAGGGCAAGGTGTGGTTCGCCCGAATGTTCTGGGCGGGGGTGGGGCGGATTTTGGGGTTGCGCCTGCGCCTGTTGGGTGAATACGCCCGCCACAGGCCGACATTGTTCGTCGCCAACCATTGCAGTTGGCTGGATATTGTGGCGCTGGGCGCGGCGATGCCGGGCTGCTTCATCGCCAAGGCGGAGGTGGCGGGATGGCCGGGGATTGGGCTCATCGCCAAGCTGGGGCGGAGCGTCTTCGTTTCCCGTAACCGCGGTTCCGTGGCGCATGAGCAACGCTTGCTGGAGGCGCGGCTGGAACGAGGAGACAACTTCATCTTGTTTCCAGAGGGTACCACCTCAGACGGTAACCGGGTTCTGCCATTTGCTTCGGCCTTTTTCACCCTGGCTTTTGGTCCGGCGCGGCCTTGGGTGCAGCCGGTGACGATTGTTTACGACGAGCTGGACGGTCAGCAGATCCGCCGTGGGGATCGTCCGGAGATCGCCTGGTACGGGGATATGGATCTGGCGCCGCATCTGGCGCGGCTGCTGCGCCGGCGCAGCGTGCGTGCCACCGTCCTGTTCGGCGAGCCGCTGCCGCCTGGCAGCTTTGCCAACCGCAAGGCGGCCTGTGCCGCATTGGAGCGGCTGATAAGCCAGCACGCGGCGGCGTTGCGCCAGGGCCGGGCATTGCCTTACGCCAGTGCAGCCCAGCCTTGAATGTGCCGCCCTGCCGCAGTTTGATGCATTCCGGTATTTAGCTTGATCTTGTCCCGCCCGGCTTATATTCCTGTGGCGCATAAGAACGGCTTGGAAATGGCCATGTTATTGAAGCGAGACGCAGCATAATGACGCGAAGAGATGGATCAGCCTTGAAGTTAGCGGGTATGCTGGCCTTGGCGGCGGCGCTGGCGGCGCATGGGCACCTGGCTTTTGCCCAAAGCGTGACGCCAGACCCAACCGCTGCGGCCGATGGGTATGTGAACGCGCCGCATAATTGGCAGCTCTGGTTTCCTGCGGCGGGCAGCCCGATGCAGGCCAAAATCGACTGGCTGATGCAGTATGTGCTGTGGATTATGCTGGGCGTCGTGGGCTTCGTGGCCATCTTAATGGGCTATACGATGTGGCGTTTCCGCGCCGGGCGAAACCCGAAACCCAGCCAGACGACCCACAACACGTTGCTCGAGGTTATCTGGATCGCCGTGCCCTGCCTGATCCTGGTGGCGATCATCGTCCCGTCGATCAACCTGATCTATTATGAGGCGAATGACAGTGACCCGTACATGACCGTGACGGTGACCGGGCACCAATGGTACTGGGAATATAAATACGATTCGGTGCCAGGACTCGACTACACGAGCTATATGATCCCGGATAATGAGATCCAACCTGGCGAGATCCGCCGGCTTTCGGTGGACCACCCGATGGTGCTGCCGGTGGGCGAGAAAATCCGTTTTGTCATCACGAGTGCGGATGTGCTGCACGGGTTTTATCTGCCCTCGCTGGGCGTGCAGAAATACGCCATCCCCGGCACCACGCTGACAAGCTGGACGACGATCACCAAGCCCGGCACCTATTATGGCCAGTGCAACCAGATCTGTGGCTTGGACCATGACGCCATGCCCATCGAGATCAAGGCTGTCCCACTCAATGATTACCTGGCCTGGACGAAGATCGCGCTCGCCAATTACACGGATAATACCGTTAGCCAGCCGCTCTCCTCGCCGATGCCCCGCAACCAGCTGGCCGACGCCACGCGCTGAGGAATTTTAAGAATGTCCATTACCGCTGACGATCATGCCCTGCTCGATCATGGCTATCACAAGAAAAGCTTCGTCGCCCGATGGCTGATGAGCACCAACCATAAGGATATCGGCACGCTTTACATTACCATGGCCTTCATCGGCGCGTGCTTTGGCGGCACGCTCTCGATGATTATGCGCCAGCAGCTGATGTATCCGCATAACGACATCATCACCAACGGCGACACCTGGAATGCGATCATCACTGCGCACGGGTTGATCATGATCTTCTGGTTCGTGATGCCGGCACTGATCGGCGGCATGGGCAACTGGTTCGTGCCAATGATGATTGGCGCGCCGGACATGGCCTTCCCGCGGCTGAATAATATGAGCTTCTGGTTCCTGGCCTGCGGGTTCATCTTCGTGCTGCTCGGGCTGTTCCTGGATTCGGGCACCGGGGCGGGATGGACGCTGTATCCGCCGCTCGACAACGCGCAATACTCCCCCGGCGTGGCGACGGATTTCTCGCTGTTCTCGCTGCATCTGGCGGGCATTTCCTCGCTGCTGGGCGCCATCAACTTCATAGCCACCATCCTGAACATGCGCGCCCCTGGTATGACCATGCACAAGATGCCGCTGTTCTGCTGGGCCATTCTGGTCACGGCCTTCCTGCTGCTGCTGGCGATTCCAGTGCTGGCCGGGGCGGTGACCATGCTGATCATGGACCGTAATTTCGGCACCTCGTTCTTCGAGCCTTCCGGCGGCGGTGATCCGGTGCTGTTCCAGCATCTGTTCTGGTTCTTTGGCCACCCGGAAGTCTATATCATGATTCTGCCGGCCTTTGGCATTATCAGCCACGTGGTCTCGACCTTCTCGAAGAAGCCGATCTTTGGTTATCTCGGCATGGCCTACGCCATGGTGATCATCGGCTTCGTCGGCTTCGTGGTCTGGGCGCATCATATGTTCGTCTCGGCTATTTCCACCGATTCCAGGATCTATTTCGAGGTTGCGACACTGGTGATCGCGGTGCCGACAGGTATCAAGGTGTTTTCCTGGATCGCGACGATGTGGGGCGGCTCCATCGAATTCAAAACGCCGATGCTCTGGGCAATTGGCTTTATTTTCTTGTTCGTGATCGGCGGTGCCACCGGTGTGGTGCTGGCCAATGCCGGACTGGATCAGGAACTGCATAACGACTACTTCCTGATCGCGCATTTCCACTACGTGCTTTCCATGGGGGCGGCGTTCGCGATCTTCGCCGGGTTCTATTTCTGGATCGGCAAGATGAGCGGGCATCAATACCCGGAATTCTGGGGCAAGGTGCATTTCTGGTCTTTCTTTATCGGCGTCAACCTTACCTTCTTCCCACAGCATTTTCTGGGCCTGGCCGGTATGCCTCGCCGTTACCCGGATTATGCGGACGCCTTCGCGGGCTGGAATTACGTGTCCTCCATCGGCTCGATCATTTCGGGAGCCTCGACGCTGGTGTTCTTCTATGTGCTCTGGCGGGTGTTCACTTCGAAAGAGGTACTCGCTGACAATTACTGGGGCGAGGGGGCCACGACGCTGGAATGGGCCGTGCCGAGCCCGGCACCGCACCATACGTTCGAAGATGTGCCGATTATCCGGTGAGAGGTTAAGGAGAAGTCTTGTCCATCCGGGCTACTGAAATGCTGCGTGACACCATCTCCGCCCCACATCTGGGGGCGGAGCCGAGGGATTGGCTGGCATTACTGAAACCGCGTGTGGTTTCGCTGGTGGTGTTCACCGGTGCCACGGGGCTGGTCATTGCACCTGGCCGTATCAACCCGCTCCTGGCGGCCATTGCCATCTTCTGCATCGCGCTCGGCGCCGGTGCGGCCGGGGCGATTAATATGTGGTACGACCGCGATATCGACGCGATCATGCGCCGTACCACCTCGCGGCCGATCCCGGCGGGCAAGATCGAGGCAGGGGGCGCGCTGGGCTTTGGCATCGTGCTCGCGGTGATTTCCGTGGTGCTGCTGGCGATGGCGACGAATCTGTGCGCCGCCGCCGTGCTGGCCTTCTCCATTTTCTATTACGCCGTCATCTACACGATCTGGCTGAAGCGCCGCACGCCGCAGAATATTGTCATCGGCGGGGCGGCCGGAGCGTTTCCGGCGGTTATCGGCTGGGCCGCCGTCACCGGCCATATCGGGCTGCTGCCGGTGGTGTTGTTTCTGATCGTGTTTTTCTGGACACCGCCGCATTTCTGGTCGCTCTCGCTTTATGCCTCCACGGATTACGAAAAGGCCAGCGTGCCAATGCTGCCCGTGGTGAAGGGGGCGCGGCACACGCGCTGGAACGTGTTTGTCTACACGCTGATCCTGTTCCCGCTCGCACTCTCCCCCTGGTTTCTGGGGCTGGCCGGGCGGATTTACGGTGCTACGGCTTGCGTACTGGGAGCGGCTTTTCTCTACTTCGCCTGGGCCGTGCTGCGCGACGAGCAGGACGCAAAGGGTGTCAGCCTGAGCAAAGACCAACCAGCTCGCGCTGCCTTCAAATTCTCGATCTTGTATCTGTTCCTGCTCTTCGCCGCGATCGCGGTGGACCGGTTGGTATGATGACGACCGCACGGGATAAAAAGGATTACGCGAAGGACCCGATGCCGCGGGTCGAGATTACCGAGTCGCATTGGAGCGATGAGCAGAAGGCGGAGTTTCTGCGCCGCCGCCGGGCCCGCAACTTTCTGCTGCTGGCCGCTCTGGGTGGGTTCTGCCTGATTATTTACGTGATCGCGATGGTGAAGCTGCACGAATACGGGCAGATGTGGTGACAATTGTGACTTACTGATGAGCGGTTGATCCGGGTTTCAGGTCGAACCGCTCATCTGTTCAATACAAAACGGGCTTAGGCTAAAAGCAACGCCGGCAAAGGGAGAGATAGATGAGCGGCACAGTTCATACCGCGACAGACCAGGTAAAGGGGACGGTTCCGCACCCGTACCATCTTGTTGACCCCAGCATCTGGCCGCTTTGCGGGGCCGCCGCGGCAATGGTGACCTTTGCCGGCATTATCCTGGCCGCGCATTTCCGCAATTTCATCGTGCTCGGTATCGGCCTGCTGTCGGATTTCAGCGTGATGTTCCTGTGGTGGCGCGATGTGATTCGTGAATCCCGCACGCCGGGCCTGCATAAAATCGTCACCCAGGTGGGCCTGCGCTATGGCATGGCGCTGTTCATCTCCTCAGAGGTGATGTTCTTCGTCTCCTTCTTCTGGAACTACTTCAACTATTTCTTTTTCCCGGGCAAAATGGGCACCGCCTTCGCGCCGGTTTGGCCGCCGCAGGGCATCACCACCATCGACCCCTTTGCGATTCCGCTGTTCAATACCATGGTGCTGCTGCTTTCGGGCACCACCATCACCTGGGCGCACCACGCGCTGCTGGAAAACGACCAGAAGAATTTGGTGCGCGGGTTGGGGGTCACGATCATACTTGGCCTGATGTTCCTTTGCGGGCAGGCCTGGGAATATACGCATTCGCCTTTCCCATTTTATCATGGCGGTATTTTCGCCTCCTCCTTCTTCATCGCCACCGGGTTTCACGGCCTGCACGTCATTATCGGCACGCTGTTCCTGATTGTATGTTTCTTCCGGGCGCGAGCAGGGCAATTCACGCCTTCGCGGCATTTCGGCTTCGAGGCCGCAGCCTGGTACTGGCATTTCGTCGACGTGGTGTGGCTGTTCCTGTTCGTATGCATCTATTACCTCGGCCGCAGCGCGATTACGGCTGGATGATGCGCCTGAGGATGGCTTGGGGGCCACGCAATGTGCAGAGCATGATTTGCGCCGCCTGATTCTGCCGGGGGTAACCGCGCTCACGTTTTTCTGCCTGTTCATCGCGCTTGGCGTTTGGCAGTTACACCGGCTGAAGTGGAAGGAAGGCATTATCGCTGAAATCCGCGCGGCGCAGGTGGCAGCACCAGTGACGATGCCCGAAAAGCCAAGCCCGTTCGAGAAAGTGTTTGTCACCGGCACATGGGTGCCGGGAAAGGCAGCGCTTTACGGGCAGATTGTGCATGACACGCCTGATGGACCGGTCTCCGGCGGAGAGCTGATCATGCCCCTGCGCCGTACCGGCGGGCAGATTTTGCTTGTGGATTTGGGCTGGATGCAGGAATCCATGCCCGTGCCTCTGGCCAACCCGCCCGCCGCGCCCTCAGGCTATATTCACGCCAGCATAGATCGCGATTTTTTCTCGCCCCCGGACGACCCCGCCAAGGGACATTATTACACGCTGGACCCGGCGGTGATCGGCAGGGGAATGGGACTTGAAAACGTAGCACCCTATATGCTTATCGCCATGGGACCAAAGCCGCCGCCTGGTAGCCCCCTGCCGCAACCCGCGCAGGATTTACCGACCCCGCCGAATAACCATTATGGATATGCGCTCACCTGGTTCGGTTTTGCGGGCGTTCTGGTGTTCGAGTTCATCTTTATCGCCCGAAAAAGGCTGCTGAGCCCATGAGCGCATATGAGGCGTTGAAGGCATCGTTTCATCGCATTGCCTGCCTGGATGAAGCCAGCGCCATGCTGAGCTGGGATGCCGCGGCGGTAATGCCGGATGGCGGTGCCGAAGCCCGCGGCGAGCAGATGGCCGTGCTAGCCGGGCTTTCCCATGACTTTCTCTGCGCAAAGGATGTTGGCGAAAACCTTGCCAAGGCCAGCGCCGCTGAAGGGTGGGACAAGCAAAATCTTAAACTGATGCGGGAAGCGCATTTGCGTGCCACCGCTTTGCCGCGAGACCTTGTGGAAGCGCAGGTGCGCGCCGGGCGGGCTTGCGAGACCATCTGGCGGGCAGCGCGCAAGGCCAACGACTTTGCCGCCGTGCGGGATGCGCTGGCTGAGGTGGTGAAGCTAACCCGCGAAGGGGCAGAGATTCTGGGGCAGGCGCTCGAGCTTTCGCCCTATGACGCGCTGATGAGCCAGTATCAGCGGGGCATAAACGCTGAACAAGCCGAGGTAATTTTTACCCGCTACGAGGCGTTTCTGCGCGAGGCGCTGCCCCAGGCGGAGGCATTGCAGGCAAAGCGGCCGCAGGAGGTGCTGCCGCCAGGCCAATACCCCGAGGCGGTGCAGGCGGCGCTGGCGCGCAAACTGGCGGCGGGGGCGGGGCTGAATTTTAACGCGGCGCGGCTGGATATTTCCGCCCACCCGTTCTGCGGTGGCACGCCAACCGATATCCGCATCACCACCCGTTACGATGAGGCGGATTTTGCCGCGGCCCTCATGGGCGTGCTGCACGAAACCGGGCACGCGCTTTATGAGCAGAATTTGCCCTCCGCCTGGGCGCACCAGCCGGTGGGGGCGGCGGCCGGCATGGCGATGCATGAAAGCCAGTCTTTGATTGTTGAGATGCAGGCGGTGCGCTCAGATGCGTATCTCTCTTATCTTGCGCCGCTAGCCACGGACGCCTTTGGCAAGGAGGTGACACTGGCAGGGCTGAAGCATCGGTTGCGCCGGGTGGAACGCAGCTTCATCCGCGTGGAGGCGGATGAGATGACCTACCCCGCCCATGTGCTGCTGCGTTTCAGGCTGGAACAGGCTCTGCTTTCCGGTGATCTGGCGGTGAGGGATTTGCCGGGTGCTTGGAATGAGGGGCTGAAGGCCCTGCTGGGCATTACCCCGCCGGATGATGCGCGCGGCTGCTTGCAGGATATCCATTGGTTTGATGGGGCGATTGGCTATTTCCCCTCCTA
>JAKAZY010000154.1 GCA_021826425.1 Pseudomonadota bacterium
GGGAAAGAGTCATCTAAAAGACCGATTTGCACAATCTCTTCCACTTCCTGCGCCTGCGGGCGGATGCCCATGCGCAATATGAAATCCGCGTTTATGCCGAGGCGATGCTGGACATGGTGCAGGCCTGGGTACCGCTCTCGTACAAGGCGTTCTGCGATTACCGGCTGGGGGCCGTGACCTTCTCGGCCAAGATGATGGAGATTCTGCGCCGGATGCTGGCCGGAGAGGCGGTGGAGCAGGCGGGCTCGGGGCTGAGCAAGCGGGAATGGGCGGAGATGATGGCGGCGCTGGGGCGGTGACTGCGCAGCTTGCTGCCAAGCCGAACCAGCCAACTACTCCTGCGGGCGCGCAGGCCATTGAAAACCCTGGAAAGACGAAACCCCGCGAGGACCTTTCGGCTGTCGCGGGGCTCTATCTGTCCGGTCCCGTTTGCAATTACAGTGACGAGAACCGGCTCACCAGGATAGTTTAATCATAATGGACAACATCCGTAAACAGACGCTTGTGGAAGCTCTCAAAGTATCAATCTCAAGTGACAGGCTTGCCACATATTTGAAGGCCGCCGGTTTTGATGAGGATCGCGCCCTTCGTCTTTATCTGTGGAACGCCTCTATAGGTGAGGCCTTCCACCTCCCGATTCAAGCTGTGG
Source organism: Pseudomonadota bacterium (assembly GCA_021826425.1). Taxonomy (GTDB): domain Bacteria; phylum Pseudomonadota; class Alphaproteobacteria; order Acetobacterales; family Acetobacteraceae; genus Acidocella. Next base: position 650 of record JAKAZY010000154.1, read on the forward strand.
AGGTAGGATTACGGAACTGTATAAATTTTGCCCTATGCGCTGAATTCGGGTTTGATTGGTGGAGAAATAGTAGCTTTCTGTCCCAAGTGGATCGCGAGCGTGGCCTAGATATTTCGACAGCCGAGCGCCGAATCAAAAACCGGGGGCATCCGCTCGTTACATCGCAGATTGTCGCGACCCTATCCTTTGGTTTTTGGGTGGGTATGCTGCAACCGCGCTTTAACCCCGCAATCTGGTCAAAGCACGTTAGAACGGCTTTTCTCTATTTGCCCGACGGTAAAGGGCGCTCAGACTTAGCACAATCAGCAAAGCGTGCCGCCGATTTGCGAAACCGCATCTGGCATCATGAGCCAATTTTCAAAGAAAACATCTCTGATGAATTTAGAAACGTAATGGAACTATTGGCCTGGATATGCCCCGAGAAAGCCGCCTGGGTGCGGCCGCATTGCCGGGTGCTTTCGCTCCTCAGGCAAAAGCCCTGAACGTCAAACCGCCTCTTCCGCCCGAATATCCACCATAATCTCATCCGCCAGCCGTTCCAGCACGCGCTGGACCTCATCGCTGGAGACGTGCTCGGGCAGGCCCAGCCGCAGCGTGGCGCGGAACATGTCTTCGCCGGTGAAGGGCGCGCTTTCTATGCTGGAAGAGAATTCCTCGATATTCACGCCCAGCCGCGTCAGGGCCTGGGTTACGTCGCGCACAATACCGGGGCGGTCATGCCCCAGCAGCGCCAGGGTAAGCGGCACAAGCTGCGGTTCTGGCCCGTTATGGCCCTGGGCCAGCACCACGCTTAGGCCCGGCAGGGCCTGCAGCGCGGCGGTAAGGGCGGGAATGCGCTCCGCCGCCACGCGCACTTGCACAATGCCGGCAAACTGCCCGGCCAGATGCTCCATCCGGCTTTCCAGCCAGTTGCCGCCCGCGGCGGAGATGGTCTCGGCAATGGCGTTCACCAAGCCGGGGCGGTCCTGGCCTATGCAGGTCAGGACCGCGATGCTGTCGGCCGCGCTGGAACCAGCGCCGGCCATTAGCGGCTGTTCCGCTGGCCGAAGAGCTGCAGCAGGAACAGGAACAGGTTGATGAAGTTCAGGTAAAGCTGCAGCGCGTCGTAAACCGAGCGCTTGCCCGCCAGCTCCGTCCCGTAGGCCGAGCCGTACTGAACATAATCAGCCTTGATACGCTGCGTGTCGTAGGCGGTAAGGCCGACGAACACCACCACGCCGATGAGCGAGATGGCGAACTGGATGGCCGGGGAGTGCAGGAACAGGTTCACCAGCATGGCGATGATGATGCCGAACAGGCCCATCATCATGAAGCTGCCCATGCTCGTAAGGTCGCGCCCCGTGGTGTAGCCGTACAGGCTGGTGGCGGCGAAGGTGCCAGCGGTGACAAAGAACACCAGCCCGATGGAAGTAGCCGTATAGACCATGAAAATGGTGGTCAGGCTGGCCCCCATGGCGCCGCAGAACACCCAGAACAGGGTTTGCGCCGCCTGGGTGGAGAGCTTGTTCACGCCAAAGCTGAGCACCAGAACAAAGGCCAAGGGCGCGAAAATGGCGATGTAGGAGAGGATGGTGGGCACCTGCACCATTGCCCCGGAGGCGCTCATCTGCGTGGTGTAGAAAAGCGCGTGCAGGGATGGCACGGCGTAGATGGCGAAGGCGACCAGGCCCGTGAGGACCAGGCCGGAGGCCATCCAGTTATACACGCGCAGCATATAGGCACGCAGCCCGGCATCGAGTGCCGCGGTGTCGTACGCGCCAAAACCGGCCTGCGCCGTGCGGTAGGAATTATTCTGGTTAAAAGCCATGGATTTCGGTTGCTCCTGGAATAACCCCTTGCGGGGTTCAGCTAGTATCATGGCGTAAATTGGCGGAAATTCAAGTGAAAGCGGCGATAGGACGCGGTTTTCGGGGCTAACCGTTACACATTGTTTCGAAGCCGGCCCGGCGGGGCCTCAGCCCAGCCTGGCGCGGGGGTTGAAGCCGGGCTGCTCCCAGGTTTTCAGGAATTCCTCCAGCGCCTCATCCACCGGGCCAGTCACCACGCTTAGCTTTACGTGCAAATCTCCGGCATGGGCGTGGCCATGCGCGGGCACGCCCTTGCCGCGCAGGCGCAGCTCGGTGCCGCTTTCCGAATGGGGCTTCACGGTCATCACCACCTCGCCGCTGGGGGTGGGCACGGTCACCTTGCCGCCCAGCACCGCCTCCTTCAGCGAGATCGGCAGGTCGAGATGGATGTTTTTGTCTTCGCGGCGGAAGAATTTATGCGCCGCCACATGCACCTCTATCAGCGCATCGCCCGCCGGGCCGCCGCTG
>JAKAZY010000037.1 GCA_021826425.1 Pseudomonadota bacterium
GCCGGATCGAGATGCGGCTGAAGACGCGTTATGTGGACGTGCAGGCGAAAGACCTCGACGAGGCGCTGGAGATCATCCGACGTGCCGGTGCCGAGAGACAAGCCATTTCCGTGGCGCTGCTGGGCAATGCCGCCGAGATTCTGCCGGAGCTTTTAAGGCGCGGCGTGAAACCGGACATGTTGACCGACCAGACCTCCGCGCATGACCCCGTGAACGGCTATCTGCCCGCCGGCTGGAGCGTCGCGGAATGGGAGGCCAAGCGCGAGAGCAACCCGAAAGCCGTTGAGGAAGCGGCCCGTACCTCCATGGCCAAGCATGTATGCGCCATGCTTGAATTCGTGAAGATGGGCGTGCCGACTTTCGATTACGGCAACAACCTCCGCCAGCGCGCCAAGGAGCAGGGCGTTGCCCATGCGTTCGACTTTCCCGGCTTTGTGCCGGCTTATATCCGCCCGCTTTTCTGCCGGGGCATCGGACCGTTCCGCTGGGCGGCACTCTCAGGCGACCCGGAGGATATCTACAAGACCGACGCCAAGGTGAAGGAGCTGCTGCCGGACCACAAGCATCTGCATCACTGGATGGACATGGCGCGCGAGCGCATCTCCTTCCAGGGCCTGCCCGCGCGCATCTGCTGGGTGGGGTTGGGGGACCGCCATCGGCTGGGGCTGGCGTTCAACGAGATGGTGGCCAAGGGCGAGCTTTCAGCGCCTGTTGTCATCGGAAGGGACCATCTGGATTCCGGCTCTGTCGCCTCACCCAACCGCGAGACCGAGGCGATGCTGGATGGCTCCGATGCGGTCTCCGACTGGCCGTTGCTGAACGCATTGCTCAACTGTGCCTCCGGAGCCACCTGGGTCTCGCTGCATCATGGCGGTGGTGTCGGCATGGGCTTCTCGCAGCATTCGGGCATGGTCATCTGCGCCGATGGCACGCCGGAAGCTGCCGCAAGGCTGGGGCGGGTGCTCTGGAACGACCCCGCCACTGGCGTGATGCGCCATGCTGATGCGGGCTATGAGATCGCCCGGGATTGCGCACGGGAGTTCAAGCTGAATCTGCCGTCTCTATGAGCGACCGTCTGGTTTAGATAATATTATCTAAAAGCTATGCAGTATCAATTTTGTTAAACGTAGGCTGTAAGCTTATAGTCATGCCAGGCTGTTCCAGCCCGCAGCGGAGTATGAGATGATTCACAAGCGCATTCGCCCATTCAATACCAAAGACACCTACCCTGAGCAGAATCTCGACAATGATCTCTGCCAAGCGGTGGTGACTGGCAAGATGATCTACCTGCGCGGCCAAGTGCCGCAGGACCTGGACACACGCGAGAATGTGGCGGTGGGCGACCCGGCGGGGCAGGCCGAGAAGGTGATGCAGAATATCGACCTGCTGCTGCGCGAATGTGGCGCCACGCTGGAGCATATCTGCAAAGTTACGGTCTATGTCACCGATATCCGTCACCGCGAAGCCGTTTACCGCGTTGCCGGGCGTTGGCTGAAGGGCGTGTATCCGGTGTTCACGGGCCTCGTTATTGTGGCCCTCGCCAGGCCGGAATGGCTGGTTGAGATCGACGTGATCGCGGAATTTCCATGAGTGAAGCGAAATTACGCGGTGAGTGCGAAGCGAAACTACGCGGTGACCTTGCAGCCCTCTGCCGCCTCGCTGCCAAATTCGGGTGGCAGGAGGCAACGGCAAACCATATCTCGCTCGCGGTTTCAGATGACGGCACGCAATTTCTGATCAACCGCCGCTGGCGGGATTTTGCCACGCTGAAGGCTTCCGAGTTGGCACTGCTGGACTGCAATGCCAGCGATCTACCGGAGGATATCGACAGCACGGCCTGGGCCATTCACGGCGCTATCCACCGGTTAGTGCCGCAGGCGCGTTGCGTGGTGCACCTGCATCCCATTTATGCCACCGCGCTTTCATGCCTGAGGGACCCAATACTTTACCCCGTGGACCAAACCAGTGCTCGTTTTTTCAAGCGTGTTGCCATCGATAGTGCCTATGCCGGCATGGCCGATAACCGTACCGAGGGCGAAAGGCTGGCCAAAATACTTGGCAAGAAGAAAATATTGATGATGGGTAATCATGGGTTGCTCAGCATTGGCGAGAGTGCCGCGGAGGCATTCGATGCGTTTTATCATTTCGAACGCGCGGCGCGTACCTTGATGCTGGCTTACGGCACCCGTCGGAAACTCAATGTGTTGCAAGATAAAATGGCGGAACAAACCGCGCGATCCTGGGAGAGTGAACCAGAATTCGGAGAGGCGTTTTTCGCGGAGATGCGCCGGAGTTTGAACCAGGATTATCTCGACTAGAGCGTTCAGCTTTTGGCTGAACGCTCTAGTTTTATGTTTGAGCGAGCAATTTCATGCATTTATCTTGACGCCGCCACGTCAATCTAAATGCATATTGCTCTCGCAAAACCGTTACTCATCGCCCGGGACGCCATAGGATGGTGCGGCTTCGGGGTTTAGCGCCCTGGTCACGTAATCATACATTTGCGGTTGCCAGATATTCCAAAGCTGGGCGAGTTCGGTCAGTGGGTCGTCATGCCAGTCCACGCGTAAATCTGCGATCGGCCAGACTTGCTTGTCCACCACGATCAGCCCGGCGGATTTGATCGGCCCGGCTTCACCACCCGCCGCCAGCCCAGCCTGCATTGCCGCGATGACCCGTGCGCCAAGTTCCGCCTGCGGATCGGTTGCCGCGAATGCCTGCACCACTGCCTGCGGCACATTGGTATTGGCCAGCAGATTACCGGCGGAAACCGCATTTTCTGCTGCCGCCGAACCGAACAAGCCAAGCGTTTTTGTGCCGGAATGAACACAAATACGGCCTTGCGCGTCGATCACGGTGAGTTGGCGATATTCAGCAAAGCTGGCGCTACCCGCTACCTTGGTCAGTGCCTCCTCAGCACTCATTCCGGCGGCCAGAGCATCCAGAAGTTGTGGGCCTAAGCGCGGGTCCGTCACGTTCTGGGTAGTGGCAGCCCCTATCCCGGCGCGCGCATAGGCGCAGCGCGCGGCGACAGCAGGGGAGGAGGAGGTAACAGCCACGGCAAGCTGGGAGCTGCGCGGGCAGCGCGCGGCGAGGGAGAAGGTCATGCGTGGATCCTTTGCGGTTCAGGCTTGGTTTCGCACCGATCTTGCTTTTGTAAATCATAATCTTCTGATACATTGATTTTAATTTTCTGAACGGCGGGGGCGATGAGATTTACGCTGAAACAGATAAGCTACTTCGTGGCTACAGCGGAGACGGGCAGTATTACCCAGGCTTCCGATAAGGTGAACATATCCCAACCATCAATCTCCTCGGCCATCACGGCGCTGGAGGAGGAGTTTGGCATCCAGCTTTTCATCCGTCACCACGCGCAGGGGCTTTCGCTCACCGCCGAGGGACAGCGGTTTTTGCGCGAGGCCAAGGCGCTGCTGCTGCAGGCTGAGGAGGTGCAAAGTGCCGCCTCCATCATCTCCACGAAGGTTGGCGGCCCGCTGGAAGTGGGGTGCCTTTCCACATTATTTCCGCTGGCCATCCCTGAACTGCTTTCGGTATTTCGAAAGCGTTATGAGGCCGCCAAGGTGAACGCCGTGGCGGGCAACCAAGCCGAGCTGTTCGAGACCCTTCGCCATGGTCGCATCGCCCTGCTGCTGACCTATGACATGAATATTCCCGCCGATTTCGATTTCACACCGATGGCGCCGCTTTCGCCTTATGCTTTTGTCGGCGCGTCGCATCCCTTTGCACGCAGACGCTCGGTGAGTTTGAAGGAATTCAAGAACGAAGATTTCCTGTTGCTGGATTTGCCGATGAGCCGGGATTATTTTTTATCCCTGTTCCGTGAGGCAGGCATCACGCCGCATATTGTCGGGCGCTATGCTTATATCGATATCATCCGTAGCCTGGTGGCACGCGGCGAAGGTTTTGGGCTGGCGAACGCACAGCCGAAAAATCTCACTACATTGGATGGACACAAGCTCTCTTATTTGGCGCTTGAGGACAAGTTGCGACCGCTGGTTTACGGAATCGCCACGCTGAAGGGGTTGCGCCGCACACCGACCGCGGAAGCCTTCATTGAGCTATGCCGCGAGCTGCTGTTCAACAAACCACTCCCGGGAACGCGCTAGACCAAAAAGTCAAAAGAAATTCCGCTTCAAACCGACAGCCCGGCGATCACGCGGTCGAGAAACGCATCGCAAGTGTCTAGCTCATCCTGCGTTACATATTCATCCGGTTTGTGCGCGCGGTCGATGCTGCCCGGCCCACAGACCACCACTGGCAGATGCAGCGTTTCGTGGAACAGCCCGCCCTCGGTGCCAAAGCTGATCTTGCCGGGTTGAGAGCCGGCGGCCTGCAGCAGCTTGCGTGCGAAGGCGCTATCTTGTTTCGTGTTCAGCCCTGGATATTCATTGGTGATCTCGATTTCGATACGCCCCTTGCTATGGCGTGAAATGATCTCTGCCGCCCGTCCGCGCAGCCATTCCACAAGGGTGCTGGGTTCGTCGCCCGTCACGTTACGGATTTCGAATTCCATTTCACAAAATTCGGGGACGATGTTCAGCACGCTGCCGCCGTGGATGGTGCCGATATGCACGCTCGTGGACGGGAAGGCATAGGCGGGGTCCTGCTGGCCGGTTTGCGCAAGCTCAGCTTGCAGTGCCTGTGCCGCGCAAACCATTTCCGCGGCCAGCGAGATGGCATTGCAGCCCAAGGCCGGGTTGGCGGAATGCGCGGGGTGGCCAAAGCAGCAGATACAGCCAGAGAGCTTGCCTTTATGCCCGAGAATCAGCCTCTGCTCCGTGGGTTCGCCGATTACGCAGCCCTCTGCCTGGAAATTCTCCTTCGCCAGCCGCGCCAACAGATCTCGCACGCCGATGCAGCCAATTTCCTCGTCGTAAGAAAACGCCAAATGCAGCGGACGGGCCAGTTTGGCTTTATCCGCCCGCGCGGCGGCGCTTAATGCGGCGGCCAGGAAGCCCTTCATGTCGCTGCTGCCCCGGCCATAGAGTTTGTTGCCCTTGGCCGTGAGCACGAAGGGATCGGTACTCCAGGCCTGGCCCGCCACCGGCACCACATCACTATGGCCAGAGAGCACGATGCCAGCCCCCGTGTGCGGCCCAAAGCTCGCCAACATGTTGAGTTTTCCCGGCTTGGCGCCAGCCATGATGTGAACCCGGCCACCGGCTTCGGCAACGCGCGCCGCACTCCAGCGGATCAGCGTGTCGTTATTGTCGGCGCTGATGGTCGGGAAAGCGATAAGTGTGGCAAGGATTTCCGCTGTGTTTATCATTTGTGAAATTCTAGCGCCGCACGGCTTTTGGGGGAAGTCTTGTTTATGCTTGTATTAAGGGCACGAAGATGCCGGAATTGCTCAAAAAATACCCCAGTACACAGGGAAAGGGTTATCCTTGCTTTGTTTAATTCAATGCAATTCATCGATAGATTAGTGTAAACTCTAGGTAATAGAAGAGCACGGAGTGAGGTTTTTTTGGTTCGGGATCCGCGTTACGACATTTTGTTCGATCCCGTCCGTATCGGGCCGGTCGTAGCGAAAAACCGTTTCTTTCAGGTGCCGCATTGCAACGGCATGGGCTATCGCGACCCTTCCGCCTTGGCCACCATGCGAGCGGTGAAAGCGCAAGGCGGTTGGGGGGTTGTGTGTTCCGAGCAGGCGGAAATCCATCCCAGTGCCGAAATCTGCCCTTTCATTGAGCTGCGCGTTTGGAGCGAGCAGGATGTGCCGATGCTGGCGCGCGTGGCGGACTCGATCCATCGATACGACTCTCTGGCCGGGTTGCAGCTTTGTCACAACGGCATGAACGCGCCCAACCTTTATTCCCGGGAGATCCCGATGGGCCCGGCAGATTTGCCGGTGTTCTCGGTGTTCAACGACCCCGTGCAGGCCCGCGCGATGGATAAGCAGGATATTCGGAACCTGCGCAAATGGCACCGCGATGCGGCACGCCGCGCCAAGCGCGCGGGGTATGATATTGTTTATGTTTATGCCGGGAAGCTCTTTGGCGGGCCGATGTTCTTTCTCTCTCGCAGGTTCAACCAGCGCACGGACGAATATGGCGGCAGCCTGGAAAACCGGGCCCGGCTGCTGAAGGAGCTGATCGAGGAGGTGAAGGACGCGGTCGGAGACTCTCTTGGTGTCGCCTGCCGGATATCGATGGATGAGATGATCGGCGAGGAAGGTTTCCACGCCGCCGAGGCGCGGGAGGTGATCGCGCATCTTGGCGAAGTACCGGACCTTTGGGACCTCACTTTGTCATCCTGGGACAATGACAGCCAGACCTCGCGCTTTGCCGAGGAAGGCTATCAGGAACCCTATGTGCTGGGCGTGAAGCAACTGACCAGCAAGCCGGTTGTCGGCGTGGGACGTTTCACCTCACCGGATTTGATGGTGCGGATGGTCAAGCAGGGCATTCTGGATTGCATCGGCGCGGCGCGGCCTTCCATCGCAGACCCGTTCCTGCCGGAGAAAATCCGCCAGGGCCGGATCGAGGATATTCGCGAATGTATCGGCTGCAATATCTGCGTCTCGGGCGACCATACGGCCTCGATCATCCGGTGCACTCAGAACCCTTCCATGGGCGAAGAATGGCGGCGCGGCTGGCACCCTGAATATATCCGCCCCAAGCAAAGCGAGGCCCGCGTGCTGGTGGTGGGCGGCGGCCCCGCCGGGCTGGAAGCGGCGATGATGCTGGGGCGGCGCGGCTATGAAGTGGCGTTGGCCGAGCGCGGACGCGAACTGGGCGGGCGGTTGATCGCCGAGCGCCGGTTGCCCGGCCTTGCCGCCTGGGGCCGCGTGGCGGATTACCGGATCGGGCAGATCACGCCGATGACGAATGTCGAGACCTTCTTTGAGAGTGAGTTGTCAGCCGAGGACATTCTCGGGTTTGGTTTTGAGCATGTTTTGCTTGCCACTGGCAGCATTTGGCGGCGCGATACGGTGGCGCGGAACATGCTCCACGCCGCGCCGCTGCAGGGCGTGGAGGTTTTCACGCCAGATGACCTGATGGCAGGCGCCAGGCCGAAAGCAAAGCAGGTTCTGCTTTATGATGATGACCATTATTATATGGGTGGCGTGCTGGCGGAGCTGCTGGCCGGGGAGGGCTATGCGGTGACGCTTGTTACCCCCGCCTCGGGCGTCTCCTCCTGGACCTTCAACACCATGGAGCAGCATAAAATTCAGGCCAGGCTGCTGGAGCAGGGCATCATCATCCGCGCCAACAGAATTTTGGACAGGGCCGAACCCGGACAGGCGGCATTGGCCTGCACTTTCACCGGCCGCGAGGAAAAGATCGAGGCGGGCGCGGTGGTTCTTGTCACCGCCCGGCTGCCGCGCCTTGGCCTCGCGCAGCAGCTTCGCGCCCGCGAAGCTGAATGGGCGAATGCCGGCATCAACAGCGTCACTGTGATTGGTGATGCGCTCGCCCCAGGCACCATTGCCGCCGCTGTCTGGAGTGGGCGGCGCTACGCCGAAGAGTTCGAGACCACCCCAGACCCCGATGCGCTGCCCTTCCGCCGGGAAGTGGCGGAGCTGCTGCCGTTTGACCTCAGCGCCGTGATGGCGCCCAACCCCCAGCGTTAAGGACCACAAGCATGGCGACCGAATCTCCAGGAAAAGTCGAACAACATACCATATTCCAGATCCCGTTGGACCAGCGCCACGGCACCTCGCGTGACTTGTTCACCATTTGGTTTGGCTCGAATATCATGATGCTGACCATTGTCACCGGCGCTTTGGCGAGCTCGGTGTTCAAGCTGGATTTCATGAGTTCCTGCTTATCCATCATTGTCGGTAACATGGTAGGTGCCATTTTCATGGCGCTGCATTCGGCCCAGGGGCCGCAGCTCGGCGTGCCGCAAATGGTGCAAACCAGGGGGCAGTTCGGCACCGTCGGCGCGGTGCTGGTGGTGGCCATCGTCATCATCATGTATGTCGGCTTTCTGGCTTCCAACATCGTGCTGGGCGGGCAGTCCCTGCACACCATCGCGGGCGGCATTGATGAACATCTGCTGATTGTATTCATCGCCGTTGTCAGCGTCATCGCCACGATTTTCGGCCATGACCTCATTCACGCTTACGCGCGTTTCCTCACCTGGACTTCTGGTGCGGCCCTGGTGGTATCTTTTCTCTGGATTGTGCTGGTGCATGGTCTGCCGGGCAATTTCATGGCGATGAACAGCTTCAGCGCCGCCGGGTTTTTCAGCATGGTCTCCGTCGGCGCATTGTGGCAAATCGCCTATGCGCCTTATGTATCAGACTACAGCCGCTACATGCCGTATGGTACGGGCGCCAAGCAGGCGTTCTGGGCATCCTATTGGGGTTGCTCGCTGGGCTCCATCTTCCCGATGATCCTGGGTGCAATGCTTGGCCTTGTCGCCGCCAATGCCGATCCGGTAGGCGGGCTCACCGCCTTCACCGGTGTTGCCGCCATTCCCATCGTCATCATCTTCTCGGTCGGCATCGCCGGCACCAATGCGATGAACCTGTATTGCGGCGTGCTCTCCACCATCACCCTCATCCACACTTTTATTCCCTCCTGGAAGGCGGGGGCTGCGGCGCGTGCGGTCACGGCCATCATCATCACCCTCATCGGCGTGGCGATTGCGCTGTTCGCGGCGGGCAATTTCCTTACGAACTACACCAACTTCATCCTGCTGCTGCTGTATGTGCTGGTGCCCTGGACGGCGATCAACCTCGTGGATTTCTACCTCGTTCGCCATGGCGAATACGACGTAAGCGCCTTCTTTACCGCCGAGGGCGGCATCTACGGGCGGTTCAATAAATCGGCGATCTTCTGCTACATCCTGGGCATTCTCATCCAGTTGCCGTTCGTTTCTACAGAGCTTTACACCGGCCCGATCGCCACGGCGTTGAATGGGGTGGACCTGTCGTGGATCGTCGGCATCGCGTTGATCAGCCCGATCTACTATTTCATGGCCAAGCGCCATTCCGGCAACAAGCTGGCGGCGGTCTGAACCATGCGTCTGGCCCTTTGGCAGACCACGGGGCATCTGGCGGACAAGGCGAAAAATCTCGTCGCCTTGTCTCGCATTGCCACTGCCGCCGCCGCGGCGGGGGCGGAGCTGCTGCTCTGCCCTGAATGCTGGCTGGGGGGCTATAACGCCGTCCAGTCCGGCTTGGCTGAAACGATGGAGGGGCCTTCGTACGCCACCATCGCCGGCATTGCCCGCGAGAATAACCTTGCCATTGTCTACGGATTTGCGGAGCGTGATGGGGAGATGGTGTATAACAGCGCCATCGCCATCGGCCCGGATGGCGCAAGGCTGGGGCTGTACCGTAAGTTGCATCTGTTCGGAGATTTCGAGCGGCGCGAATATACTGCGGGCAGCGCTTTCATGCCACCTTTCAATTATCGTGGCTGGAAGATTGGGCTGCTGATCTGCTATGATGTGGAGTTCCCCGAGGCGGTACGCCATGTCGCCCTCGTCGGCGCGGAACTAGTGCTTATCCCCACAGCGCTCTCGCTTGAATATGGCTGTGTGCCGGGAGCAATTGTCCCCGCCCGAGCGGTCGAGAACCAGATTTATGTCGGCTACTGCAACCACGCGGGGGTGGAGGATGGGTTGGCCTATCTCGGCGGTTCCTGCCTCGCCGGGCCGGATGGACGTGTTCTGGCGGCGGCCGGGGTGGGGGAGACGCTGCTGCTCGCCGATATTTCAAAGGATACACTGCACGAGGCAGCGAAACTGTTCCCCTACCGGCGTGACAGACGCCCGGAGATTTATAACCAGCAAGACCATAGCAAGATCTGATCGTGGGGGATCGTCATCCGGCTCTAAGACAATGAGATAGAGGGCGATTCAGACTTTAGGCTCGCTCGTAAAGTGAGCGAACCTAAACTCATCGCGCTCTAGCCCGGCGGGGTGGTGAGCGCCACGGAGCCGGGCGGAAACCGCGCCGGATATTCCAGCGGCCCATTGTAACCTAGCGCCCTTATCCGCGCGGTCAGCCTGTCCACTTGGCTTTGCGGCGGGTTCGGGTTGCGCATCAGCAACGACACGATGCTCATGTTTGGCGTGGCGACGATGAACCAGCCATAATCCTTGCCATGGTCCAGAATCCAATAAGTGTAGGGCAGGGTGAAGACATCCCAAACCCGGTAGCGCACGAGAATTTTATTGTTCTGCCCAGGGTCCAGCACGGCGACGGTGCCTTGGAAGGAGCGTTCCTTGCCCTCGGGTGTACCCGTTCGGCATGCGTCGCGCTGTACGAGCTGGCCTTTGGCATTGGCCAGATAAGACGTTGTGCCCGCCACGCAACCGTCTGTCAGATGCGTCGGTTCACGGGTGATTTCATACCATCGGCCGGTGTAAAGCTGCGCCATATCCACGCTGGCCACCGGCTCTGGGGCGGGTGTTTGGTCTACCTGCCCAGTGGCGCAGCCGGCCAGCGGGAGGATCAGGAACAGCGTAAGCCGCCAGCTTGCGGGGCGATGTTCTAGGGTCATAGAACCTAATACGCATGCCAGAGGCAGCCGGATCACAACGGGTGCGGCATTGGTAAATACAAAAGGCCGCATTGCTGCGGCCCTTCATGGATGCTGATTTGCAAAATTGGCGGTGCTCAGAACGGAATTTCGTCGTCCAGATCATTGCCGGGGCGCGTATCCCAGCCGCCCACGGCCCGCGCGGCCGGCTTGGCTGCGGGTGCGGATGTAGCCGCGCGCGGGGCATAATCCTCGCCGCCGCCCATGCCGGCATTGCCGGAGGGGCGGTCCAGCAGCACCAGCTCGCCGTTGAAGCGGCCGATCATGATCTCTGTGGTGTAACGCTCCTGGCCGGACTGGTCGGTCCATTTGCGGGTCTGCAGCTTACCTTCCAGGTAAACCTTGGAGCCCTTGCGCAGATATTTTTCCGCCACCTCGCCCAGGCGCTCATTCATGATAACCACCCGGTGCCACTCGGTCAGTTCCTTGCGCTCGCCGCTGGCTTTATCGTTCCAGGTCTCGGAGGTGGCCACCGCAAGGTTCACGATCTTCATGCCGGCCTGCGTGTTGCGGATTTCCGGGTCGCGCCCCAGATTTCCCACGATCGTCACCTTGTTTACACTACCAGCCATCAGACCCTCTACAACCCAAAATTGCACACCAGGATAGCGCATCCGACACGCGGAGGCCAGCGTTGCTTTATATACGCACACCTCCTAATCTGACAAGAACATTGCACGAACATCCGAGGCGGATCATGGCGGTTGAGCAGAAGAGCTCTGAACAGAAGGGCGCGGGGTTCATTAGCGTCCGCGGCGCGCGCGAGCATAATCTCAAGAATATCGATATACAGATCCCGCGCGAGCAACTCACCGTCATCACCGGCCTGTCCGGCTCCGGCAAATCCTCACTGGCCTTCGACACCATCTATGCCGAGGGCCAGCGCCGCTATGTGGAGAGCCTTTCGGCCTATGCGCGCCAATTCCTGGAGCTGATGGGCAAGCCGGATGTGGACAGCATCGAGGGACTTTCTCCAGCCATCTCCATCGAGCAGAAAACCACCTCCAAGAACCCCCGCTCCACCGTCGGCACGGTCACGGAAATCCATGATTACATGCGCCTGCTTTGGGCGCGCGCGGGCGTGCCCTATTCCCCTGCCACCGGCCTGCCCATCGAGGCACAGACGGTAAGCCAGATGGTGGACCGGGTGATGGCGATGCAGGAGGGCACGCGGCTTTTGCTGCTCGCCCCGGTGATTCGCGGCCGCAAGGGCGAGTACAAGAAGGAACTGATGGAATTCCAGCGCAAGGGCTTCACCCGGGCGAAGATCGACGGGACGGTTTACGAGATCGACCAGGCCCCGGCGCTGAAGAAAACCCTGAAGCACGATATCGAGCTGGTGGTGGACCGGCTGGTGGTAAAACCCGGGCTGGAGCAGCGCCTGGCGGATAGTTTCGAGACAGCGTTGGGCCTGGCGGATGGCATCGTCTATGCCGAGAACGCGGAGACACGGGAGCACACCGTGTTTTCCTCGCGCTTCGCCTGCCCGGTTTCGGGCTTCACCATCGAGGAGATCGAGCCGCGGCTGTTCTCCTTCAATTCTCCGCATGGTGCCTGCCCGGCATGTGACGGGCTGGGGCATGAGATCTATTTCGATCCGCATCTGGTGGTGCCGGACGAACGCCGCGCGCTGAATGATAACGCCATCGCCCCCTGGGCGGGCGCGCAATCACCCTATTACGACCAGACCATCGCCTCGCTGGCCAAGCATTACGGCGTGAAGCTCACCACCGCCTGGGAGGATGTGCCGGAGGAGGTGCGGGATGCCTTTCTCTATGGCTCGGCCAAGGAAGACATCAAATTCACCTACAAGGATTCGGTGCGGGCCTACAACGTTACCAAGCCGTTCGAAGGCATCATCAAAAACCTTGAACGGCGCTACAAGGAAACCGATTCCGCCTGGACGCGCGAGGAACTCTCCCGCTACCACGCCGAGCGTCCTTGTGGCATTTGTCATGGCACGCGGCTGAAGCCTGAGGCCCTGGCGGTGAAAGTGGCAGGCAAAAACCTCGCTGAAGTGGCGGAACTTTCCATCGACGATGCGCGTGTCTGGTTTAGCAAGGTGGCGGTAACCCTCTCCCCGCAGCGTTTTGAAATCGCCCGGCGAATCCTGAAGGAGATCGAGGAGCGCCTGCAATTCCTGCTGGATGTGGGTTTGAACTATCTGACTCTGGCGCGCGGCTCCGCCACACTTTCGGGCGGGGAGAGCCAGCGCATACGTTTGGCCAGCCAGATCGGCTCCGGCCTCACCGGCGTGCTTTATGTGCTAGACGAACCCTCCATCGGCCTGCATCAGCGCGACAATGAGCGCCTGCTCGGCACGCTCGAACGCCTGAAAAACCTCGGCAACACCGTGCTGGTGGTGGAGCATGACGAGGATGCGATTTTCGCCGCCGACCATCTCATCGACATGGGGCCGGGGGCGGGGGTTGCCGGCGGCTATGTGGTGGCGCAAGGCACGCCGAAGGAAGTGGCCGCCAATCCAAAATCCATCACCGGCGATTATCTCTCCGGCCGCCGCGCCGTTCCCATTCCGGTGCGGCGCAAGATACAACGCAACCGTATCGTGAAACTTACTGGTGCGCGAGGGAACAATTTAAAAGATGTCACGGCGGAATTTCCGCTGGGGCTGTTCACCTGCGTCACCGGGGTTTCCGGCGGCGGTAAATCCACTTTGGTTGTGGACACGCTCTATAAAGCTCTCTCGCGCCGGCTGATGGGCTCAGGCGAGGTGCCAGCGCCGTTTGAGAAGATCGACGGCATGGAGCAACTCGACAAGATCATCGATATCGACCAGTCGCCCATCGGCCGCACCCCGCGCTCCAACCCCGCGACTTATACGGATTTGTTTGCCCCCATCCGCGACTGGTTTTCCGAAATGCCGGAATCCCGCGCACGCGGCTATAAGCCCGGGCGCTTCAGCTTTAACGTGAAAGGCGGGCGCTGCGAGGCCTGCCAGGGCGATGGCGTGCTGAAGATCGAGATGCACTTCCTGCCGGATGTCTTTGTTACCTGCGACACCTGTAAGGGCAAGCGTTATAACCGCGAGACGCTGGAGGTGAAGTTCCGCGGCAAATCCATCGCCGATGTGCTGGATATGTCGGTGGACGAGGCCTTGGTATTCTTTTCTGCCGTACCGAAAATCCATGACCGGCTCAGCATCCTCGCCCGCGTCGGGCTGGGCTATATCAAGCTTGGCCAGCAGGCCACAACCCTCTCGGGGGGCGAGGCGCAGCGCATAAAACTGGCGAAGGAACTCGCGCGACGCGCCACCGGCCGCACGCTCTATATTCTGGACGAGCCAACCACGGGCCTGCATTTCGAGGATATTCGCAAATTGCTGGAGGTGCTGCACGCGCTGGTGGATGCGGGCAACACCATCATCGTTATCGAGCATAATCTCGAAGTCATCAAAACCGCCGATCATATCATCGATATCGGCCCCGAAGGCGGGGCAGGTGGCGGGCGTGTCATCGCCAGTGGCACGCCAGAGCAGATCGCGTTGGCCGAAGGTAGCTATACTGGTAAATTCCTCGCACCGTTGCTGGCGCAAAAACCGGCAAAGGCCCGCAAAAAGGCTTAAGGCGCATGAACCATTTTCGCCAGTTCATCGGCAGTTGGATCGCCGATTTCCTCACCCAGCAAGTACAGGCTCCCCCAGCCTTGCCGGTGGATATCGCCGCATTGCAAACGCTGCTGCGCAAGGCGGATGTGATTCTGGTGGAGGGCAACCTGCGGATCAGCGCCATCATCAAATACCTCACCCAATCTACCTGGTCGCATGCCGTGCTCTATGCCGGGGAGGGCATGTGCATCGAGGCCGATGTGGTGCTTGGCGTACGGAAATTTCCCTTGGCCGAGCTGTCGCCTTACCATGTCCGCATCTGCCGTCCCATCAGCATCACGCCGGCAGATGCGGACAGGATCATCGCCCATGCCGCCGCGCGCATCGGCGTGCAATATGATTTGAAGCATGTGTTCGATCTGGCGCGCTACATGGTGCCATTACCCATGCCGCAATCCTGGCGCCGCCGCGCCATCGCGCTGGGCTCGGCCGATCCCAGCCGCGCCATTTGTTCCACACTCATCGCCGA
>JAKAZY010000038.1 GCA_021826425.1 Pseudomonadota bacterium
ATTGGCCTGCACGGCGGCATCCAGCGGAATAATCGCCGCCTTGTCTTCGATGAAATCGCCCAGATGGCTGTCTTCCTCATCGCCAATCGGCGTTTCAAGGCTGATCGGCTCCTTGGCGATTTTGAGCACCTTGCGCACTTTTTCCAGCGGCATGCCCAGCTTCTCGGCCAGCTCCTCAGGCGTCGGCTCGCGGCCAATCTCGTGCAGCATCTGGCGGGAGGTGCGCACCAGCTTGTTGATCGTCTCGATCATATGCACCGGAATGCGGATGGTGCGGGCCTGGTCAGCGATGGAACGCGTGATCGCCTGCCGGATCCACCAGGTGGCGTAGGTGGAAAATTTATAGCCGCGGCGATACTCGAACTTATCCACCGCCTTCATCAACCCGATATTGCCTTCCTGAATCAGATCCAAGAACTGCAGGCCGCGATTGGTGTATTTTTTCGCAATCGAGATCACGAGGCGCAGATTGGCCTCGATCATTTCCTTCTTGGCACGGGTGCTGTCACGCTCGCCGCGCGAAACCGTGGTATAAACCCGGCGGAATTCCTCAATCGGCAACCCGGCTTCATTGGCAACCTTGCCTATCTGCGCCCGCAGCTCGTTGGCTTGGCCCTCGTGCTTCTTGGAAAATTCCTTCCAGCCCTTGCCCGGCAGCCCGGCGACATGTTGCACCCAGCCCGGGTCCATCTCGCGGCCCCGGTAATGCTGCAAAAACTCCTCGCGGCTCACCTTGGTGTTCTCGGCCAAACGCAAAAGTTGGCCTTCCAGTCCATTCAGGCGCTGGTTCAGCACTTTCAGCTGCGCCACCAGCTCCTCGATGCGGTTGTTGTGCAGCCGCACCTGCTCAACCTTGGCCACCAGCTCATCGCGCAGCTTTTCGTACGCCTTTTCAGAGCGCGAATTCACGTCGCCGCCAGACGTCAGGTTG
Organism: Pseudomonadota bacterium; assembly: GCA_021826425.1. Classification (GTDB taxonomy): domain Bacteria; phylum Pseudomonadota; class Alphaproteobacteria; order Acetobacterales; family Acetobacteraceae; genus Acidocella. Next base: position 932 of record JAKAZY010000038.1, read on the forward strand.
TCGATGCGCTTGGTCTGCATCTTCGAGAGCTTTTCGTAGAGCTTCTCGATTTCGTCGAAATTCTGGAAAATTTCGGGCTTCAGCTTCTCTTCCAGCGCCGAGAGGGACATACCGGCACCCTCGCCATCCTCGTCGTCCTCCATTTCCTCGGAGGCATCAAAGCTGGTCTCGCCAGGCTCGGAGCCAGCCTGCATGGCTTCCAGATCGATCACGTCGCGCAGCAACACCCGGCCATTATTCAGCGCCTCATGCCAGGCGATGATGGCGCGGAAGGTGAGCGGGCTTTCGCAAAGCCCGCGGATCATCATGTCCCGCCCGGCCTCGATGCGCTTGGCGATGGCAATTTCGCCCTCGCGGCTCAGCAGCTCAACCGTACCCATCTCGCGCAGATACATGCGCACCGGGTCGTCCGTGCGGCTCACCGAGGCTTCGGAGATATTTCCCGCCTGCTCCTCGTCCCCCTCGGCCTCGTCCTTGGGGGCGGCGGCGGCCTCGGCCTCCTCGCCTTCCTCTGACTCCACCACTTGGATGCCCATTTCATTAAGCATCGCCATGATGTCCTCGATCTGCTCCGAACTGTTCTGCTCAGCGGGCAGAACGGCGTTCAGCTCATCGAAGGTAATGTAACCTCGCTCCTTGCCCTTGGCGATCAGACGCTTTACCGCGGCTGATTGAGTGTCCAGCACATTGGCATCGGCTTCGACCTCGGGGGCGGCGGTTTCAGTGGTGGCGGTTGGCTTGGTGGCCATGATCAGATCAAGTCTCCGGTCTAAGCGGCTCGTATATTTTACAAGTCAATAACTAGGCAACATGCGGGCGCGATTCGAGTCAGATTTCTTCAAGCCCCGCGGCACCTGAGCGGGCGCGGTCCAGCAGATGAAGATAACGGGTCAGCCGGTCGAGCGCCGCACGGTCGGTCGGGTTCGCATCGTAAAAAGCCTTCGCCTCGTCGCATTGTGCCTGCAACTCGCTTCTACTAAAGTCCATTGATTCGTAGAAATCCCACCACGCGTCTTCAGCTTCGGCTAGACTTGCTTCTCTGAGAAGGCTCAATTCAGCCTTTGCAAGCGCTTCCAAGGCTCGCACCTGCTGGTCCATGCCGAGTGAGCGGAGATGGGAGAGAAGCGAGTCGGTGTCAAGAGGTTTCCCCGTTGAAGCAAACGCGTGCAGCGCCTCACGCAAGGCCTCGTCTGCCGGGGGAAGACGGACGCGCGAAAACATCTCCTCTACCTTTAGGATCATCACCGGAAAGGCCAGTAAAATCGCCAGCATCAGCCGGGCGCGGCGGAGCTGTACGGCCTCGGGGTCAGGCGGAGTACGCGGTGGAATCGTCACGGAAGGTGGTGCAGGACTACGGCCCTGCGAATTTTTAGCCCCCTGACTACGACCTGGATTCGTCCGGCCCCATTTGTCATTGGGATTATATTGTTTTTTCAGTAAGTTAAAGTATTCTTTGGAAAGCACTCTATTAGGGATGCTGTTCGCCGCCGCTGCCAGCCTCTCCCAGAATCGCGCCCTGCCTTCAGGTGTCGAAACATCCTGTCCCAGCTTCAACATATCGAATAAAACCGCCGAAAGCGGCTGGGCCTTCGCCAATTCCGCCTCAAACGCCACCCGGCCGCCGCGCTTGATCAGGCTGTCCGGATCATCCTTGGGCGGCAGCCGCAATAGCTTCAGCGACTTCTCAGGCGTTAATTGCGTCAGCGCCATTTCGGCGGTTTTCAGCGCGGCGCGCTGCCCAGCCGCGTCGCCGTCGAAACACACCACCGGCTCGGGCGAAAGCCGCCAGATCTCCTCCAGATGCTCCTCGGTCAACGCCGTGCCCAAAGGCGCCACCGCGCCGGCAAACCCGGCCTGGGAGAGCGCGATCACATCCATATACCCCTCGGCGATGATCATCGGCGCCCCCTTGCGCACCGCCTCCCGCGCCAAATTCAGCCCATAGAGAGAGCGGCGCTTGGAAAACAGCGCGGTTTCCGGCCCGTTCACATATTTCGGCTGGCCATCGCCCATAATCCGCCCGCCGAAGGAAATCAGCATTCCCCGCCGGTCCCGGATGGGAAACATCACCCGGCTGAAAAACATGTCCACCGGCCCGCGCTCGCCCTGTTTCATCAACCCAGCCTCGATCAGCTGGTCAGGCTTGATGGTCTGGCCTCGCAAGGCTGCCGCAAGCTGGCCCCTGCCCTCGCCAGACCAGCCAAGCTGGAAGCGGCGGATGGTATCATCCGCCAGGCCCCGCCCGCGTAGATAATCCAGCGCCGCGCGGCCCTCCTGGCCCCAAAGCCAGAGCTGATACTCCTTGCAGGCGGCCTCCAGCACTTCGGCCAATGTCGCGCGCCGCGCCTGCGCCTCGGCGGCCTGGGGGGTGGGCTTGGGCACCTCCAGCCCCGCCTGGCCCGCCAAATCCTCCACCGCCTCCATGAAGCCAGCACCTGTACTCTTCATCACGAAGGTGATGATGTCCCCATGCTCGCCGCAGCCAAAGCAATGGTAATGGTCGTCATATACATAGAAGGAAGGCGTTTTTTCCCCATGAAAAGGGCAGCAGCCCTTACGCTCCCGGCCGGAGCGGGTGAGCTTCACAGTTTTGCCGATCACCGTGGCGATCGGCAGTCGGGCCCGAAGCTCCTCTAGAAAATTGGCCGGTAGCGCCATTACCCTGCCAGCGCCGCCTTCACCGCGGCGGAGGCCACACCCATGTCCAGCGCCGCGCCATGCTTGGCCTTCAGCGCACCGATCACCTTGCCCATGTCTTTCGCACCTGTGGCACCCGTGGCGGCGATCGCATCTTTAATCGCGGCGTCCAGCGCCTCGCCCTCCAGCGTTTGCGGCAGGAATTCGGAGATCACGGCAATCTCGTGCTCCTCCTTGCCCGCCAGATCCTCACGCCCGCCCTGGCGGTAGAGCGCAACCGAATCCCGGCGGGACTTGATCATGGAGCGCAGCATGGCCAGAATTTCCTCGTCGGGGATCTGCTCCACGCCCTTCGGGCGGGCGGCAATATCCGTGTCCTTCAGCTTGGCCTGGATCATGCGCAGGGCCGAGGTACGCTCCGCATTGCGGGCCAGCATCGATTCCTTCACTGAAGCGGTCAGTTTTTCACGTAGGCTCATATCTTCATCTCCGGGTCCGGAAAAAATTTCCGGCGCCTATATAGTATCGTTGAGGCCGGAATAAAATTCCGCTAAGAAGATACCATGTACACGCCAATAGAAGAAATCTTGCGCCGCCTCGGCGGCAACGAGGCTGCCGCCGCTCTCACCGGCGTCTCTCCCGAAGCCGTCCGCAAATGGCGGAGCAGCAACACCATCCCGCCGCGCCATTGGCCCGCCATTATGGCCGCAACCGGCCTCGCCTGGGAAGATTTTTCCGGCGTGCCGGAGAGCAGCGAGGTACCGCCTGGTGCCACCGCCGCCCTGGTGCTGGCGGACGGCACCGTGTTCTGGGGAAGGGGGTTTGGTGCGTTTTCCACAACCAAACCGTCCGAGCTGTGCTTCTCCACCGGCATGACCGGCTATCAGGAGACCCTGACAGACCCCTCCTTCGCCGGGCAGATTGTCACCTTTACATTCCCGCATATCGGCAATGTCGGCACGAACAAGGAAGACATGGAGGCCCCGCAGATTTTCGCGCGCGGGCTGGTAACGAAAGAGGATTTCACCGCCCCCTCCAACTACCGCGCCACGAATAATTTGGGTGACTGGCTGAAAAGCATGAACATTCCGGGCATCGCCGGGGTGGATACGCGAGCACTCACCTTGCGCATCCGCGACCTGGGCGCGCCGAACGCGGTGTTGTGCTATCCGGAGGACGGCAAGTTCGATCTGAAGGCGCTGGCCAAGCAAGCGGCAGACTGGGCCGGGCTGGAAGGGCTGGATCTGGCCAAGGAAGTTTCCTGCACCCAGGCCTATAAATGGACGGATGGCATTTGGAGCTGGGAAAATGGCTTCGCCGAAACCAATGGCGGCAAGCGCGTGGTGGCCATCGATTACGGCGCCAAGCGCAATATTCTCCGCTCGCTGGCCTCCGCCGGCTGCCAGGTAACGGTGGTGCCCGCCACCTACACGGCCGAGCAGATATTGGGGTTTACCCCGGATGGCGTGTTTCTCTCCAACGGCCCCGGTGACCCGGCGGCGACGGCGAAATATGCCGTGCCCACCATCCAGGGCATTATGCAGGCGGGCGTGCCGATTTTCGGCATCTGCCTTGGCCACCAGCTTTTGGCGACCGCCCTGGGCGGCAAGACCTACAAGCTGGAGCGCGGCCACCGCGGCGCCAACCAGCCGGTGAAGGATCTGACCACCGGCAAGGTGGAGATTACCTCGCAGAATCACGGCTTCGCGGTGGATGAGAAGAGCTTGCCCGACGACGTGGAGGTGACGCATGTGTCGCTGTTCGACGGCTCGAACGAAGGCATCCAGGCGAAGGCGAAGAAAGTGTTCTCCGTGCAGTATCACCCGGAAGCGAGCCCAGGGCCGAGCGATAGTGCTTATCTGTTCAAGCGTTTTGTTGAACTGATGGGCTGATTGTCAATGGTTCTTGATTTACACGTGGGCGAAAATGCCAAGCGTATTCTAATGGCCTTTGTTGGCCATACAACAACAAATGCCGACCTTGAGTGGATTCCTGTCGATGAACTAAAGGAACTGTTCCGACTTGAGACGAAATATCCAGCCGCCATCATCAACATCATATTCGACAACAGTTTAGTAGAATTGACCAATCTCTGCATCTTGCGGACGATTCAAGTACAACAGGGAATCAGATCGTTTTCTGCGGTACGAATCCATGAATCATTTATAGAACCCGCTCTTGAACTCTACCTACCTGATAACGTGTTATCTCATGAATTGCTTGCATCTACCAGCCAAAAGCAAATCCCTGCTGCCGATCGGTTTGTTTCTACTAAGGACAATCAATCCGAAATCGACGCCGCGACCCGAAAGCTGGATGAGTTAAAAGAGCGCATCCAAAATTCTAACGAGCTTAAGGCTAACACTGAAGAACGTTTAGCTCTGAGCCAAGAGGTTACAGCTCTTCAAGACGCTCTTAAAAATCCTGTTGTTCGAATTAGCTCAATTTGGAATGCCGTAAAAAATAATGGCGTTGTCGCTTATCTCTCCACTCACGGCGGAGATGCCGTCCTCAATGCACTCGCAATAGAGGCCGTTGGCCATATCTTAAGAGCCTTGCAGTTGAGTTAGAAACGCCGTTCAGCCTATCACTTAATTCGCCCCAGCGTCCTCCAGTTCTAGCGAGATACCATGCCCAAACGCACAGACATCAAATCCATCATGATCATCGGCGCCGGGCCGATTGTCATCGGCCAGGCCTGCGAGTTCGATTATTCCGGCGCGCAGGCCTGCAAGGCACTGCGCGAGGAGGGCTACCGCGTCATTCTGGTGAACTCCAACCCGGCGACGATCATGACCGATCCGTCGCTGGCGGATGCGACCTATATCGAGCCGATCACGCCCGAAATGGTGGAAAAGATCATCGCCAAGGAGAAACCGGATGCGCTGCTGCCGACCATGGGCGGGCAGACGGCGCTGAACACGGCGATGAGCCTCGCCAAATCCGGCGTTCTGGAAAAACTTGGCGTGGAGCTGATCGGCGCCAAAGCGGATGTGATCGACCGCGCCGAGGACCGTCTGAAATTCCGCGACGCGATGGCCGAGATCGGCATCATGGGCCCAAAATCAGCTATTGCCCACACCAGAGAGGAAGCCGCGGCGGCGCTTGAGCAGGTGGGCCTGCCCGCGGTTATCCGCCCCAGCTTTACCCTGGGCGGCACCGGCGGCGGCATTGCCTATAACCGCGAGGAATTCTTCGACATCTGCCTGGGCGGCATTGAGGCTTCACCCACCAATGAGGTGCTGGTGGAGGAATCCGTGCTCGGCTGGAAAGAGTATGAGATGGAGGTCGTCCGTGATGCGGCGGATAACTGCATCATCATCTGCGCCATCGAGAATATCGACCCGATGGGTGTGCACACGGGCGATTCTGTTACCATCGCACCGGCGCTGACGCTGACGGACAAGGAATACCAGATCATGCGCGATGCAAGCATCGCCTGTCTGCGCCGCATCGGCGTGGAAACCGGCGGCTCCAACGTGCAGTTCGGCATCAACCCAGAAGATGGCCGCATGGTGGTCATCGAGATGAACCCGCGCGTCTCGCGTTCCTCGGCACTCGCCTCCAAGGCTACCGGTTTTCCCATCGCCAAGGTGGCGGCGAAACTGGCGGTTGGCTACACGCTGGATGAGCTGCAGAACGACATCACCAAGGCCACGCCTGCATCCTTCGAGCCAGTGATCGATTACGTCGTCATCAAAATTCCCCGCTTCACCTTCGAGAAATTCCCCGGCACCCCGGCGTTGCTTTCCACCTCGATGAAATCCGTGGGTGAGGCGATGGCGATTGGCCGCAATTTCCAGGAAGCCTTGCAGAAAGGCCTGCGCAGCTTGGAAACCGGCCTCTCCGGACTGGATGAGATGCCCGCCCCCGGCGATGGCGGGGTGGATGCGTTCCGCGCCGCCCTTTCCACCCCCCGGCCGGACCGCCTGCTGGTGGCGGCGCAGGCGCTGCGCGCCGGGATTTCGGTTGAGGAAATTCACGCCGCTTGCAAGTTTGACCCCTGGTTCCTGCGCCAGATGCAGGGGATCATCGACGCTGAAAATGATGTGAAAGCGAACGGCCTGCCGCGCGATGCCTTCGGTTTCCGCCGCCTGAAATCCATGGGCTTTGCCGATAAGCGCCTGGCCCAGCTTTCTGGCAACAAGGAAACGGCCGTTACCGCCGCGCGGCTAAAGCTGGACGTGAAGCCGGTCTATAAACGCATCGACACCTGTGCGGGCGAATTCGCCTCCGCCACCTCTTACATGTATTCCACCTATGAAGGCTCTTACGGCACGCCTTTGGACGAAGCCGATGTGTCAGAGCGCAAAAAAATCGTCATCCTCGGCGGCGGGCCAAACCGCATCGGCCAGGGTATCGAGTTCGATTATTGCTGCGTGCATGCCGCCTACGCCCTGCGCGAAGCGGGCTATGAGACCATCATGGTCAATTGCAACCCGGAAACCGTCTCCACCGATTACGACACATCGGACCGGCTTTATTTCGAACCGCTGTTCGATGAGGACGTGCTCTCACTTCTCCGCAAGGAGCAGGAAAAAGGCACGCTGCTGGGCTGCATTGTGCAATATGGCGGGCAGACACCACTGAAGCTTTCTCAGGCACTGGAAGCAGCTGGCATTCCCATTCTCGGCACCTCGGCGGATGCCATCGATTTGGCGGAGGACCGCGAGCGCTTTCAGGAGCTGTTAAAGAAGCTTGGCCTGCGCCAGCCGGATAACGGCATCGCCCGCTCCACCGAACAGGCCGCCGCCATCGCCGAGCGGATTGGCTACCCCGTCATCATCCGCCCGTCTTATGTGCTGGGCGGGCGGGCGATGGAGATTGTTTACGACCGCACCGGGCTGGAGCGCTATATGCGCGAGGCCGTGCGAGTTTCCGGCGACAACCCGGTGCTGATCGACCGCTATCTTAACGAGGCGTCTGAGGTGGATGTGGACTGCATCTGCGACGGCACGGACGTGTATGTGGCGGGTGTGATGGAGCATATCGAGGAAGCCGGCATCCATTCCGGTGACTCAGCTTGCTCGCTGCCGCCTTATTCGCTGTCCCCCGCCATTGTGGCAGAGCTGCGGGCGGAAACCGTCGCCATGGCCAAGGCGCTGGGCGTGGTGGGGCTGATGAACGTGCAATACGCCATCCAGAACGACATGATCTACGTGCTGGAGGTGAATCCGCGCGCCTCTCGCACCGTGCCGTTTGTTGCCAAGGCCACCGGCGTGCCGGTGGCCAAAATCGGCGCACTGGTGATGGCGGGGGCAAAGCTTACCAACTTCAACCTGGACGATTCCATCCAGCCGCGCCATGTGGCGGTGAAGGAGGCGGTATTTCCCTTCGCCCGCTTCCCGAATGTGGACACGCTTTTGGGCCCGGAGATGAAATCCACCGGCGAGGTGATGGGTCTGGACAATAATTTCGCCCGCGCCTTCGCCAAGGCTCAGCTTGGCGCCGGGGTTAAACTCCCTCTCTCCGGCACCGCCTTTGTCTCGGTGAAGGATGCCGACAAACCCGCCTTCCTGCCGGTGGCCCGCCGCCTGACGGAGTTGGGCTTTACCCTGCTCGCCACCGGCGGCACCGCCAAGGTGCTCACCGACGCTGGAATTGCGGTCAAGCGGGTGAACAAGGTGCTGGAAGGCCGCCCGCATTGCGTGGATGCCATCCGCTCCAACGAGGTTCAGTTGATCATCAACACGGCCTCTGGCGCGCAATCCGTAGCGGATAGTTTCAACATCCGCCGCTCTGCCCTGACGCATGGCGTGCCCAACTTTACAACCATAGCGGGCGCCAGGGCCGCGGCGCATGCCATAGCTGCGCTAATTTCGGGCACTCTTGAAGTCGCGCCGTTACAGTCGTATTTTCATCAATCTTTCTGATCGCCGCCGGCGTTCGCGCGCCGGCGGTGGCTTTTCGTTTATCCTCTAACCCCATCGGGGGCCTGCGCGCCCTTGAGGAGATGCAGTGCAGAAATTTCCCATGACCGCGGCGGGCCTCGCGGCACTCGAAGACGAATTGCGGACGCTCAAGGCTGTTGAGCGGCCGGCGATCATTCGTGCCATCGCCGAAGCGCGCGCCCATGGCGACCTCTCGGAAAATGCCGAATACCATGCCGCGCGCGAGCGCCAGTCTTTCATTGAAGGCCGGATCGCCGAGTTGGAGGAGATTGTCTCGGCGGTGGAGGTGATCAACCCAACTTCGCTTTCGGGCGATACGGTTAAGTTCGGCGCCACCATCGTACTGGTGGATGAAGATACCGAACAGGAGGTCTGCTACCAGATCGTCGGGCTGTATGAGGCGGATATCAAGCAGAGCAAGCTCTCCATCACCTCGCCGCTGGCCAAGGCACTGATTTCCAAGCGCGTGGGCGAGTCCGTGGCGGTACCCGCACCTGGCGGCGACCGCTCCTACGAAATCCTGAAAATCAGCTTCGTCTGAGATGCTTACCTACGCGGATGTTCTGGCCGCCTCGCAGCGGATTAAGGGTGCTGTGGTTCGCACGCCCGTTTTAAAGTCGGATGCGCTCTCCCGCCTCACCGGCGCTGAGATTTACGTGAAGCTGGACCATCTTCAGGCCACCGGTGCCTTTAAGGAGCGTGGGGCAGCCAACCGCATAGCGCTTTTGTCGGAGGATGAACGCAAGCGCGGCGTTGTCGCCATGTCAGCGGGTAACCATGCCCAGGCCGTGGCGCGCCACGCCCAGCTTGCGGGTATCAAAGCCACCATCGTCATGCCGCGTCACACCCCGGCCACCAAAATTACCCGCACGGCAAGCTGGGGTGCCAACGTGGTGCTGTTTGGGGAAACCCTGGCCGAGGCCGCGGCCGAAGCCCACCGGCTGGAGCGTGAGGAAGGGCTGTTCTTCATCCACCCCTATGACGACCCGGCCGTGATGGCGGGCCAGGGCACCATGGCGCTGGAAATGTTCGAGGATGTGCCCGATTTGGACGCGCTGGTGGTGGCCACGGGCGGCGGCGGGCTGATTGCGGGCAGTGCTATTGTGGCGCGGCATCTACGCCCGGAATGCAAGGTTTACGGCGTGGAGGTGGAGCATTACGCCGCCTTCGCCCAGGTACTGGCGGGCCAGGAGATCAAGGTCGGCGGGCCGACCATCGCCGAGGGCATCGCGGTGCGTGACATCGGCCAGCGCCCGCTTAGCGTTTTGAAGGCGCTGGAGGTGCCGGTTCTGGTGGTTACCGAACATGCGGTGGAAAGCGCCATCGCCGCCTTCGTGGAAAACGCCAAGCAGGTGACAGAAGGTGCCGGTGCCGCCGGGCTGGCCGCCATAATGAGTTTCCCCGAACATTTCCGGGGCAAAAAAGTCGGTATTTCCATCTGCGGGGCAAATATCGACCCGCGGATTCTGGCCAACACCCTTATGCGCTGCCTGCTGCGCGATGGCCGGCTTCTGCGCCTGGTGCTGGAGATGCCAGACCGGCCAGGGATGCTCGCCGAGGTTTCCAAGCGCATTGGTGAACTTGGCGGGAATATTCTGGAAGTTTCACACCACCGCCTGTTCTCCAGCCCCTCGGTGCAGGATGCCCAGCTTGAGGTGATGATCGAGGCACGTGATGCTGGCCATGGCGAGGCGATTGAGGCCTCGCTGGCGGAAGCGTTCGTGCTGCGGCGGCTGTAAAGCCGCCCGCCCTGTTATGTCTTGAACGGCAGCGGCACGCGGTTGCGGGCCTGGCGTTCAAGCATCCAGCCCGGATATTCCGGCGGCAAGGCACTCACCTCATCCAGCCGCGCCATTTCCTCCGCGTTCAGCACCAGCGCCGCCGCCGCCAGATTATCGTCCAGCTGCGCGGTGGTCTTGGCCCCAATAATCACGCTCATCACCTGCGGCTTGGCCAGCAGCCAGGCCAGCGCCACCCGCGCCAAGGAAACCCCGTTCGCCAGGCCAATTTCGCGCATCACCTCGATGCATTTATCCGCCCGCTCAATATTCACCGGCGGAAAATCAAAGCTGAGGCGGCGGCTGTCATTCGCCTTTTCCGCCCCCGGCCCGTATTTGCCGGAGAGATACCCGCCGGCCAGCGGCGACCAAACCATCAGCCCCAGCTTTTCCTCGGTCAGCATCGGCACCAGCTCGCGCTCCAAATCCCGCCCGGCGATGGAGTAATAGGCTTGCAGCGTCTCGAACCGCGCGTAACCCTTGGCCTCGGAAAGCCCCAGCGCCTTGGCGATTTTCCACGCCGCCCAGTTGGAAACACCAATATAGCGCACCAGCCCTTGGGAAACGAGGTCATCCAGCGCGCGGAGCGTTTCATCGATCGGTGTCACCGTGTCGGTGCCGTGAATCTGGTAAAGGTCGATATGGTCCAGCCCCAGCCGTTCCAAACTTGCCTTCACGCCATCCATGATATGCCCGCGAGAGGCCCCGCGGTCGTTCGGCCCCGGCCCCATCTCGCCAAACACCTTGGAGGCAATGACGACATCCTTGCGCTTCACGCCGAGGTTTTTCAGCGCTTGCCCCACCAGCCGTTCAGACTGGCCCATGGAATAGACATCCGCCGTATCGATGAAATTCACGCCCGCCTCCAGTGCACGGGCAATAATGGCATCCACCTCGTCCTGGCGGAGCTGGCCGATGGCCTTCCAGAACCCCGCATCCTCGTTGCCGCCGAAGGTCATGGTGCCCAGGCAGATTTCGGACACATAAAGCCCCGTGCGGCCTAGCTGCTTGTATTTCATGCTGATTGTCTCCTGAATGGCAGGGATATGGGAAGATAGGGGATGGGTGGCAAGTGGGGGAAAGCGGTCATTGGAAGCAGGTGAGAGGAACATCTACTTCGCGCCCTTTATAGCCGTTCCCGTGAGCAAGAGGTTGTCGGAAAACAGCCGCTCAGCTTGTGGGGCTTCTAGACGGCTTTGAGGAATATCGCTCAAGAGCGGCTGGGCCGCCCGTTAGCTTAATAATGTTGATGATTGCTAAGCTATCTTGTTATATATCGATCGATCTATTATTATTTTGGTATGGCACGCCCTCGTACAGTTGATGATGACGCCCTGCTCGACCGCGCCCGCGACCTGTTCTGGCGTCAAGGTTACGCGGCCACCTCCCTGCGGGATCTGACAGACGCCACCAGATTATCCACGGCAGCACTTTATAACCGCTTCGGTGATAAGTCCGGGTTGTTTCGTGAAGTCTTGCGCCGCTATGCCGATACCGGGCTCAGAGACCAGCTCTTGCCTGGTCTGGCCGCTTTGCCCGACCCCCGTGACGCCATCGTCGGGTTGTTCGCGGCGCTGACCGCCCTCTCATGCTCGACCGAAACGCCGTCTGGCTGTCTGCTCATCAACACCGCGCTGGACGGTGCGGCGGACGAAGCCACCCGTAGCTTGGTGCGCGAACGGCTCAGTGAAGTGGAGGCATTTCTGCGCGCCCAGCTCGAGCGCGCCAAGGCGGCCAGTCTGCTCCCGCCGGGCACCGAACCAAGCCTCGCGGCCGAAGTGCTATTTGGCGCCGTGCTGGCGTTGCGTGTTCTCGCCCGGTTGGACCCTGACCCGGTGCGCCTGCACCGGCTGGTTGAGGCCAACCTAGCCCCGCTCGGACTAACCCTTAAACCAGGAGCCTGATGCAAGTGATCGATCTTTATTACTGGACCACGCCAAATGGCCATAAGGTCACAATCTTTCTCGAGGAAACCGGTCTGCCTTACAAGATCGTGCCGGTGAATATCAGCAAGGGTGAACAATTCGCGCCTGAATTTCTGGCTATTTCGCCCAATAACCGCATGCCTGCCATGGTTGACCACACGCCAGAGGACGGCGCCGGGCCGCTCAGCATTTTCGAATCCGGCGCCATTTTGGAATATCTGGCCGATAAATCCGGACAATTTCTACCCCGCGCGCCCCGCCCGCGCTTCGAAGTGCTGCAATGGCTCTATTGGCAGATGGGCGGGCTTGGGCCGATGGCCGGCCAGAACCACCATTTCGTGCAATACGCGCCGGTGCAAATTCAATATGCCATCGACCGCTATGTGAACGAGACCAACCGTCTCTATGGCGTGCTCAACAAGCGGCTTGCCGGGCACGACTACATTGCCGGGGACTACTCCATTGCCGACATGGCCTGCCATCCCTGGATCAAGCTTCACAAAAATCAGAAGCAGAAGCTAGAGGATTTCCCGCATTTGGCGCGCTGGTTCGCGCTGGTGGGCGAGCGTCCGGCGGTGCAGCGCGCGTACGCGCTGGCAGAGACGATCAACACCGCGCCGGTGGTGAACGAGGAGGCGCGCGCCATCCTGTTCGGCCAGACCGCGACCAACCTCACGGAGAGCAAATGATGACCACCGCGATCAAGCTTTACGACCTCGCCGCCAAGGATGAGAGCATCCGCTTCAGTCCGAATTGCTGGCGCGTGCGCATGGCCCTGGCGCATAAAAACCTCCCTGTCGAAACCATCGCCTGGCGCTTCACTGAGAAGGAGGACATTGCCTTCTCCGGCCAGGGAGAGGTGCCGGTACTCGTCGATGCCGAGCGATGTGTGGTGGATAGCTGGACGATCGCCGAATATCTGGAGGCGACCTATCCGGATCGTCCCTCGCTTTTCAACGGCGTGGCCGGCAAGGCCCTGACCCGCTTCGTCAATGACTGGACCGAGACCGTGCTGCATCCGGCCATCGCCCGGCTGATCCTGCCGGAGATCCACGCCATGCTGCATCCCAAGGACCAGGATTATTTCAAGACCACGCGCGAGGCATTCTTCGGGTGCAGCCTGGCGGATCTGGCGGCGGGACGTGAGGCGCATCTGAGTGCGCTGCGCCAGGCGCTGCGGCCGCTGGCGGCCACGCTCGGCCACCAGACTTACCTCGCGGGCGAAGCCCCGGCCTATGCCGACCATGTCGTCTTCGCGGCGCTGCAATGGCTGCGCGTGTGCAGCGCGCATGACGTAACGAGCGCCGAGCCCGCCCTGGCCGG
>JAKAZY010000039.1 GCA_021826425.1 Pseudomonadota bacterium
ATCCTCGCCACGCTGGCGGGGCCGGTGCGCGAGCTATCCCCCACGCGCTTTCACAACTCGGTTCATAATGTCGCGGCGGGGTATTGGAGCATCGCCACTGGCGCCAAACGCCCCGCCACCAGCCTGTGCGCGCATGACGGCAGCTTTGCCGCCGGGCTGCTTGAGGCGGGGGCGCAAGCACTGGCCACGGACGGCACGGTGGCGCTGATCGCCTATGACCTGCCCTACCCTCAACCGCTGGCCGCCATGCGGCATATCGGTGCAGCTTTTGCCGTGGCGCTGCTGCTCTCGCCCACCGCTTCGGGGCGGAGCTTGGCGCGGCTAGAGGTCGAGCTTGGCGCACCCACCTCGCGCGCCTGCGCGATACCGACGCTGGAAGCATTGCGCCGGAGCATTCCCGCCGCACGCGTTTTACCCTTGCTGGAGGCACTGGCACGGCGTGAAAAAACAGCGATGAGTCTGGATTATCTGGACGATCTCGGCTTGGCGCTGCGGGTCGCACCCCTATGAGCGCGCTGGACCGGAATGCGATCCTCGGGCTCATTCCACATGCGGGTGCGATGTGCCTGCTGGATGGCGCGCGAAGCTGGGACGAGACGATGATTTCCTGCGTCTCCTCACGCTATGCGCAGCCGGATAATCCCCTGCGCCGGGCAAATGGCGTATTGGGGGCTGCCTGCCTGATCGAAATCGCCTCTCAGGCGATGGCGCTGCATGGCAGGCTATGCGCCGGAGGCAACACTCCGCCTCGCCCCGGCTTTCTGGTGAGCCTGCGTGGGGTGATGTTGCACACGGCTACGCTGGATGCCTCGCATGGCGCGTTGGCCATCACCGCGCGCCAGACCCTGGGCGATGTGCGCGGTGCCAGCTATGAATTCAATATCACCGCCAAGGCGAAGGTGCTGGCAGAGGGACGTGCCATGGTTTTGTTCGAGGCCGTGATATGAGACGCGCTCTGGTAACCGGTGCCAGCGGCATAATCGGCGCGGCGATTGCCCGCACCCTCGCCACGACGGGCCACCATGTATATCTGCACGCCAATACGCAGCTTGAAAAAGCCCAGTCTATTGCTGATGAAATCACCCATGCCGGGCTGAGCGCCGAGGCCATGCGATTTGATATCACGAAACCGGATGAAACCCGGATGGCGCTGGCGGGTATGCTCGCCGCCGGGCCGATTCAGATTCTTGTAAATAATGCTGGCATCCATGACGACGCCGTGATGCCGGGCATGCAAGCCGAGCAATGGGCGCGGGTGATCGACGTCTCGCTCAACGGCTTTTTCAACGTCACACAGCCTTTGCTGTTGCCGATGATCCGCACGCGCTGGGGGCGGATTGTGAATATCTCTTCCGTCGCGGCGGTAATGGGCAATCGCGGTCAGGCAAATTACGCCGCCGCCAAGGCCGGGCTGCACGGCGCCACGCGCACGCTGTGTCTCGAACTCGCCAGCCGGGGCATCACCGTGAACACTGTGGCTCCCGGCATCATCGCCTCCCCCGCCACGGCAGAGCTTTTCCCGCGGGAGACACTGGCCAAAATGGTGCCGATGCAGCGCGCCGGAACGCCCGAAGAGGTCGCGGAACTTGTCGGTTTTCTGGCGTCCGAAAAGGCGGGGTATATTTCCGGCCAACTCCTCAACATCAATGGCGGGATGGCCTAGAGCAATATGCATTTAGATTGACGCGCCGGCGTCAAGATAAGCGCATGAAATTGCTCGCTAAAACGCAAATCTAGAGCGTTCAGCTAAAAACAGAACGCTCTAAGCCGCCGCGCCAGCAATGACGCGAACAGCCGTGCATACATACGGGCAAACCGAAAATTGTCCCGCCAGTAGTGAAAATGTGAGATGCCACCTTCGGCTTTCGCAAAATACTTTACCGGCGCAGGTTCATTGATCGCGAACAGCCCTTCCCAGGCCAGGCGCACCACTGCCTCGGCATCGAAATCATAGCTGCGCATATGACGGCTCGCCTGCATCACCCTCAGCAAGGGCGCCACCGGATAAACCCGAAAACCGAACAAAGCATCTTTTATGTATTTGCCCGCAAGAAAACGGACAAGCACGTTGGAAATCTTACGCCCCCAGACCCTGATCCGGGGCGCATTGGCATCAAAGCGCGGTGCTCCTAAAATCATTGCGCCTGGATGCGCCGCAGAAAGCGCCATGAAGTGCTGAATCTCCCCCGCCGGATGCTGACCATCCGCATCCATGACCAGCACATGGGTAAACCCCGAGGCGTCTGCTTCACGTAAACCATCCAGCACCGCAGCACCCTTGCCGCCATTGCCAGCGCGTCTGATGATTCGAAAACCCGCTGCTTCTTTCAACATGTCGGCCGAGCCATCCGTGCTGCCATCCACCACCAACAAAACATGCGGCCAGGCAGCGCGGGCGCGGGTTACGGTTTCATGCAGTCTTTTTCCGCTGTTATAACTGGGGATCAGCACCACCTGCATGGCATGAGCGTGGCTCAGTTGCCCGCCGCCGCGCGCGTGCCACCCACATGCCGCCGCGGATCTTTGGAGAGCCGAAACCGCAGATGCGATAGCTTGGTGGCATAGTAGATCATCCGGAAAATGTAGAGCCGGCCTTGTACTTTCCAGCCATCGAAGATGCCGCCGGCGAGCAACGCCAGCACGGCTTCCTCCACCCGGAACATATTGCGCGGAGACATGAAGAGGTTGCGCATAGCCGGTTCACGGATGCGGAAGATGAACCAGGTGAAGGCCGCCGCCGCGCCCCTGGTGCGTGCTGTGTACCGGCGCAACAGCTTTGCCGTTCTGGCCGGCTTGGCCAGGCATCCGTGCGCGGCCTCGGCGGCCCAGAAGCCCGAGAGCATGGCCAGATAGACGCCGGTTGAGAACACCGGGTCAAGAAACGAAGCGGCATCTCCCGCGAGCAGAAAACGATCGCCGGTGACGCGCTTGGTGAAATATGAATAATTGCCGGTGGCGGTCACACCGCCTTGCAGCGTCGCGTCCTTCAGGCGGTCGGCCATCTCCGGGCTGGAGGCGATGAGGGCACGGAAGAAGCTTTCCATGTCCGCGCCGCGATTTTTAAAAACCTCCGCCGGGCAGACGGCGCCGACACTGGTGGTGCCATCCGAAAGGGGAATGAACCAGAACCAGCCCTGGTCGAACCAGACAATGGTGATATGACCCTCGTCCCGCCCTTCCAACCGGCGGGCATTGGCGAAATGCCCGAACACGGCGGCACTGTTGTTGCGCGGGTGACGCTCTTTTGTGCCCAATTGCGTGGCCAGAAGCGTCTCGCGACCGGAGGCGTCGATCACGAAGCGCGCCCGCCATTGGCGGCAGGCGCCATCGGCCGTGCTTGCCGTGACAATCGGGTCTGCCTGCTCTGGAAAAGCAATATTGGAGACGCGGCATTCTTCGAACACCTCAGCCCCCTTGGCTGCGGCGTTGTGCAGCAGCACCTCATCGAATTGGGAGCGGCGGACCTGAAAGGAATAAGGGAAGCGCTTATCCAGAGCGTGGCCGAAATCGTACCGCACACTTTTGCCATGGTAAGGCGAGACGAACTCGATCCCGTGCTTGCGCATTGCACCGGCTTCTATCTTGTTGCGCACGCCAAGACGGTCCAGGAGCGGCAGATTATGTGGCAGCAGAGATTCTCCGATGTGAAAGCGCGGATGCTTGTCCTTGTCTGCCAAAACCACGCGTAATCCTGCCTCGCCAAGCAGCGCGGCAGCGGTGGCACCCGCCGGGCCGCCGCCGACAACGAAGACATCGCAATCGTCCAGGACCACGCTCTGTTGCTCCGTCACCTGCCTGCTCCCTCGCGCCCTACGCATTGACCGGACTGCCATATCCGCCGAAACTTGGCTGGCCGCTCTTAAGCCATAGGTGTGCTGCCATGTCCAACCGTGAAGACCAGCCCGAAGCGGTCGCTCCACGGCAACAAATCGCCGCCTATTATGCAAGCCCGGCGCGGCGGCCAGAGGCCGTACGCGCCTTGTTCAACCGCTTCGCCGGGCATTACGACTTGATCAATCACATCTTCTCCTTTGGCTCGGGCGCTTGGTACCGGCGCACCTGCTTGCGCCACGCGGGGATTGGGCCGGGCATGGCCGTGGTGGACGTTGCGGTGGGCACTGGCCTGCTGGCGCGCCAAGCGCAACGGTTGATGCAGGGAGACGGCACGTTGATCGGGATTGATCTCAGCGAAGCCATGCTCGGCCTCGCCCAGAAAACCCTGGGTATTCCGTTAATCCAGGCCACAGCAGAGGCATTGCCGTTGGCCGACGGCATCGCCGATTTCGTGACGATGGGCTACGCGCTGCGGCATCTCTCGGATATAAACTTGGCGTTGAGCGAGGCACTGCGGCTGCTGCGCCCAGGGGGAAAGCTGGTGCTGCTGGAGGTCAGCGCCCCCTCCCATCCGGCGCTGAGACGAGCGGCGGGGGTGTTTATAGGCGGGATGCTTCCGGCTGTTTCGGCGCTGGCGACACGCAACCGCCAGGCCAAGGCGCTGATGGCGTATCATTGGCAAACCATTGCCGCCTACGCACCGCCCGAGGCCGTGGTGGAAGCGCTGCGCCGCACCGGTTTCCAGAACGTCGCCTGCGCCAGCGAATTTGACTTTTTCCGTTTCTATTCTGGCCAGAAGCCACGCCAGAGCGCAATCGATTCAGAATGATCCGGGCGAGCTTTCTGATTTCAGGTTTTCAATGAACTCAGGAGCTATTGTAAAAAATAGAAAATTCAACGTGATACGCGAAATCACCGAGGGCCAACTATTGCTTCGCCTGCGAACACGCCGCAGTATTACAATTGTATGGACTCTACAAATTCTGCTCCCCAGACCTGCCATCTGATCGTTGGCGGCGGCGGCTTCATTGGTCGCCATGCCGGGCTGGCGCTGGCCCAGCATAAACACCGGGCCATCCTTGCTGGCAGGCGCCGGCCTGCGTTTCTGGACAGTTTTGCCGCTTCGCCATTTTTGGCTTGGCGCGATCTCGATATACTGACCGCCGACTGGGACGCGCAGATCAAAGGCGTGGATGTGGTGCATTTCTATTCATGGGGGTCGTTGCCCTCCACCGCGAATGCCGACCCCAGAACGGATTTGGAGCAGAATCTCGGCGCCCTGCTGGGACTGTTGGACGCGCTGAAGCGGCGCGGCCACGGCCGGGTTATCTTCTCTTCCTCCGGCGGCACCGTATACGGCCCGCTGCAGCAGGTTCCCGTGCCCGAAACCCATGTACTCGCCCCCATCAACGCCTATGGTGCCAGCAAGGCGACGGCGGAAATTTACCTCAATCTCTACCACGCGATGCATGGGCTGGATTGCCGTATCGCGCGGATCGCCAACCCTTTCGGGGCCGGGCAAGATGTCTCACGCGGTCTGGGGGCGGTAACAGCCTTCATGAGCAAGGCCCTCAACAACCAGCCCATTGAAGTCTGGGGTACCGGCGAGGTGGTACGCGACTTCATTCATGTCGCCGATGTCGCCGAATGTTTGGTGCACTTGGCCATCGCGCCTGACCTCAGCGGGCAGCATGTGTTCAACATTGGCAGCGGCAAGGGCACCAGCCTGAACGAGATAGTCGCAGCGCTAGAGGCGCGTCTCAACCGGAAGCTGACCGTCGACCGCAAACCGGGGCGTACCTTCGATGTGCCGTCAAACGTGCTGTGTATCGGGCTGGTCAAGCAAGTTCTAGGTTGGTCGCCACGGTTGAATTTCACCGAAGGACTGGGGCGGATGCTCTCAGATATCGCGGTGCATCCGGAATTTTCGACCCTGCACCGGCCTCACGCCGATTTCGCGCGGGTTAGAGCCTGATCAGTTCAAGTCGAACCGCGGCGCGATTCGCCCTGGAGGACCATTCGGACTTCATAGTAATGCTGCCATAAGAGCCTGGCCGCTGCCTTACCCGATGAGAGGATGACCCACGCATGCAACCACCTCCTGAAGCGCCGCTTCCGTGGCTCTATGCGCCTCAGAAGCTGCCAGACTCAGGCCCACATGCCGAGACGGTTTCTATCATCATGCGTACCAAAGACAGGGCATTGTTGCTGCCGCGCGCATTGCAGAGCGTATTGGCGCAGACCTTCACGGATTGGCGGCTTTACCTCGTGAATGATGGCGGTGACGTTGCGACACTGGAGAAAGGGCTGGCATCGTTTCGCGATGCTTTCACCAACAGACTATCTCTCATTCATCACGCCGCATCGCTTGGCATGGAAGCTGCCTCAAACGCCGGATTGAGCGCGGCTTCGGGGCGTTTTTTTGCAATCCACGACGATGACGACCGCTGGGATGCGACCTTTCTCAGCCGCACGGTGGCATTTCTCGACGCGCCAGAGAACGCCTCCTATATCGGCGTCGCCACCGGCTGCGATGTTGTGCAGGAACGTATCGAGGATGGACGCATCAAAACGGTTGCACAATTTCCCTGGGTCTATTTCCGCCCACCCATAACGTACGGCGCAATGCTGGAACGCAACCAGATGCCGCCCATCACGCTGCTGCTGCGGCACGCACTGCTTGCGCGCATCGGCGGCTATAACGAGGCGCTGCCAGTGCTGGGGGATTGGGAATTCATCCTCAGGGCGTTGACCATCGGGGATATCGGCGCGCTGGAGGAACGGCTTGCCTTCTACCATCACCGGCTTACGGCGGATGCACCGATTTATGCGAATAGCGTGACAGGCGGGTTAAACATCCATGGTGAAATGCGGGCGCGGCTGGGCAACCACATCATTCGCAGCGCCTTGCAGCAGCAGCCGGCCTTGTTGGGGGTCTTGTGGCCTGTGTTGCAGGCGCTGGAAACGCAAGGCGGGGGGAGTCACACGCTGCTGCAGCGCCTCGACGCTATCGAGGCTGATATACACGCGATCCGCGAGGCAACGGAACCACAGCGCCGGATTTTCAATTTCCTGCGCCGGTTGCTGCGGCACCGGCCGCACAGCGCCCGGCGCCAATAGATATTCAAAGAATCGCCCTCTGAATTTTTAATCGAGAGGTGCGTGTTGGTTTAGTATTGAATCGATACTGATCCGAGCCAAAGTCGCCCGGCTTTAATTTCTAGGTTTTTCTTTTAGTTTATTGATTTAATAGCAATTTTACCACCGTATCGTCGCCTCCTCCACGCCGGCGCCAACACGTTCTCGCCAGCCGCCGCCGCCTTTTTGAGTGAAGCTGCGCACGGATGTAAGATGTGAGGGTAGGTTTTGCCCAACGCCGTTAAAATTTTTTCACACCTAATACTTAATTTCGAGTCATATTCTGTATGCAACCGTCAGGCGAGTGGATTCCAACCACTCCGCCTGACGGTGTAGCCCATAAATCCAAGTAGCCCCTGAAATCCAATATGATGGAGACATAGAATGAACTTCGTTAATTTTGCCACCGCTTCCGGCCTTCAGGATGCAGGCACCTCCCACCCCCAGGGCGAGGACCTGTATGCGCTCGCCTTTCAGGCGCTCCTTGCACAGCGCTTTGACAATCTGCGGCTGGAACTGGATGCAGCCAGCAGCACCTGCTGGTGCTTCATGCAGCCGCAGGGCCGCCCTTCCTATACCCATGAGCTGATGCAGGATATCGGGGAGATGCAGGAATTGATCACCGCCTCTTTTTCGCGCTCCCCACGCCGGGAAAACATGCCGTTTTCCTGGTTTGTCATGGCCTCCGCGGTGCCGGGCATCTATAATCTCGGCGGTGATCTCGGTCATTTCGCGCAGCGCATCCGCGAGGGAGACCTGGACTCTCTGCGCCATTATGGCCATGTCGCGGTGAAGGCGATCCACCGCAACACGACCGCTTTTGATGCGCCCGTCATCACTATGGCTCTGGTGCAGGGTGACGCACTGGGCGGCGGGTTTGAGCATGCGCTGTCCTTCGACATGATCGTCGCGGAGCGCAGCGCCAAGCTCGGCCTGCCAGAAATCCTGTTCAACATGTTCCCTGGCATGGGGGCTTACAGCTTTCTCTCCCGCCGGATAGACCGCAAGCGCGCGGAGGAGATGATCCTCTCCGGCCGGATCTATTCCGCCGAAGAGCTGTTTGAGATGGGCGTTGTGGATGTGCTGGCCGAAGACGGACAGGGTGAACAGGCGGCGCAGGATTACATTTCCCGCCATAACCGGAAATTCAACGCGCATATGGCCACCTACCGCGCCCGGCGCCGCGCCAACCCGGTGACGCTGGACGAGCTGATTGATGTGGTCGATATCTGGGCTGAAGCCGCCCTTAACCTGAGCGAGGCGGATCTGCGCAAGATGGACAAGCTTTGCAACGCACAGGACCGCCGGCTGGCGGCGTTGCTGCCTCACGCCCCCATGATCATGGCAGCAGAGTGACCATGAGGGCTACGAGCAAGCCGGGCGGGCAATCATTGGTTGTTTGCCCGACGGATCGTTCCCAGAGCCATCACGGCTTGCCTGGTTCTCTTCAATTCAGCATGTGCACAGGCGGCAAACGGTGCTGCCTGTGCTTTCAACTCCGTCCCGCGCAATCCAACCCAGGGGTTACATAGCTCCCCCAATGCCTTGGCACCAACATTCGCCGCGCTGCTGCGCAGAGCATGCGCATGGTTGCGAAACTCCGGGTTGTCGCCACGCCCCACATCCGCGTTCAGCAGGTCGATCAGATCCTTTGCGTCGGAAAGAAAATCCGACAACAATTCATTCAGAAACTGGCTATCCCCCAGCAGTCGCAGATTGGCAATAATCGCCTCATCCAGGGCCGGGTTATCCTGCTTCAACTGTATCGGCGCAGGGTCGGGCCGGGTTTCAAGGAACGAAATAGATGGCTTGCCCTGGCGCTCGCGGGCCATTTTCTCAACCACCGCCACCAAATCCTGCGGCGCTATGGGTTTCACAAGGCAGCCATCCATGTCCGCGGCGCGCCAATCCTCGCTCGTCTGGGCAAACGCATCCGCCGTCAGCCCGATGATCGGCAGGCGCGGCCCGCCGAGCGACATCAGACGGTATAGCTTGGTTACTTCCAGGCCATCCATGCCGGGCATGTTGAAATCCATCAGCACAATATCGAAACGCTCCCCTTCGCGTTCCAGAATATCAATGGCGAGGTTACCGTCTTCCGCCACCGTTACCCTGTGCCCGGCCGCTTCCAGAATACGGGTGAACACGCGCTGGTTGATCCGGTTATCGTCCACCAGCAGCACATCCCGCTGGATGAGTGCGACGGGCAGTGGGCGCGCTGGCGGCGCGTCAACCAAAGATGCTGCTGGCACCTCCGTGGCACTGAGCCGGCTGGCGATAAGCAGCGCCTGCTGAAATTCCTGGTCGGAGAAATCGTCGGTCAGCAGGGTCACGCAGTGCTGCCGGGTGGCAAGGTCCGGCAGGCCCGGTGCGGCAGATGGATGAATGAAAATGGTCTTGGGCGATGAGGGCAAAGCCGCGCCTGGCATTTCCGGCATGTCCGCCTCGGCATGATACTCCAACAACATCCGCACGCCGCTCTCCTGGGCAGCGTTGGCATTGGCTGGATTCATCAGCTCGACCTCCACGCCCATCGCGGCAAGGTTGGTGCGCAGCAGAGATCTCTTCAGCGGGTTGCGCACCCGCAGCCCCACCTTCCCGGCTGGCGGCTGCCAAGCCTCCCCCGTCTCTGTGGCGGGCAACGCCTTGATATGAAAGCTGAATGTGCTGCCTTCCCCGACTATGCTCGCAACCGAGATATCGCCGCCCAAAATCCCGACCAGGCGGCGGGTGATCGCCAGGCCGAGGCCGGTTCCTCCGAACCTGTTCAGAATCGAGGCATCTCCCTGGGTGAAGCTCTCGAAGATGCGCGACTGCGCCTCGGCCGGAATCCCGATCCCGGTATCGGACACCTCGCCACGCAGAATCAATCCTGCTTCGTTTCCTTCCAGGGGCTGGGCATCCAACGCCACTGTCACGCTGCCGACGGCGGTGAATTTCACCGCATTGCTGGCCAGATTCACCAGCACCTCCTGTAATTGCAGGCGGCTGGTTCTCACCCTGGTCGGGGTGCGGGGCGTAACGTGAATGTTGAAAGCCAGATTCTTCTCCAGAACCTGGCTTTCAACAATCCGCCGCACATCAATCAGCAATGTCAGCAGGTCGAATTCCTCGATCGTGCTGGTCATCTTCCCCGCTTCGATCCGGGAGAAATCGAGCAACTGGTTGATCAGCGCTTGCAAGGACCGGCTGGCGACATCCACGGTCTCGACCATCTCATGCTGGGCGCTGGTCAGAGTGCTGGTGCGCAGCATCTGGTTCATGCCGATGATGGCAGTGAGCGGCGTGCGCAGCTCATGGCTCACACTGGCCAGAAACAGACTCTTGGCCTTGTTGGCCTTCTCCGCCGCATAGGTGGCCACGGAGAGTTTCTTGATCAAGGTGCCGGCATAGGCGGGAAGAATCACCAGCCCGATCAGTAATCCTGCAGCGAGATGCGGCTGCGCCCGCCAGAAGGGCGTGCTCAGCACAACCATCAGAAAGCTGAGCGTGGCAACCGGCACCGCGATAAACAAAGACCTGATGCCAAAGCGAAAGCCATTGCCGAAAATGACCCATAGGTAGATCGGGTAGAACAGCGCCACCCGTTCGCCGCCTAGATGCAGTTGCCAGGAAAGAAAGCCACAATCCAGCAGCAGTGCATAAAGCCTGCGGGGATGGCTGATGCCGGGACGCCAGATGATATGCGCCAGCCCGCCCAACGCCAGGGCAAGATAGACGACCATCCAGCCCAGCGCAGCCCTGGAACTGGGGGAATTCCCCCCCAGCAATAGAACAATGACGATGATTCCCGCGAAAGCTAGGCGGTTGAAGCTCATCGCATGTTCGCTGTCCGGCCGGTCGCGCAGCCGCCGCGCCAGCGCCCCCGCCCAGCCCTGCATTGCCAGGCTGGCACCTGCCAGCCACTTCATCGCGCGCTCCGTTTCGCGTTCAGGAACGAGACCTGGGGTTGCGGGGTGGTCAGCTCTTTCAGGAACACCTCCGGCGGCACCGCCTTGCCAAGCAGAAAGCCCTGCCCTTCGTCGCAGCCTTCGGCTTTGAGCAAAGCGAGTTGGGCATTTGTCTCCACCCCTTCCGCAACCACACGCAGATTGAGGATATGGCCGAGATCAATGATCGTGCGCACGATGGCTAGGTCATTCTTGTTCTCTGCCAGCCCCTGAATGAAGGAACGGTCAATCTTCAGCCGGTCGAGCGGGAATTTTTGCATATAGCTCAGCGAGGAATAGCCGGTCCCAAAATCATCCAGCGACAAGCTAACCCCAAGGCCGCGCAGGGCATTGAGCTGGGAGATGATGTCATCGCTATCGCGCAGCAAAATCCCCTCGGTCAACTCCAGATCGAGTGATTGAGGGTTGATTCCTGTCTGCGCGATAGCCTCGGCAACGGTCTGGAAAATCTTCCGGCGGCGGAACTGGACGGAAGAGAGATTAATTCCCACCCGCAACCCGGTAACACCCTGCTGCGCCCAACTGGCAATCTGGCGGCAAGCCTCATGGACCACCCATTCATTGATCGGCAAGATCAGCCCGTTTTCCTCCGCGAGGCTAAGGAAAACGCTGGGATAGACCATCCCCATATCCGGGCGCTTCCACCGCAGAAGCGCCTCCCCCCCCAGCAACGCGCCGTTGCGAAGGTCGAATTGCGGTTGATAATTGAGGGTAAACTCCTGCTGGGCAATGGCATTACGCAGATCACGTTCCAGATTTACCACTTCGCCGGAACAGGCCCCCATCTCAGCCGCGAAGAAGCGCCACATATTGCCGCCGGCCAGCTTCGCGGCATACATCGCTTGGTCGGAATTCTTCATCAGCGCCTCGGCATCCTGGGCATCCAGCGGCGCGATAGAGATACCAATGCTCGCCCCTACATTCAAAGGGTCCGGCGACAGCTCGTTCTCGTTTAACCGGGCGATGATTGTATCCGCCAGATCGGCCATATCGTTATGGCCGGTGACGTTGGTTTGCAGCACGGCGAACTCATCCCCGCCGACGCGCGCGACGGTATCGCCCTCATTCACCACTTCATTCAGCATCTCGGCGATGCGGCGCAGCAGCCTGTCGCCCTGCATGTGGCCCTGGGAATCGTTGATGGCCTTGAAGCGATCCAGGTCTATGAAATGTAGCGCAAAATGCTGGTCGCCCCGGCGCCCGCGCGCAAATTCCCGCTGAATCCGGTCGCGCAGCAGCGCCCGGTTGGGCAAACCGGTCAGAGAGTCGTGATTGGCCAGATACTCCAGCCGCTTTTCCGCGTTCCTGCGCTCGGTGATATCCACCGAGGTGGTAAGAACCGCGATCGCCACCCCCTCTCTGTCTCGCAGCGGCACCTTGCTGGTAAGGTAGACATGCGTGTCGCCAGCATGGGTCACCACCTCCTCTTCCCTTGATGGCAAGGCCTGGCCGGTCTCCAGCACCAGCCGGTCCAGCCGTCGGTTGGAGGCGCCACGGTCCCACCCGAACAGCGTTTCCACCGGCTGACCGACGAGATCGCCCGCAAGCTCCCCGGCCGCGGCGGCCTGCTGGGCGTTCACGAAGATGCAATTGCCGCTACGGTCCGCCGCGCTGATCATGGCGGGAACCGTATCGATCACCTGGGCCAGCGCCTCCCGGCTATCCAGAACAAACTGGCCCTGTACGGTGATACCCGCGGCCAGGCGGCGTTCCAGCATTTCCGCCCGGCGGGCGGTGATCTGCTGCTGCGCGCGCAGCTTGAGCAGATTGCGCGCCCTGGTCACGAACTCGATATGGTCGACCGGGCTCAGCAGGAAATCCGTAGCCCCGGCCTCGAGGCAGGCCACCCTGTAATTCCTGTCATGATACGCGGTTACCACGATCACCGGGACATTCGGGTCATGGGCACGGATATGCGCCACCAGCTTGTCGCCAGTCATGAAGGGCATTTTATAGTCGGTGATGATCAGGTCCGCCCGATTATCTGGCAGCCAATCGATAACCTGCTGGGGGTTCTCGAATGTCCTCAGCTGGACTTCAATGCCCAGATTCCGCGACAAACGGGCATAAATCCGCCGGTTCGTGGGGCTGTCATCGACGATGACGATAGCCGGTTTGTAGTGCGGGATCACTCTAGCGCGCCCGGCTCTGGGCGTAGATCAACAGGGGCAAATACTCGCCCGCACGCCACCCAAGACCATGAATGAGGCAATCAGGTGCGGTCAGAGTTTTCCAAATTGCAGGTTGACAGTCCAACTTTGAATACGCCTCCCGCCTTTTCCCAAGGCAGGACAGTATTCCAAAAGCGCCGTCATTTCTACCTAAAATCGAATTTTACAGAAATTTGAACCCGGCGCAGGTTATTTTTGGAATCCAAAACCATGAATTCAACCACACGGGGGGGGGGCAAGCCCGCCACAGGCCGCCCATTGCGCCAGCCGCTGCCTATAAGCCGCGCATGCGCCGCCGCCCTGGCCTTACCCGCGAGAAGGGCGAGAAACCTGGCCGGAGGCACAGGCGGCAGGAGCCCAGAGCCTTTGCACCCGGCGGATGAACGACAAAGAGCGCCCTGGATGTTTCACCATGGGCTATGATTGCCCCATTGCGCCTTCCGATGCGTCTGGGAGTGGGGTATCGTTGGCGAGTTAAGGCGGATAGGCCGGCCAGCGGAAAGTATCGGATTGTTGATGTATGGGGCTGTTTCTTCACATAGGCCTGCCCAAGACGGGCACCACTTATCTTCAGGAGTGGCTTAAATTAAACAGCGCGGTCTTGGCCAAAGCGGGCCTGAACGTCGTGCCCTCCCTGAGCGCGCACCGCCTGGCTGTGGCCACACTGGGCGAAGAGCTTTCAAGGCGTCCAGATATTGTCGATATCTGCTCGCAGGTAAGCCTTGAACAAGCCCTGGCGGATGCGGCATGTGATGGCGCGATTATCTCCTCTGAATATTTTTCTCTTGCCTCCCCCGAGCAGGTCCAAGAGTTATTCCAGACAGTGGGACTTAGCGTATCGAAAACAATCGCCTATCTGCGTCGGCAGGATATTCTCAGTTCCGCTGGCTATGCCCAGGAGATAAAAGCTCTCGGTACCACGCATGAGATTGGCGATGTAATATATACAGATGCGTTAGATTGGATGCTCTTGCGGCAGAGCTGGAAAGCCATTGTCCGTCGTCGAATGATTTGAGACAATTGGCAGCGTGCTTTAACGGAGGTTTTGGCTCACCTGTTGGGTTAAAAGTTTAAGCGGCTATTTGGTTATGGCGCAAGCGTCTTTGCTGGATGGTTTGAC
>JAKAZY010000040.1 GCA_021826425.1 Pseudomonadota bacterium
ACGAACTGGCCGCCGCCGCCGTGCAACGCTTCTGCCTGGCACTTGGAGCCGTTGCCGGAGACTTCGCCCTAGCGCATGGCGCACAGGCCGTAGTGATCGCGGGGGGCATCGTACCTCGCTTGGCAGGGATGTTGCCCCGAACCGGCTTTGCCCGGCGCTTCACAACGAAAGGGCGCTTCGAGGCGTTATTGGCGAACATACCCGTTAAGCTGATTATCCACCCTGACCCTGGATTGCTGGGAGCAGCAGCGGCTGCAGCTTCCACAACAGGTTGATCAAAATCACGTTATCTCTCCGACTGGTTGTTTTTTTTGATATTTTCTATGCTATCACCATACATAACGTGCACTAATTTATTTTTTATACACAAGGATGGCGTCGGTCATGGACATCGGTATCGATGCAGAAAACTCCGCATTCCAAGCATCGATGGAGAACCCTGGCTTTCTCATTCGCCGCCTGAATCAAATTTACGCCGCCTTGTTCGCGGAGGAGTCCGTCGGCCTCGACATCACCCCCGTACAGCTCTGCGTTCTTGCCGCCGTGGGCCGGAAGGGCGGGCGCGACCAATCAGCCATTGCCGAAGAAATCGGCGCCGACCGGGCGACGCTGGCCAGTGTCGCGGCCCGGCTGGAAGGCGGCGGACTTATCCGTCGTGCGGTAAGCCGCACTGACCAACGCCAGAAGCTACTGTTTCTAACGGCCAAAGGCAGGTCCATCCTCACCAAGATGCAGAAGCCCCTGGCCAACACCAATGAGCGCAGCTTGGCCCCTCTGGACCCGACGGAACGAGAGTTGTTCCTCTCTTTGCTCGCCATTCTGGTGGATGGCGGCAACCAACACGCCAGGGCGAAACTGCGCCTCGACCAGACAGCGGACTAACCTTCGCCTAACTTAAAATTAGAGCAATATGCATTTAGATTGACGCGGCGGCGTCAAGACAAATGCATGAAATTGCTCGCTCAAACATAAAATTAGAGCCTTCAGCTAAAAGCTTCACGCTCTAATGACGCCGTGAAGCGCCGGGTGGGGTGGAACAGCATGTCCTCTGACTGGAGATATTCATGGCAGAAGACGGCAATTTCCAGCATCTCGACAATGGCGAACTGCGCCTAGCCGAGCGCCATTCTCAGAAGCAAGGGCGGCGGATCACCCGGCTCAGGGCGATTTCGGCTGCGGGCAAGATGAAGCCGGAACGCTAAGCGCGGTCAGCTTGCCGGTCATCACGAAATCCCCGAAATCCATTACCAGACCGGTGGCCACGCCGTTTTCGTAATAGCGCATCGAGGTGCGGAAATCCGGCGTCTCGTCGTCGTTCCTGCGTTCAAAAAAGGCGATATCGACGTCCGTACTGGCGAATTTATCCAGTGCTGACCATTTGGTTTTTTCCGGGCCGTGATGGCCGAGAATGGTGACGAACGTGGCCTGGGAACCGTCGGCGGTGGTGCCATCAAACAGAAGCGGGGAGATGAAGGTTAAACCAGCCCGGCCGGCCGCCAGCAACGCTTCAGTATGCTGCATGGGAAACAGCGTGCCTGCCGGCATTTTCAATTGCGTGTTGGCTGGGGTGGTATATTTGATAACACCGCTATCATCCGCGCCGGTATGAGTGGCGATGCCGGCATCGTCGATCTTCATCGGTCCATCATTATCGCTTTCACGCAGCAGGAAGCTGAAGGTTTTGCCGTCCTTACTTTCCCAGGTGATGTAGTCACTCACCGATTTGGTAAGCGAGCCATCAACATTGCGGACAATCAGGGTCATGTGCTGGGTGGTGGCCCAGCCGGTGCAGCCATCCACCACGTCGAAGTTCATGCGCCCGGTGGCGCCAGTGATGTCATGCGTGCGCAACTTGGAAAGCACGAAATTATAAACAGCATGCTGGCCGGTGAGCTGGCTGGCAAGGTTATTCATGGCAGCCACAGCGGGCAGAGGCGCCAGCGCGGCCAGCAGGGCGATTGCGGAAAGCTTCATGCCTTGCAATATGCCCGGCCCGCAGGCGCCGTCAAACCTTGCGTCCCCGCCCCCGGCCCTTGCGCATCGCCGGATCATACCCGCCACCGCCCGGCCCCAGCGGCACCGGGCCTTTCGGCTTGGCTGGCTGGCGGTTGGGTGCGGGTGGCGGCTCCAGCCCCAACGCCAGCGCCTCCAACCGTTTCACCTCATCGCGCAGCCGGGCGGCTTCCTCAAATTCCAGATCCGCCGCCGCAGCACGCATGCGGTTTTCCAGGGCGGCGATAGAGCTGGCCAGGTCCTTGCCGACAAATTCGTCCAGCCCAGCACTCTTGGTGGGTGCCACCGTCACATAATCCTGCTCGAATACGGAATGGATCACCTCGCCGATATTCTTGCGCACGGATTGCGGGGTGATGCCATGCGCATGATTCCAGGCGATCTGCTTGTTGCGGCGGCGCTCGGTTTCCTCGATGGCCTGTTTCAGGCTGCGGGTCATGGTATCGGCATACAGGATCACCCGGCCATCCACATTGCGGGCAGCGCGGCCGATGGTCTGGATGAGCGAGGTGACGGAGCGCAGGAAGCCTTCCTTGTCCGCATCGAGAATCGCAACGAGCATACATTCGGGAATATCCAGACCCTCGCGCAGCAGATTGATGCCGACAAGAACATCATAAGCGCCAAGCCGAAGATCGCGGATGATCTCGATGCGCTCCAGCGTGTCCACATCCGAATGCAGATAGCGCACGCGCACGCCCTGCTCGGTGAGGTATTCGGTAAGATCCTCCGCCATGCGCTTGGTCAGCGTGGTCACCAGCACGCGCCCGCCCAGCTTGGTAACCTTCCTGATCTCACCAAGCAGATCATCAACCTGATGCTCGACCGGACGGATCTCGGTCACCGGATCGACAAGCCCGGTGGGGCGGATCACCTGCTCGGCGAACACACCGGCTGTACGCTCCATCTCCCACGGGCCAGGTGTGGCCGAGACGAACAAGGTTTGCGGGCGGAAGCTCTCCCACTCCTCGAATTTCAGCGGCCGGTTATCGATGCAGCTTGGCAGCCGGAAGCCGTATTCCGCGAGGATGGATTTGCGCGCATAATCGCCCTTGAACATGCCGCCAATCTGCGGAACGGTGACATGGCTTTCATCAACAAACAGCAAGGCGTTTTCTGGAAGATATTCAAACAAGGTGGGGGGCGGGTCGCCCGCATTGCGGCCAGAGAGATAGCGGGAATAATTCTCGATGCCCTTGCAAGAGCCCGTGGTCTCCATCATCTCGATATCGAAGGTGGTGCGCTGCAAGAGCCGCTCGGCCTCCAGCAATTTGCCATTGGCAGTAAGGTCCGCCAACCGGTCTTTCAGTTCGATTTTGATGCGGGAAATCGCCTGCGTCAGCGTCGGCCGTGGGGTTACGTAATGGGAATTGGCGTAGATGGATATCTCGTTGAGTACCGCGCTCTGCTCACCCGTAAGGGGATCGAATTCAAGGATCTTCTCGATCTCATCTCCAAACAATGAAACCCGCCAGGCGCGGTCCTCGTACTGGGAAGGAAAAATATCCACATTTTCACCGCGCACACGGAAGCTGCCGCGGGCAAAGGCCATGTCGTTGCGGCGGTATTGCAAATCCACCAGCGCCTTCACCAGGGCGTCGCGCTCAATCCGCCCTCCGGTTTCCAGCCGCACTACCATCTTGGAGTAAGTCTCGACCGAGCCGATGCCATAGATGCAGGAGACGGAAGCGACGATGATCACATCCCCGCGTTCCAACAGCGCCTGGGTGGCGGCATGGCGCATGCGGTCGATGGTCTCGTTGATCGCGCTGTCTTTTTCTATGTAGGTATCCGAGCGCGGGACGTAGGCTTCCGGCTGATAGTAGTCGTAGTAAGAGACAAAATATTCCACCGCGTTATCAGGGAAGAAGGATTTCATCTCCGCGTAAAGCTGGGCGGCGAGGGTTTTGTTGGGTGCCAGCACCAAGGCCGGGCGCTGCTCAGCCTCAATAATCTTCGCCATGGTGAAGGTTTTGCCAGAGCCGGTCACACCCAGCAGCACCTGGTCGCGCTCCTGCGCTTCCAGCCCGCTTACAAGCTGGCGGATAGCGGTGGGCTGGTCGCCGTTGGGTTCGTATTCTGAGACGACGCGCAGCGGGTTTTGCAGTTTGCGCGGCGGCTGGCGCTCAGGAATGAAGGTGAGCGGCATGGGGCGGAGCGTGGCGGTGGACATGCCCCGCAATATGGCCTCGCTGCGACCCTGGGAAAAGCCTAGTTTTTCTCGAGCAAGGCTTTCATCTCGATCATCGCTTCGGAGAAGCGGGCATTCAGCTTGCTTATTGCCTCGGCGTTGGATTTCTGGATCAGATCCCCGAGCTCCCTGGTATTGGCCACAGCACTTTCATAGGCTTTCTTCAGCAGTTCAGCCTGTTTGGCGGCCTGGCCGGCCGGCGTCTGGTTGGCGGCAAGCTCCTTCATGGTTTCGCTCAGCCCGGTCATCGTGTCCTGCATGATCTCCATATGCCGGCGGGCGACGAGCTGCGCACCTTCCAGCGCCGCGCGGTTGGCGGCTGTCAGCGCTTCGAGGTTGCGCTTATGCGCGGCCAGCACAGCCTCCATATCCGGCAGGGCCGGAAACTTCACATCCGCGAAAAACTTTTGCATGTCGAATTCCGGCATGGAGGGCTTCGCGCCGGTCGTCTTTTCTGTTTTCTCGGCCATGTCGTGTCTCCTTGTTTAGGGGCCGGGTTTATGGGCCGGCGGCTATGGGAAGGGCGAGGCCTATACCTGCGGCGCGGGGGACGCTGGGTCAGCCGGTTGGGAGGACGAGGGGGAGCGGCGGTGAGCCATATCTTCCGCCCTGGCAAGGGCCTTATCCACTGCCGCCATGGTGGCAGTGAGGTCCGGGCTCTCATCCTGCGCCCAGGCGCGCAGGCCATAAAGCCATATCGCCAGTAGGCCGCGCTTCTTCAGCGCGCCACCAATGCCGGTGGCGTTCACCCCCGCATTTTCAAGCAGCCAACCCATGGAGACCAGGTTCATCTCCGCCAGCGCCAGCGCCAATGGCGGGCAGAAGGGCAAAACCCGCATGAGCGCCAACACCCCGGCGCGACGGGGCTGCAAATAGTCGAAACGGCGCAGAAGGCTGTCAAACAGCTTGTCCCTCACGCTACCATCCGCCACAGCATGGGCCAGGGCAGCTGCATCCGCCTGGCGTCCGAATTTTTTCAGGATCACGCCGTTACAGGCGAAGAGATTTCGCGCGCGGGTAAGGTCCAACCCCGCGTGGCGCGCGGCCGCCGCCGGGGACACGTGCAACCACCCCGCCTGCGCCCCCAGGGCAAAAGCGGCGTCAACCAGAGCGGCTTCAAATTCCGGATCGGTCATGGCCCAGATTTAGTACCGGATCACCTGAGTTTCCAGGAAAATTAATCGATTGGGCGAAAGCTCTCGCGGTAGCGGGTCGTCAGCGCCACGTAGCGCGGGCCAATAACGCCCCAGCCGGCGCGTTCCTCATCAGACATATCCCTTACGAAACGGGCGGGGGAGCCTGCCCATAGCTGCCGTCGGCCGATGCGCTTACCTGGCCCCAGCAGGCCACGCGCGCCAAGCAACCCGCCTTCCTCCACCACCGCGCCATCCAGCACCGTCGCCCCCATGCCGATGAAGGCATGGTTTTCCAGCCGGCAAGCATGGATGATGGCGGCATGGCCGATGGTCACGTCGTCGCCGATGATGGCGGGGTTTTGGTCGTGGTCCACATGCACCACCGTTCCGTCCTGCACATTGGTGCGAGCGCCCACAATCACCGGGTTGATATCGCCGCGCAGCACGCAGTTGAACCAGATATTGGCATGCGGGCCAATCCTCACATCGCCGACCAGTACCGCCGTCGGCGCAATCCAGGCCGTGGGGTCGACCCGCGGCTTCAAATCGCCGAGCGCATAGAGAAGACCACCCGGTCGCTGCGTTTCACCCATCATTGCATCCCCAGCATCAATTTAATGTTCTGTACAGCGGCGCCGGAGGCGCCCTTGCCGAGATTATCCAGCCGCGCGATCAGCACTGCTTGGCCCTGCGCCTCGTTGGCGGCGACAAATATCTCCAGCCGGTCGCTATCATTGAGGGCCTGTGGGTCCAGAGTCTGCCCCCAGATGCCACGATGTACGCCAATCGTCTCCGCCCCCGCGTAATAATCCGCATAGGCATCCGCCAGTTGCACCGCGCTGCCCGGTTTAGCGAGATGCCCAAGATGCAGCGGAATGCACACCAGCATCCCTTGCGCAAAATGCCCGACGGCGGGCACGAAGATCGGCGCGCGGGCCAGTCCGCCATAGCGCATGATCTCGGGCAGATGCTTGTGCTGCAGCCCCAGCGCGTACAGCTCGAAAGCCGGGCCGCCAGAGGCTTCATGCGCCGCGATCATGGCTTTGCCGCCGCCGGAATAGCCTGAGACGGCGTTGACGCAGAGAGGCACCTCAGCCGTCAGCAGACCAAGGGCGGTAAGCGGGCGCAGCAGCGCGATAGCGCCGGTGGCATAACAGCCGGGATTGGCGACGCGCGCGGCTTGGCCGATGCGCACCGCTTGGCCGGGCATCATTTCGGCAAAGCCATACACCCAGCCTTCGGCAACCCGGTGGGCGGTGCTGGCATCCAGAATGCGCGCCCCTTGTGGGGCAAGGGTCATAGCCTCGCGCGCGGCATCATCTGGCAGGCAAAGCACGGTGAGATCGGCGCGGCCCATCGCCTCAGCGCGGGCTTGCGGGTGCTTGCGGTGGGCCTCGGGCAGGGTGACGAGATTGAAACCGCCCGCCGCCTCAAGGCGTTGGGCAATGCCAAGCCCGGTGGTACCGGCCTGGCCGTCAATGAAGATGGAAGCACTCATGGCGGCACTCTTATCATGTGGAAGCCAGCATGCTAGGGCGTGGCCAGCCTTCAACAGAGGAACCAGATATGTCCGAACAAGCCGGCCTAACGCCGCAACCGCTGATCCTGAACATCCAGTACACCAAGGATTTGTCTTTCGAGGTGCCCGGTGCGCCCGCCATCTTTACCCAGTTGCGTACCCAGCCGCACGTGAACCTGAATCTGGACGTGCAGGTGCGCCGCATAGAGGAAAACCAGACCGTGTTCGAGGTCACGCTGGCGATCCGCGCCGAGGGTACCACCGAGGCGCCGAAATCCGCCGGTGGCACGCAGGAGAAACCCCCGGTGGTGTTCATCGCCGACCTCTCTTATTCCGGCGTGTTCACGCTCAACAGCATTCCGGAAAATCAGCAGGAGCCAGTTTTGCTGGTGGAGTGCCCGCGTCTGCTCTTCCCCTTCGCTCGCAACATCCTGGCGGACGTAACGCGCGATGGCGGCTTCCCGCCGGTGTTACTCGGGCCGATCGACTTCGTCGGCCTCTGGCAGCAGCGCCGCGCCGCCGGGGCCAACACGGCCGTGCCAAACTAGAGCAACATCCGACCAAACGGACACGTTTGGTCGGATAAAGTTGCTCGCTTAAACAAAGAGTTAGAGCGCTTTGCGTGAACCGGCGTGAAAGCAAACCGCTCTAAACGCGCACTGATACGCAAAAAAAAGGGGGGGGGTAAGCCCCCTTTTTATGTTTCAGGTCTGGGTGAAGCCATCCGGGTTGGGTGTGCCGCTTTTGGCCAGATGGCGCAAAAATTCGACCACCGGTGCGGTGTTCCAGTTCGCGGCACCATCCAGCCGCGCCACCGCCTTGCCGGAGGGGTCGATCACCAGCGTGACGGGAATGCCGTTGGTCTGCAGCATGTCCAGATCATCCCCCGAAGGGTTGACCAGGATGGGTAAATTCCTGATGCCCTGCAGCTCGAAGTAAGGGCGCACGGCGGATACTCCATCCACATCGATAGAGATGGGCAGAACCAACCCGCCAAATGGCTTTAATTTCGGCGCCAGGGCGGCGAAGCTGGGCAATTCTTCCTTGCAGGGGCCGCACCAGGTGGCCCAAAGATTCACCAGCAGCACACGGCCCTTGAAAGCGGCGAGCGTCAGGGTCTTCCCCGCCGCGTCCTGAAACGTCAAAGGCGGCGGCATGACGGGCGCAAAGGCGTTCCAGCCGGTGGAGGCATCTGGCAGGTCATCGAACTCTGTTTGCGCATATGCGCGATTGCCCGTGCCCGCGCCCAAGGCTAAGGCAGGGGCAGCGGCGATGAGTGACCGCCGGGTGGTGAGCAAAGGGCGTTTAGGTTTGACGGACAAAAACAAAACTCCGGTGAAAAGCCAATTGCAGTGGGGCGGGCGGTTTGGCGCCGGTCCCGCCGAGGTGATGCAGGCCATTAATGCCTCGATCAGCTTCGATGCCAAGCTCTGGCGGCAAGATATTGCCGGCAGCCAGGCCCATGCGGCGATGCTGGCACAGCAGGGCATCATCACCCATGAGGATCACGCCGCCATCAAGGCCGGGCTGGAGGCGATTGCCGCCGAGATCGAAGCTGGGCGATTCGAGTTCTCCGAGGCGCTGGAGGATATCCACACCAACATCGAAGTGCGCCTCACCGAGCGAATCGGCGAGGCGGCGCGGCGCCTGCACACAGCCCGCAGCCGAAACGACCAGGTGGCGACGGATTTCCGCCTATGGGTGCGCGATGCCATGGATGGCGTTCTGGCGCAGGTTCATGGCTTGATGAAGGCCCTGGCCGAACGCGCCGCCGAGCACGCAAACACCGTGATGCCGGGCTTTACCCACCTGCAAACCGCCCAGCCGGTTACTTTTGGTCACCATTTGCTGGCCTATGTAGAGATGCTGGCCCGCGATGCCGGGCGGCTGCATGATGCCCGGGCGCGCCTGAACGAATGCCCGCTGGGGGCGGCGGCTTTGGCTGGCACCTCTTTTCCCATCGACCGTTTTGCCACCGCCGCGGCGCTGGGTTTTGCCCGGCCGACGGCAAACTCGCTGGACAGCGTTTCAGACCGCGATTTCGCGCTGGAATTTCTCTCAGCCCTTTCCATCTGCGCCATGCATCTTTCCCGCTTCTCGGAAGAGATCATCATCTGGTGCTCCTCGCCCTATAAGCTCATCGAGCTGTCGGACGCGTTCACCACCGGCTCCTCCATCATGCCGCAGAAGCGCAACCCGGACGCGGCGGAGCTGACGAAAGCCAAAACCGGCCGCATTTTCGGCGCGCTGACAAGCCTGCTGACCGTTATGAAAGGCCTGCCGATGGCCTACGCGAAGGACATGCAGGAAGATAAAGAGCCGGTGTTCGACGCTGTGGCCGCCATCTCGCTCAGCCTCGCCGCGATGGAGGGCATGGTGCGGGACATGAAAGCCAACACGGCGCGCATGGAAGCGCTGGCGGGCTCCGGCTTCTCCACCGCAACCGATCTCGCTGACTGGCTGGTGCGGGTGCTGAAAATGCCCTTCCGCGATGCCCACCACACCACCGGGCAGCTCGTGCGCCTGGCTGAGGGCAAGGCGTGCGACCTATCGGAGCTGACGCTCGCGCAGATGCAGAGCGTGGAGCCGCGCATTGTTGCGGAAATTTTCCAGGTGCTGACGGTGCAGGCCTCCGTTGCATCTCGTGTTTCCCATGGCGGCACCGCGCCCGCCAATGTCGCCAAACAGGCTGCCATCTGGCTGGAGAAACTGGCATGAAGATCATTCTGGCTCTGCTATGTCTCGCCACGCTGGCCGGTTGCGGGCGGCGCGGCGCGCCCCAGCCCCCCGGCCCGGCGCAGAATATCACCTATCCTCACATCTATCCGGCGCCGCAATAACATGGCCGATATGAACTTCACCGGCCCGGAACCTGATTTACAGGACCTCCTGGCCGCCCGCCCGCCATTGCAAATGCACGCGCAGGATGGGCTGTGCCTGGAAGGTGTTCCGCTAAACGCCATAGCCGATGCCCATGGTACCCCGGTTTGGGTTTACGGTGCTGCCACCATGCGCGCCCGCTTTGCCGCCCTGCGTGATGCTTTCGCCGCCGAGGGCGTGCCGATGCACATCCATTACGCGGTGAAGGCCAATGACCATCTCGCCATTCTGAACCTGTTCCGCGAACAAGGGGCCGGGGCAGATGTGGTGTCCATCGGCGAGTTCCTGCGCGCCACCAAGGCGGGCGTCGCGGCGCAGAACATTGTTTATTCCGGCGTCGGCAAATCGGCTTCCGAGCTTGAAACAGCCCTTGGCGCTGGCATCGGGCAGATCAACGTGGAAAGTGCGGAAGAGGTCGAGATGATCTCTGGCATTGCCATGCGCCTTTGCGTGGTGGCGAATATCGCGCTGCGCATGAACCCAGATGTGGATGCCGGCACCCACGCCAAAATCACCACCGGTCTGGCCGAGAACAAATTCGGCATCGCGGCGGAGGACATCCCTGCCCTTTATGCCCGCGCGGCGAAACTGCCGGGCGTAAAGGCCGTGGGCATCGCCATGCATATCGGCAGCCAGATTCTCTCCACCGAGCCCTATCGCCTCGCCTATGAAAAAGGTGCGGAGATGATCCGCTCCTTGCGCGAGGCCGGGCAGAGTGTCGAGGTGCTGGATCTCGGCGGCGGGCTTGGCATTGGTTACCAGGATGAACCGGGGCTCAACCCCTCCGCCTTCGCTGCTGTCGTGCGGCAGGTAACAGACGGGCTGGGCGTTAAGCTGATGATGGAGCCAGGGCGCTATCTGGTTGGCCCCGCCGGGCTGCTGGTTGGTTCGGTGATTTTACAAAAACAGGCAGGCAAACGCTTCCTGGTGCTGGATGCGGCGATGAACGAGCTGATGCGCCCGGCCATGTACGAAGCCTGGCACGGCATTCTGCCCGTGGGTGCTGCGGCTTACCAAAACCCCACCACACCAGCCGATGTGGTGGGGCCAATCTGCGAGAGTGCGGATATTTTCGCCAAAGACCGGCAACTACCGGATTTGCAGCCGGGTGCGCGTATCGCGCTGCTGGATGCGGGGGCTTATGGTGCTGTAATGAGCAGCGCCTATAATGCCCGCCCCCGTGCCGCCGCTGTGCTGGTGGATGCTGGCGGGTTTCAGTTAATCACCAAACGCCAGGAAATCGCGGCGTTGTGGGAAGATGAAATTCTGCCTCGCACCTGAGCGGCTGGTTTGGCGGGGGGCGCCAGAACCGGGGCGGGCGGCTCCTGCTCAGGCTGCTCGCGCAAATCCTGCTCCCTGAAGGCTTCGTTTCCGCCGAATAGCCTCAGCAGCACTACGCCCAACGCCCAAGACATCTCACTTCTCCTTTGCTTAACGGAGCTGAGATAGTCCCGGATAGGCATGCGCCTCAAACGAGTATATCGTCCGCTTCAAATGACTTGAGGTTATGCGATGAAGCGCGGACGCCTGCCACTCACCGCTTTGCGCAGTTTCGAGGCCGCCGGGCGCCACCAGAGCTTCACTTTGGCGGCAGCGGAATTGCTCGTCTCCCAGGCCGCGATCTCCCGGCAGGTGCGGGAACTGGAAGAGATGCTGGGGCACGACCTCTTCCTTCGCCGCCACCGCCAGGTGGTGCTAACGGAACGCGGGCAGGCGCTGCTCGGCCGGTTAACGCAGAGCTTCGATGACATGTCCCGCATTCTGGAAGATATCCGCGCCGCCCCACCGGACAAGCCCTTGCAGATTAGCGTCGAGCCCTCCTTCGCCGCCTGCTGGCTGGTGCCCCGGCTGAACAATTTCCGCGAAACCTATCCGGATATCGAGGTGATGATCGTCTCTGAAACGCGGATGATCGAGTTCCGCAGCGGCGAAGCGGAAATCGGCATTCGCTGGAGCGGCGAAGCCAGCTCCTGGCCGCGGATGCAGGCAAAATTGTTAACGAAGGCGATGATGTCTCCGGTGCTCTCGCCGGACCTGCTGGGTGCAAGCAGCGCACCGCTCACGCCACGAGGTTTGCTGGATCACACGCTGCTGCACGAGGAAAAGCGCAGCTACTGGCAGCAATGGTTCGTGGCGGCGGGGCTGGCGGATATCCCCCCGCAGCCGGGCCCGCTTTTCGCCGGCACTTCCCTGGCGCTGGATGCCGCCGCGCGCGGGCATGGCGTGGCGCTGGGCGATAATGTGCTGGTGGAGGACATGCTGGCGACGGGCGAGCTGGTGCAGCCTTTCGCAACCGCGATTCCCTGCGGCGCTTATTGGCTGGTGGCGCCGCATTTCGAGCATTTAAGCCCCGCCGCGCGGATATTCGCAGATTGGTTGATGGCGGCGTTCGCCTAATCCGCCCCGCGCAGCATCTTCACAATCTCAATTTTCGTTCCGTCATCCTGGCGGTATATCTCCCGCCCCAGCGGCATAAAACCACAACGTTCGTAGAATGGTGCAGCGTTCAGGGTGGCGTTCAACCTCACCTCCCCGCCGCCCGCCATCTCAACGCCGCGCGCCAGCAGACGCCGCCCCAGCCCCTGCCCCGCCGCTTTCGGCCGCACGAACAGCCGGGTGATCTCGCCGATTGCCGCTTCCACAAAACCAAGCGGCTTAACCCCTTCAATGGCGATGATAACGCCACCCTTGGCAATGGCGGCCTCATATTGCGCCACATCCCGCCCGTTCATCCACCCCGCGATCAGTTCGGGGCTGTAATGCGCGGCCGCCAGGCCACGAATGGCGGCTTCGGTAATCTCATAAAGTGCCCGACCCTCGCCGGGCCGGGCCGGGCGCAGGGTAATCACAATTCAACGATCTTGATCCGCTTGCCCTGGGTGGAAAGCGCGATTTGCCCGCGAATAAGCCGCAGCGCCGTTTCCCCAAACATCTCCCGCCGCCAACCTTCCAACACCGGGTTGGGAGCATTTTCGTCCAGCGCCAGCGCCTCGATCTCATCACCGCTCGCCACCAACCGAGCCGCGACATTATTCTTCTCCGCCGTCGCCGCCAGCAGCACTTTCAGCAACGAAACCAGCGCCGGGGAGGCTTTCGGCGCTTCGCGCTGGCGTTCGGCCTTGGGCATATCCGCCTCCGGCAGCGCCTTGGCCTCGGCAATGGCGGCCAGCAGCGAAACGCCAGATTTGCCATTGGCGAACCCGGCGGAGATGCCGCGCGCCTTGGCCAGCGCCTCGGCATCGTCGGGTGCCAGCAAGGCGATTTCGGGGATCTGCTCATCCTTCAACAACCGCCCGCGCGGAATGTTGATGCGCTGGGCCTCACGCTCGCGCCACGCGGCAATGGCTTTGGCAAGCCCAAGCTGGCGGCGGTTGTTGGAGCGGATTTTCAGGCGCTCATAAGCGCGTTCAGGATCCACGCGGTAGGTTTCAGGCCGGGTGAGCACGGCCATTTCCCCGGCCAGCCAGTCCAGCCGCGCTTCCCTTTCCAGCTTGGCTTTCAGCTTCTCATATACTTCGCGCAGATGCGTCACATCCGCCGCGGCGTAATTGATCTGGGATTTGGAAAGCGGCCTGGCCGACCAGTCCGAGAAGCGGTGGGCTTTGTCGATATGCGCGCCGGTGAGGGAGGCAACCAGACTGTCATACCCCACCTGGTCCCCGAAGCCTGCCACCATCGCGGCCACCTGGGTATCGAATAGCGGGGTGGGCACGGCATCGAACAGCATCAGGAAAATTTCCACATCCTGGCGGCAGGCATGAAACACCTTCACCACATCCGGCTTCGCCAGCAGCGCGCCCAGCGGGGCGAGATCTATTCCTGGCGCCTGCGCGTCGACCACCGCTACATCGTTGGCGCCAGCGATCTGCACCAGACAAAGCTCGGGGTAATAGGTTTTCTCACGCATGAACTCCGTGTCCACCGTAATGAAGTGCTCCCCCTCCAACCGGGTGCAGAGCCCGGCCAAAGCCTCACTGGTGGTGATGAATTCGATATTGTTTTCGTTCATGCCCCTCCCTTAGCGTTACAGAAGCTTGACAGGAAGCAGGTCCCGGTTTCTTTCCCCGCCCATGGAACAGATTCACGCCTACCGCACCCACAACTGCGCCGCCCTCCGCGCGGCAGATATTGGCCAGACGGCCCGGCTTTCCGGCTGGGTGCACGCCAAGCGCGACCATGGCGGGTTGCTGTTCATCGATCTGCGCGACCATTTCGGCCTCACCCAATGCGTGTTCGCGGCGGGCTCGGCGGCGTTCGCGGCAGCGGAATCAACAAGGGTTGAATCGGTCATCACCGTCACGGGCGAGGTTGTGGCCCGGGCTGAGGGCACCACCAACGCCCGCCTGCCCACCGGC
>JAKAZY010000041.1 GCA_021826425.1 Pseudomonadota bacterium
CTTCTTGCTCGCCACCCCTCTGGCACTCGCCGCGGCCGGGCGGGCTTCTGCCGCCGAGGCCATCACCGTTGCCTATGCAGGCTCCATGGGCAAGCTGATGGATAAGGGCATGAACCCCTCCTTCACCACCGCCACGGGCGTTGCCGTGCATGGCATTGGCCAGGGCGCGCTGGCGCTGGCGCATCTCATCACCGGGGGTGCCATGAAGCCGGATGTGTTCGTGCCGGTTTCCGCCGGTCCGGCCAAAATTGTCCGCGAGGCGGGGTTTGCCGCAGGCAAGGCGGTGCCGGTGGCCAGCACTTCCATGGTTCTGGCCTATTCCCCCAGCTCTAAATTCGCCGCCCAGCTTGCCGCGGCCAAAGGTGCCGACTGGACGAAGATTTTCCTCAACCCGAATTTCCGTTTCGGCCGCACAGACCCGACGGTCGACCCGCAAGGCCAATATGTGCTGTTCGCGCTGCAATTGGCCGAGGCTTATTACAAGTTGCCGGGCTTCGCGCAGAAAGTGGCGGGGCGAATGATTAATCCGCAGCAGATTTTCGCCGAGCCTTCGCTGCTGGCGCGGCTGGAAGCCGGGCAGATCGACGCGACCCTGGGTTATAAGAGTGCTGTGGCCTCGCAGAAACTGCCCTTCATTGAATTGCCGGACGCGGTGAACATCTCCAACCCTGCGCTGAAAGCCACCTATGCCAAGGCCAGTCTGGAAGTGAAGGGCAAAACCATCCACCCCAGCCCGCTGGTGTTCTACGCCATGGCGCTGAAGGGTGCAGCCGACCCCAAGGCGGCGGCGGATTATGTTGCCTTCCTGGCCGGGCCGGATGGGCAGTCCATCTTCAAGCGTTACGGTTACGCGCCGGGCAAAGGCCCTTCCATCTAGCCATGCTGCGCGTCGGGTTCCTGGTTCTCGTTCTGGCGTTTTTGTTGGCACCACTTTCCGGCCTCATCGGCCATGGCGTTTTCTGGCGGGCGATAACTCTTTCCCCGCAGGACTGGGCGGCCATCACCACTTCGCTGCTGGGAGGTGCGGTGGCGATGGTGGTGATCGTGCTGGTGGGCACGCCTTTGGCGATTTATCTGGCGCGGTCGCGCGGGCGGCTGGTGCTGCTGGCCGAAGCGGTGGTGCTGATGCCGATGTTGATGCCAACCTTGGCGCTGGGCATTCTGCTGGCGGTGGTTTATGGCTCCGCCGCGCCTTTGGGCCGGGCGTTTGGCGCGTTGGGCGTTACGCTCACCAACACCCCGGCGGCGTTTCTGCTGGCCACAATCTATGCGGCGTTGCCCACCTATGTGGTGGCGGCGCGCGGCGCGATTGCCCAGGTGCCGCCAGATTACGAGGAGCTGGCTCGCACTTTGGGCGATACACCCTTCCGGGCCCAATTGCGCGTCACGCTGCCCTTGGCGCGGCGCGGGCTTTCCGCCGCCCTCTCCCTCGCCTGGGTGCGCGCCCTGGGTGAGTTTGGCATCATCCTGATCGTGGCGTATTACCCGGCCGGGATGCCAGTACAGCTTTGGACGGATGTGCAGGATTTAGGCTTGCAAGCAGTGTTTCCGCTGGTGGGTGTGTTCCTGCTGGCCACATTGCCGGTGCCGCTTTGGCTGGGGTTACGGGCCAGGGCGGCGTGAACGCCATAAACATCGACTATACGCTCAGCGCCCCGGTGCCGTTGCGTGCCTGTTTCACGGTAAGCGGCTTCACGGCCTTGCTTGGCCGCTCCGGCGAAGGCAAAACCTCGCTGCTGCTGGCCCTGGCCGGGCTGTTGCCGGCTATCGGCTCACCCTGGCAGGGCCTGGCGCCGGAGCAACGGCCCATCGGCTATTTACCGCAGGAAACCCGGTTGTTTCCGCATCTTTCGGTGCTGGAGAACACCGCCTATGCGCTCAAGGGGGCTGGGCGGTTCGAAAAAGCGCG
The DNA here is from genome assembly GCA_021826425.1 of Pseudomonadota bacterium. Lineage (GTDB taxonomy): Bacteria > Pseudomonadota > Alphaproteobacteria > Acetobacterales > Acetobacteraceae > Acidocella. The sequence goes on from JAKAZY010000041.1 coordinate 1,910, forward strand.
AGCCTTGCTGGCGGAACTGGGGCTGGAGTCGCTGGCCGCCCGCCAACCCCACCAGCTTTCCGGCGGCCAGGGCAAGCGCGTGGCGCTGGCCAGGGCTTTGGCGCATGGGCCGCAATTGCTGTTGCTGGACGAACCATCCGCCGGGCTGGATACCCTCACCCGCGACGCAACATTGGACTGGCTGGCCGAGACTGCCGCGGCGCGGGGCGTTCCTGTGTTGGCGGCAACGCACGACCATGAAATCGCCGCGCGGGCGGAACGGCTGGCGCTGCTGGCGCAGGGGCAGGTTATCCAGCACGGCCCGGCGCGCGAGGTATTCGCCGCTCCGGCCAGCCGTTCCGCGGCTGAACTCTTGGGGTATGAAAATATTTTCGAGCGCGACGGTGCGCTCTGGGCCGTTCGCGCCGGTTCCATCCGTCCGGATGCTCTGGGCAAGCCGTTCACCGTGATCTCGGCGCGGGAGATGGGCGCGGGGCTGCGGCTGGTCTGCGGCCCCACGCCGCGCCTTGTGGTGAATTTGCAGCAGGGCATGGCGGCGGATTATCCGCCCGGCACCGTGCTGGGTCTGGATTTACGCGGCGCGTTCAGGCTGGGCTGACCGCGCGGGCGAACACCCGGCGCAACAGCCGGAGAGAATAAAGAATCAGGCTGAGAGTGGCGGCGATGCCAAGCCCGGCCAAAAACAAATGAATCCGCACCGCCGGACCAGAGAGCGCCCGCACGCCCCAGCCGCTCAGCGCGCCAATGCCCACATATCCTGCCAGTGGCGGCAGCGCCGCCAGGGTACCCAGCATATAATCCCGAAACCGCAGGCGCGAGGCGCCCAGCGCGTAGGAGGTGAGGGAGAAAGGCATCACCGGGGAAATCCGCAACAGCGCAATCAACCGCCAGCCTTCATCAGCCAGGGCGCCGTCCAGCCTCAGCATCATGGGGTGCTCCGCCAACCAGCTCAGCAGCCAAGGGCGTAGCACCGAGCGGCCAAGCCAGAACGCCGCGATGGCACCTATGGTAATCCCGGTGGCGCTGACCAGAAACCCGCCGACAAAGTCGAACATGGCCCCCGCGGCCATGCCGAGCAGCGCGCCGGGCACAACGCCAACCAGGGTAAGGGCCAGAATGACGGCGGCAAATAGCGCCATGCCCAGCCCGCCCCAGCCTTGTAGCGCGATGATGCTGTGAGCAAGCCACGCGGTGATGCGCGGTCCCTCATAGAGGCTGGCGGCTAGCGAACAGGACGCCGCCCCGGCCAGAAACAGCATTTTGCCCGTGCCCCTAGCCATCGGCATAAAGCGTGGCGCGGTGTAGCCCCCAACGCGCCAGCCTGTACGCCATTGCCGTACGCATCACGCCCAGCCCGTAAGTCACGGAACGGTGGAAATTGATCGAGGAGGCTTCGGCAAAATAGCGCGTGGGGCAGGAAATTTCCCCGATATCAGCCCCTTGCCATGCGGCCAGCGCCAACATCTGGTTGTCGAACACGAAATCGTCCGAGCAGCGCTCCAGGGGCAGACTGCGAAGCAGCGTGGCCGACCAGGCTCGGTAGCCGCTGTGATACTCCGAGAGCTTCAACCCCAGCAAAATGTTCTCAAGGAAGGTCAGCCCCCGGTTGGCGATATATTTATAGACCGGCATGCCGCCTTGCAGCGCGCCCTTGCCCAGAATCCGCGAGGCCAGCACGGCATTGTAATGGCCCGAGGCGATCATCGCCGCCATCGCTGCCACCAATCTGGGAGAATATTGGTAATCCGGGTGCAGCATCACCACGATATCCGCGCCCCGGGCGAGCGCTTCGGCGTAACAGGTTTTTTGGTTGCCGCCATAGCCGCGGTTTTTCTCGTGCACCAGCGTGACCAGCCCCAGCTCGCGCGAGAGGGTGGCGGTTTCGTCGCGGCTGGCATCATCGGTGAGGATAATCTCGTCGACAATGTCGCGTGGTATTTCCGCGATGGTGCGCTCCAGCGTTATAGGCAGGCAGGATGACGATGATCTTGAGCCCGCCAAGCACGGGTTACGCTGCCTTGGTCAGCCGCTTGATGAAGGCCGAGAGATGATGCCGGCGCATCTCCGCTTTCGCTTTGGTGCTGGTGGTCATGTAATTCATCTGCACCACATAACGCTGGCCGATGAACTGCTTATGCCCATGCCAGGTGTTGGGACCATTGGGGAATACCAGCAGCGTGCCATCCACCGGCGGCACTTCCTTGGCGAAGTTTTCCAGATTCTCTGCGTCCCGCAGCAGGCGCAGGCAGCCCTCGTGCCTTGCCCAGGCCTCGCCGGAGGCGGGGTTGAGGTAGAGCAGAATGGTGACGCGCTTGGCCGATGAGTCGGTATGGATCTGCCCATCCTGCGCGCCAGAATTGCCGCGCAGCGTGGTCATCAGCGGTGCGCCCTGCAAATCCAGCCCGAATTTTTCCGCCACGATGGCGCGGAACTGTTCGCCTTCCAACGCCGCGATGGCGGCTTTCGCCGCAGGGCCAAGTTTCAACGCACCGATGGGAAAACTGCCACGCCCCTTCATCGCCGGCAAATCCGCAACCACGGCGGGCAAACTGTCCGGCTTTATAAAACGCTCGAGCAGGATATGGGGGAAAGGCAGAGGCGAAACCGGGGCCGCGCTGAGCGCGCTGAAATCCGCAACATCCATGGGTTGTATCCGTTTCGGGTAAGGTCAGGGCGTCGGCAAAAACAGGTAAGCGTTTCGCCCCGGCCGTGCAAGGCGCCCTGCGGCCAGACGTCTTGCTGCGCCGCACCAACGGGAGCAGTATCCGCGTCGAATGTCCAAGCCGATCAAAACCGAACCGGGAGTGATGACCGCCTACCGCGCCCGCGTGGCGGCCGGGTTGCTCACGTACGATGCTGCCCAGGCGTTGGCGGCTGAACAATTGCAAGCCCTTTGGGCCAAGCTGCGCGGCTACGACCCCCACCCTGTTCACGCCCCGGAGGGCTGGTTCGCGCGGATGCTTCGCAGCAAGCCGGTGGAAGAGGCGCAGGAGCACCCGCATGGGCTCTACATTGTGGGTGATGTCGGGCGCGGCAAATCCATGCTCATGGATTTGTTTTTCGAGGCCGCTGACGTGCCGCGCAAGCGGCGCATCCATTTTCATGATTTTATGCAGCAGGCGCATAAGCGGTTTCACAAGATAAAGCGCGAACACCCTGAGGTGACCGACCCCATTCCGCCGCTGGCGGACATCATCGCGGATGAGGCGGCACTGCTCTGCTTCGATGAGTTTCAGGTGCACGATATTGTGGACGCGATGATATTGGGGCGGTTGTTTGAGGCGCTGTTCACCCGCCAGGTGGTGGTGGTTGCCACCTCCAACACGCTGCCGGACGATTTATATGCGGGTAAGCCGGGGCATGATGCTCTCCAACCCTTCATAAACCTGTTGAAACAGAACCTGGATGTGCTGGTGCTGGAATCCGACCAGGACTACCGGCGCGGGCGCGAGCACGGGCTGAAAACCTGGGTGGTCCCCGCCGACAGCCGCGCCGAGGCGGCGATCGACCGTGTGTTCGAACATCTTGCGGAAGGCGAGCCGCCGCGCGCAGAGGCGCTGCCTATCCAGGGCCGCAGGCTCGTTGTGCCGCTTGCCGTGCACGGGGTGGCCCGGTTCAGTTTCAACGCGCTGTGCAAGGCGGCTCTGGGGCCGGGCGACTATCTCGCTATCGCCACCCACTACCATACCGTGCTGATCGACGGCATTCCCAGGCTCTCGCCCGATAATTTTGACGAGGCCAGGCGCTTCATAACGCTGATCGACGCGCTTTATGAGCATCGCTGCAAGCTCTATGCGTCAGCGGACGCCTATGCAGATGATCTGTATCGCTCCGGCGAGGGGGCGCAGATGTTTGAGCGCACCGCCTCCCGGCTCGAGGAGATGCAGAGCGAGACATATCTTGCGATGCCGCATCTGACTTAAATTGCAAGGAAGAGGGAGTTTTGGGCATTTTGTTCTTGCATAACGCGCGATGCTGCTTGCCGGGCTGGATGAATGAGAGTAGCACGCCCCGCAACGCCCCCCTTTGTAACCTTAAAGAACAGGCAGGCTAACCCCATATGAACATACATGAATACCAGGGCAAGGAATTGCTGAAGTCCTTCGGTGTCGCGGTTTTGGACGGCTATGTCGCCTGGACGCCCGAAGAAGCAGTGGACGCCGCCAAGAAGCTTCCTGGCCCCATCTATGTCGTGAAATCCCAGATTCATGCCGGTGGCCGTGGTGCGGGCAAGTTCAAGGAAGACTCCAACGGCAAAGGCGGCGTGCGTCTGGCCAAGAGCCTGGACGAGGTGCGTGAGGCCGCGAGCGCGATGATCGGCCACACACTGATCACCAAGCAGACCGGCCCGGCTGGCCGTCTGGTGCGCCGCGTTTATGTGGAGGCAGGCTGCGACATCAAGCGCGAGCTTTATCTCTCTTTGCTGATCGACCGTTCGGTGTCCGAGGTCGTGATTATGGCCTCCACTGAGGGCGGCATGGAGATTGAGGAAGTCGCCGAGCACCACCCCGAGAAGATCCTGCGCGCCCCGGTTGACCCGGCCTCTGGCATTTCCGGCTTCCATGCCCGCAAACTGGCCTTCGGCCTGGGCCTTGAAGGCAAGCAGGTGGGCACCTTCACCAAATTCGTCACCGCCATGTACAACGCCTTCGTGGCGCTGGACATTGCGATCATCGAGATCAACCCGCTGGTCGTCACCGGCGCCGGTGAGATCTACGCGTTGGACGCCAAAGTCACCTTCGACGACAACTCCCTCTACCGCCACCCGCAGATCGAAACCCTGCGCGACGAAGGCGAGGAAGACCCGAAGGAGCTGGAAGCCAACAAGTACTCGCTCTCTTATGTGGCGCTCGATGGCAATATCGGCTGCATGGTGAACGGTGCGGGCCTGGCCATGGCGACCATGGACATCATCAAGCTCTACGGCGCCGAGCCCGCGAACTTCCTGGATGTTGGCGGCGGTGCCACCAAGGAGCGCGTGACCGCAGCCTTCAAGATCATCCTCTCCGACCCGAATGTCGAGGGCATTCTGGTGAACATCTTCGGCGGCATCATGCGCTGCGACGTGATCGCGGAAGGCGTGATCGCGGCGGCGCGCGAGGTTTCGCTCTCCGTGCCGCTGGTGGTGCGCCTTGAAGGCACCAATGTGCAGCTCGGCAAGGACATCATGGCCAAATCCGGCCTGCCCATCATCCCCGCAGACAATCTGGCCGATGCGGCCGAGAAAATTGTTAAAGCCGTGAAGGAAGCCGCATAATGGCCATTCTCGTCAACAAGAACACCAAGGTCATCACCCAGGGCTTTACCGGCGCCCAGGGCACATTTCATTCCGAGCAGGCGCTTGCCTACGGCACCAAGGTCGTGGGCGGTGTGACCCCCGGCAAAGGTGGTACCACGCATCTGGACCTGCCGGTATTCAATACCGTGGGCGAGGCCGTGGCCAAAACCGGTGCCAATGCCTCGGCCATCTATGTGCCGCCGCCCTTCGCGGCCGACTCCATCCTGGAAGCCATCGATGCTGGCGTCGAGCTGATCGTCTGCATCACCGAGGGCATTCCGGTGCTGGACATGGTGAAGGTCAAGCGCGCCCTTTGTGGCTCCAAATCCCGCCTGGTGGGCCCGAACTGCCCCGGCGTCATCACGCCCGATGAATGCAAGATCGGTATCATGCCGGGCCATATCCACAAGCGCGGCTCCATCGGTATCGTCTCCCGCTCCGGCACCCTCACCTATGAGGCCGTGGCACAGACCACGGCCGCCGGGCTTGGCCAGTCCACCTGTGTTGGCATCGGCGGTGACCCGGTGAAGGGCACGGATTTCATCGAGGTGCTGGATCTTTTCCTGCATGACGAGGAAACCCAGGCGATTATCATGATCGGCGAGATCGGGGGTCCCTCCGAGATCGACGGCGCGGAGTTCTTGGCCAGGCACAAAATTAAAAAACCGGTCGTAGGTTTCATTGCGGGTGCTACGGCTCCTCCGGGTCGGCGCATGGGCCATGCCGGCGCGGTTATTTCCGGCGGCAAAGACACCGCCCAGGCGAAGATTGCTGCCATGAAGGAAGCGGGTATCTTCGTGGCAGACAGCCCAGCCTCTCTGGGCAGCACTATGCTAAAGGCGTTAAGCGCCTGATTTCATTAGCCCCATGGTGGCAACACCGTGGGGCTTTTTTTTGTCCTGGGCGCAAGTTAGGGTAAAGTTGTTGTAACTATGCGCATGCGGCAACCCAGCCTCATCACCATGGTAACGCTGTAATAACATTGCTGCCTTATATGCGCCGCAAAAGAAGCCCTGCATATCTTCAGCCTAGCCGATTCCAAAAGCCAGGCGGCGGGTTCTAGGAGAGGATTGTTTATATGGCCGGTGTGGACGTGATTGCGACGGCAATGAACGGGTCAAACGCCCAATTCATCGCGCAGCTTTATGCGAAATGGGTGGAAGCCCCTAACTCAGTTGATCCCGATTTCGCGGCCCTGTTCGCAGCGCTGGACGACGACACCCGCGCCATCTTCACAGATGCCAGTGGCGCGTCCTGGGCGCCCCGCCCTTCCGTATTCGAAACTGTAAGCACCGATGCCGCACCCAGGCAGATTAATAGTGCAGCCTCTGTCGCGGCAGGGTCCCGTGCCGCGACGCTTGATTCCATCCGTGCCCTTATGCTCATCCGCGCCTATCGCGTGCGTGGCCATCTGGAAGCGAAGCTCGACCCACTGGGTCTGAAGCAGACAGGCTACCATTCCGAGCTCGACCCCGCCTCCTACGGCTTTACCGAAGCCGCTGACTTTGACCGCCCGATCTTCCTGGATGGCGTTCTAGGGTTCGACACCGCCACGCTGCGCGAGGTCATGGCGGCGCTTCGCCAGAGCTATTGCGGTGATATCGGCGTTGAGTTCATGCACATCCAGGATCCAGCGCAGAAAAGCTGGATTCAGCGCAGAATCGAGGGTGCGCCATGGCTTGCCGCCTACGACAAAAAGGCCAAGGTCAAAATCCTGAAGCAGCTTACCGAAGCGGATAGCTTCGAAACCTTCTGCCAGAAGCGCTTTGTCGGCACCAAGCGTTTCGGGCTTGAGGGCGGTGAGAGTACGATTCCAGCACTGCACGCGATCATCGAAATCGCCGCCGGCAAGGGCGTGCGCGAGATCGCCATCGGTATGCCGCATCGCGGCCGCCTCAATACGCTGGTCAATATCGTCAAGAAGCCGCTGGTGGCATTGTTCTCCGAATTCGGGGGCAACTCCTTCAAGCCCGATGACGTGCAGGGTTCGGGCGACGTGAAATACCATCTCGGCACCTCGACGGACATGGTGATCAACGGCAACCAGGTCCACGTCTCCCTGCAACCCAACCCCTCGCATCTCGAGGCGGTGGACCCGGTGGTGGTCGGCAAGGTCCGCGCCCGCATGGATATGACGGGCGACGCCACCCGCAAATCCGCGATGGCCATCCAGATGCATGGCGATGCCGCCTTCGCCGGGCAGGGGCTGGTTTACGAGACTCTCGCGATGAGCCAGTTGATCGGTTATCGCACCGGCGGCTCGGTGCACCTGGTCGTGAACAACCAGATCGGCTTCACCACCGTCCCGGCGCATGCCTTCTCTGGCATGTATTGCACGGACGTCGCCAAATCCGTGCAGGCGCCGATCCTGCACGTAAACGGCGACAATCCGGAGGCCGTAGTCTATGCCGCGCAGCTTGCGGCCGAGTTCCGCTGCGAATTCGCAACGGACGTGGTCATCGACCTGGTCTGCTACCGTCGCCACGGCCATAACGAGAACGATGAACCGGCCTTCACCCAGCCGATCATGTACAAAGCAATCCGCTCGATCCAGACCACCTGCGTTCTCTATGCCGAAAAGCTGGCCAAAGAGGGCTCTGTCTCTGCCGAGGAGGCAAAGGCGATCCATGACGCCTATACCGAGGAGCTGGAAGCCGCCTTCGAGGGAGCCAAGGACTACAGGGTCAACAAGGCGGACTGGCTGGAAGGCCATTGGGCGGGGCTGAAGCAGGCCGGCGATGATGTCGAGCAGCAGGATGGCGTGACCGCCGCGCCGCTGGCGCAGCTGCAGCAGGTGGGCAAGGCGCTCTACACCCCGCCGCAGAATTTCGAGCTGAACCCGAAGATCGCGCGTCAGCTCGAAGCCAAGAAGCATATGTTCGAGACCGGCGAAGGGCTGGACTGGGCAACCGGCGAGGCGCTGGCCTTCGGCACGCTGCAGCTGGATGGGCACCGTGTGCGCCTCTCCGGTGAGGATGTGCAGCGCGGTACCTTCTCCCAGCGCCATGCCGTGCTGGTCGATCAGGTCAACCAGAACGAATATGTGCCGCTGAATAACATCCGCGAGGGGCAGGCCCGCATAGAGCTATTCAACTCGCTTCTCTCGGAGGCGGGCGTGCTCGGGTTTGAATACGGCTACTCCTTGGCCGACCCTTCGGTGCTCGTGCTGTGGGAAGCGCAGTTTGGCGATTTTGCCAATGGCGCGCAGGTAATCATCGACCAGTTCATCGCCGCCGGTGAGACCAAATGGCTGCGCATGTCCGGGCTGGTGATGCTGCTCCCTCACGGCCAGGAGGGTCAGGGGCCGGAGCATTCCTCCGCCCGTCTGGAGCGCTATCTGCAGCTCTGCGCTGAAAACAACTTCATCGTTGGCAATATCTCAACCCCGGCCAATTATTACCACGCGCTGCGCCGGCAGATGAAGCGCAACTACCGCAAGCCGCTGATCCTGATGACGCCGAAATCCCTGCTGCGTCATAAGCTCTGCGTCTCGCCGCTGGCGGATTTCGCGGAAGGCACGGGTTTCAAGTTCGTGCTACCGGAGACCGACGAGCTTGTGGCGCCCGAGCAGGTGAAGCGCGTCGTGCTCTGCTCTGGCAAGGTTTATTACGATCTGCTGGCCGAGCGGCGTGAGCGCGGCATCAAGGATGTCGCCATTGTCCGGCTGGAGCAGATCTATCCGTTCCCCGCCAAGGCCCTGAAGGCGGCGATTGAGGGCTATAAAAACGCGGAGCTGGTGTGGTGCCAGGAGGAGCCCGAGAATAACGGCGCCTGGTTCTTTGTGGATCGCCGGATCGAGGCGGCGCTGGAGTGCTTGGGCAATGCCGCCAAGCGTCCGCGCTATGTCGGCCGTGTGGCCATGGCCTCGCCCGCTCCGGGCCTGGCCAAGGTTTATGCCGCCGGGCAGGCGGCCCTGGTCAACGAGGCGCTGAGCGTCTAATCCCCGTTTCACGACAAGAGAGAGCAGGAGTTTCCATGTCGGCCGAGATCAAGGTTCCCACGCTGGGCGAAAGTGTTGCCACAGCCACCATCGCCCGCTGGATCAAGAAAATTGGCGAGGCCGTTGCAGCCGACGAGCCCGTTGTCGAGCTGGAAACAGACAAGGTTACCGTCGAGGTGAATGCCCCGGAAGCCGGTGTGATCGCCGAGATCGCCGCCGATGAGGGGGCTGAGGTTGCCCCGGGCGATGTGCTGGGCATGATCGACGCCAAGGGTGCTGCCGCGGGGCCGAAGAAGGAGCCTGCTGAGGCCGCAGCACCCAAGACGGGTGTCAGCCCGCAGCAGGAGGCTCCCGGCCCGGTCGCCCGCCCCGGTGTGGGCGCGCTGCCCGCCGCCGCTAAGCTGGCCGCCGAGAAGGGCGTGAGCACCGCCGACGTGACCGGCACCGCCAAGGGCGGCCGCGTTTCCAAGGGCGATGTGCAGGACTTCCTGAACAAGCCGGCCGCTGCCCCCGCCGCCGCCGCGCCAAAAGCCCCGCGCGCCAATGATGTGCGCGAGGAGCGGGTGAAGATGACCCGCCTGCGCAAGACCATCGCCAGCCGCTTGAAGGAGGCGCAGAACACCGCCGCCATGCTCACCACCTTCAATGAGGTGGATATGAGTGCGGTGATGGCGCTGCGTTCGTCCTACCGCGACGTGTTCGAGAAGAAGCACAAGGGCATCCGCCTCGGCTTCAACGGCTTCTTCGTGAAGGCGGTGTGCGCGGCGCTGGCCGAGTTTCCGGCGGTGAATGCCGAGATCGACGGTGACGAGATCGTCTATAAGAACTTCGTCAATATGGGCATTGCTGTCGGTGGCGCCAATGGTCTCGTGGTGCCGGTGATCCGCGATGCGCAAACCAAGTCAATCGCCGAGATCGAAGCGGAGATCGCAGGCTTTGCCAGGAGTGCGAAGGACGGCACGTTGAAGCTGGATCAGCTTTCCGGCGGCTCCTTCTCCATCACCAATGGCGGTGTTTACGGCTCGCTGATGAGCACGCCGATCCTCAACCCGCCGCAATCGGCGATCCTTGGCATGCACAAGATCCAGGATCGCCCAGTGGCCGTGGATGGCAAGGTCGAGATCCGTCCGATGATGTATCTGGCGGTCTCCTACGATCACCGGATCATCGACGGCCGCGAGGCTGTTTCCTTTCTCGTGCGTGTGAAAGAGAGCATCGAAGATCCGCGCCGCCTGCTGCTGGAGATCTGAAAAATAAAAACGGCCCCGGAAGGGGCCGTTTTTTATCGCGGCAGATTTTTGCAAAAGCCACGGGAACATTTAAGCGCTTGCTAGCTCGCGTACCGGTACAAGGTTATCCAGGAACCGCTCCGCGCAAGCCCGCCAGGAATAGTGCTCCGCATAGGGGCGGCAATGACCGCGGTCGATTTCCAATGCCTCTAGGCAGGCCCTGCGTAAATCCTCATCCAGCGCACCCACGGGCTGCGGCGCCTCGCCCAGAATATCCATCGGCCCCGTCACGGGATATGCCGCCACCGGCAGACCGGAGGCCAAGGCTTCGAGCACCACCAGCCCGAACGTATCGGTCCTGGAGGGAAACACGAACACATCCGCCCCGGCATAGGCCGCCGCCAACGCCGCACCATGGCGCGCCCCGGCAAAATGCACATCGGGAAATTCTTTTTCCAGCACCCTGCGCTGTGGCCCGTCGCCTACCACCAGTTTCGAGCCTGGAAGTTCGAGTTTCAGAAAGGCACGGAGGTTCTTCTCCACCGCCACCCGGCCCACATAAGCAAAAATGGGGCGTGGCAGATCCCATTCCTCTCTTGGCTCCAGATGAAACGCGTCCAGATCCACCCCACGCGACCAGGAGCGCAGATGTTTAAAGCCCCGTACCGCCAGCTCTTCGCGCAGCGATTGCGTCGCAACCATCACCGCCGCGCTCGTGCCATGAAACCAGCGCAGCCAGGCATAGGTTAGGCGAGACGGGATGCGCGTGCGCGCCTCCAGATATTCGGCAAAACGCGTGTGGAAAGCCGTTGTGAAATTCAGGCCCTTTTTCTTCGCATAGGCTCTGGCGGCTATCCCCAGCGGCCCTTCTGTTGCCACATGCAGCGCATCGGGTTGGAACGCCTCGATGATCTTCGCCAACTTGCGGCCGGGAAGCAGTGCCAGCCGGATTTCCGGGTAGGATGGCATCGGCATGGTGTTGAACCTGTCAGGTCCGACCACCTCGACGATCTTGCCCATCGCCTGCATCTCGGCGGTGATCGTACGCAGGGTTCGCACCACACCGTTTACCTGGGGCTCCCAGGCATCGGTGACGATGAGAATGCGCGCGAGACCCGCGAAGGCCAGCAGCGGCTCAGGCTCCTGCTGATACAGCACTGGCGGTGCCGGTCTCGCGTGGCAGGGTGGTGAACTCCGCGGCGATTGCGTGCAACGCCGGGGCTTGCGCGGGTGCCAGTTTCGGCGCCGGGCGGGTGAGCATGGAGAGCTTCTGGCGTGCCACCCAATCCACAAGTTCCAGCCGGCCGTCGAAATGCTCGACAAGTGCGGTGCAGCTTTCCACCCAATCGCCATCGTTCAGGTACATCACACCGTTCACCTGGCGCATTTCGGCGTGGTGGATATGGCCGCAAACCACGCCATCAAACCCACGGGCTTTCGCATCGTCGGCCAGCGCAGTCTCAAACCGGTCGATCGCCTTC
>JAKAZY010000042.1 GCA_021826425.1 Pseudomonadota bacterium
TTCCGTCCATTCCACATCGCGTTCCGGTGGATTGTCAGACAGCACAAACCAGCGGGCCGTGTCCGCGCCGAAGCGCTCCACGATGGCACCGGGGTCCACCGTGTTGCGCTTGGATTTGGACATTTTCTCCACCCGGCCAACGGTAACGGCCTCGCCGGTGGATTTTAAAACCGCACCATCAGCGGTGCGGGTAATCTCCTCCGGGTAGAGCCATTTGCCGTTCATATCCTTATAGGATTCATGCGTGACCATGCCCTGGGTGAACAGCCCGGCGAAGGGTTCGTCCACCGCAACATGGCCGGTTTTGTGCATGGCGCGGGTGAAGAAGCGGGCATAGAGCAAGTGCAGAATGGCGTGTTCGATGCCGCCGACATATTGGTCCACCGGCAGCCAGGCATTAGCGGCTTCAGGGCTGGTGGGGGTTTGCGCGTTTGGTGCGGTGAAACGGGCAAAATACCAAGAACTGTCGATAAACGTGTCGAACGTATCTGTTTCACGTGTCGCGGGCTTGCCGCAGGCGGGGCAATTCACATGACGCCAGGTGGGGTGGTGATCCAGCGGGTTGCCGGGTTTCTCGAAACTCACATCCTTCGGCAATTCCACGGGAAGCTGATCGGCGGGCACGGGTTGCGGGCCGCAAGCCTCGCAATGAATAACCGGGATGGGGCAGCCCCAATAACGCTGGCGGGAAATACCCCAATCGCGCAGGCGCCAGTTTTGCACCGCCTTGCCGACGCCTAGCTTTTCCAGCTGGGCAATGGCGGCGGGTTTGGCATCCTTGGTGGCAAGGCCCGAAAGAAAGCCGGAATTGACGATAAAGCCTTCGCCATCCAGCGCCTTGTTGGCGATTTCCGGCGTGGTGTTTGGCTCCGCTGAGACCACCACCGGCACGGGCAGGTTATATTTGCGGGCAAAATCCAAATCCCGCTGGTCGCCGCAGGGGCAGCCGAAAATGGCACCGGTGCCGTATTCCATCAGCACGAAATTGGCGATCCAGACCGAATGGGACTGGCCGGTGAAGGGGTTGATGACGTCGAGGCCGGTGGCGATGCCGCGCTTTTCGGCGGATTCAATCGCGGCTTCCGATGTACCCTGGCTGGCGCATTCGGCGATGAAGGCCGCGGCGGCGGGGTTGGATTCGGCCACCTGTTTGGCGAGCGGATGCTCCGCCGCGATGGCGAGGAAAGACATGCCAAAGAGCGTATCGGGCCTGGTCGTGTAAACCGCGACGCTTTCCACGCTGCCCGCCAGTTTGAAGCTCACTTCAGCACCCTGGGAGTGGCCGATCCAGTTTTCCTGCATCAGCTTTACCCGCTCTGGCCAGCGGTTGAGGCTGTCTAGCCCATCCAGCAGCTCTTGCGCGGAATCGGTGATTTTCAGGAACCATTGGGAGAGTTTTTTCTTCTCAACTAGCGCGCCGGAGCGCCAGCCGCGGCCATCCACCACCTGCTCGTTGGCGAGCACGGTCATATCCACCGGGTCCCAGTTCACATTGGCTTCGCGGCGTTCAACCAGCCCGGCTTTCCAGAAATCCAGGAACAATTTCTGCTGCTGGCCGTAATAAGCTACATCGCAGGTGGCAAATTCACGCGACCAATCGAGCGAAAACCCCATGCGCTTCAGCTCGGCACGCATATTGGCGATGTTTTTATAAGTCCAGTCTGCGGGGTTGGAGTTGTTTTCGCGGGCGGCGTTTTCGGCTGGCAGGCCAAATGCGTCCCACCCCATGGGGTGCAGCACCGCGAAACCCTGGGCGCGCTTGTAGCGGGCGACCACATCGCCCAGCGTGTAGTTGCGCACATGGCCCATATGGATTTTCCCCGACGGGTAGGGAAACATCTCCAGCACATAATATTTGGGCTGGCCTGGGATGGGCACATCCTCGGCCTTAAAACAAGCATGATGGTCCCATTGGGCCTGCCAGTGGGGTTCGGATGCTGAAAAATCGTAACGCGCGGGTTCGGTATCGGACATGGTGGCGCCTGTTTATCCTTGAGGCCAGGCGCCGCCAAGGGCGAGGGTTTTACATCGTGGAATTAAACGCCCCGCCATCCATAAGGATGTTCTGGCCAACGATATAGCTCGCATGGGCGGAGCAGAGGAACGCGCACATGGCGCCGAATTCTTCTGGCTCACCCACGCGCCGGGCGGGATTGGCGGCGGCGCGTTCGGCGAGGATGTCATCAACCTCACGGCCGGAGGATTTCGCGCTCCCCTCTGCCGTTTTACGCAAACGCTCTGTGTTGAAGGCGCCCGGGAGCAGGTTGTTGATGGTGACGTTATGCTTGGCCACCTGGCGGGACAGCCCGGCGACAAAGCCGGTGAGGCCTGTGCGGGCGGTGTTGGACAAAACCAAGCTCGGAATTGGCGATTTCACGGCTGTCGAAGTGATGTTGACGATGCGCCCAAATTGTCGGGTGATCATACAATCTAATGCGGCACGGATGAGCGAGATGGGGGTGAGGAGATTGGCGTTAAGGGCTGCCAACCAGTCTTCTTCCGAAAAATCCCGGAAATCGCCCGGCGGCGGACCGCCCGCATTGTTGATGAGAATATCGGGATTGGGGCAGGCAAGGAAGGCAGCGGCGCGGCCTTCATCGGTGGTAATGTCACCGACGGCGATGCTGATGCGGACATCTGTGAGCCGGCGCAAATCATCGGCTGTGGCCTCGAGTTTTTCCCGGTCGCGCCCGGTGATGGTGACGCTCACCCCTTCATTGGCGAGAGCAAGGGCGCAAGCGCGGCCAAGCCCGGAACTGGCGGCGCAAACCAGGGCGGTGCGAGATTTGATGCCTAGATCCATAAAGAAAGCCTCCGGTAGGTATGCGGCTTTATATAAGTGGCTTTGCCCCGCGGAAAACCCCGTCTAGTCAGACGGTTGTGCTGCCCCTGTGCGCTTAGCGTGCCAGTTATCCATCAGCTTCAACACCGTGGCGGCGGTTTCTTCAATGGAGCGGCGAGTCACATCGATGGTCGGCCAGCCGCGATCGTTGCAGAGCCGCCGGGCCCAGAGCAGCTCTTTCTCCACCGAATCCTGGTCGACGTAATCTGAACTATCCGCCCTGCCGAACAGCTCGTTGGAGCCGATCAATTTCAGCCGATGCCGGCGGATATCAATGAGGGATTTTGGGTCTATGGAGAGGCCGATGATTGGGCAATTTGGACTTTCAAGCTCCTTTGGGAGTGGAGTGTTTGGCACCAGCGGCACGTTTAGCGCCTTGATGCCACGATTGGCGAGGTAGAAGCAGGTGGGGGTTTTGGAAGAGCGGGAGACGCCGACCAGCACTACATCAGCCTCGTTGATGCCGCGATTGGCCTGGCCGTCATCGTGAGAAATGACGAAATGCATGGCGTCGATCCGGCGGAAATAGTCGGCGTCGAGCACATATTGGCGGCCTGGTTTGTGCTTCACCGGCGAGCCGAACTGTGCTTGCAACATTTCAAGCAGCGGGTCCAACACATGCATCAGCGGCACGCCCAGGCGGGCACAGGCGGCATCCAGTTCGTGGCGCAGGGCCTCATCTACGAGAGAACAAAGCACCGGACCGGGCTCGGCCTGAATGCCCTCCAGCACACGGTGGAGCTGCAGGCGGGAGCGAATAAGCGACCAGCGATGATAGGAAACCTGGGCTTCATCAAACTGCGCCACAGCGGCTCGGGCAAGCGCGCTCAGAGTGTCGCCGGTGGAGTCGGATATCAGATGTATATTGAGCTTTTGGCTGTCCATGATCAGGTTCATAGCGTGGATAAGTTTGAGATGCGCGCCTGAATATTGGCATGACGGGGATAAATATGAAAATTAGAGAACGGTGGAGGAAACCGCTATGCTCCTTGTGCAGACTGTGGGTAAGTACGGTCGATATATAAAAATCAGCAGATTATCGCTGGTTTCTTACTGTGGATAAACTTGTGGATTCAAAGCCGCAGAGGCTTAACCCCCGTTATCCACACCGTACCATCTCAACCACTCTATCTTTTAAAAAGTAAGGTTTAGGTTTAGGCGGTGGGTATGAAATTCCTGAATGTTCTGGAAGGTGAAGCAGCCTGGCCACCACCGCTCTGGCTGATGCGCCAGGCGGGGCGTTACTTGCCTGAATACCGTGAGGTCAGAGCAAAGGCCGGCGATTTCATCTCGCTATGCCTGAACCCGGCTTTAGCTGAGGAAGTGACACTGCAGCCGATCCGTAAATTTGGGTTCGACGCAGCGATTTTGTTTTCCGATATTTTGATTCTACCGATGGCGCTGGGTCAGGGGCTCCGCTTTGCCGAGGGTGAGGGGCCGCGTTTGCCGCCGCTTGAGGATATATCCCTGTTGAAGTTGGAGCGCGCGGCGGGGGTTTATACGCCGGTGATCGAGACGGTGAGCCGTTTGCGGCAGTCTTTGCCCACTGACACGGCCCTGATCGGTTTCGCTGGCGGCCCGGCGACGGTTGCAAGCTATATGCTGGACGGGCAAGGTGGCGGGTTTTACCGCACGAAAGAGCTGAGCTATGCGCGGCCCGGTTTTGTGCGTGATGTGCTGAATATTCTGACAGACGCGACAATTGAATATCTTAGCGCGCAAGTGGACGCTGGTGCTGACTGCGTGATGCTGTTTGAAAGCTGGGCGGGGATTTTCCCGCCGGCACAGTTTCGGGAATTTGTGATTGAACCTAACCGGAAAATTTCTGCAGCGCTCAAGGCAAGGCATTCCGGGTTGCGGATGATCGGGTTTCCGCGCCTCGCGGGGTTGATGCTGGGTGAATATGCTTATGGCACTGGTATGGATGCGGTGGGGCTGGACAGCGTGACGGACATACGGGCGGCAAGGGCTGTATGCCCGCCAGGGATGGCGTTGCAGGGTAATTTGGACCCGTTGCTGCTTAAGCTGGGTGGAGAGGCGCTGGAGGCTGCTGTACGGGCGTTGCTGGAAGATGTGCGGGGTTTCCCGCATATCTTCAATCTCGGCCACGGTATTACGCCGGATGTGCCGCAGGCACATGTGGCGCGGCTGGTGGAGCTGGTGAGGCAGAGCAAATGAGGACCGCTATTGTTTTATTCAATCTTGGCGGGCCAGACCGGGAAGAGGCGATAAAGCCGTTCCGGGTGAACCTGTTTTCCGACAAGGCGATTATTCGCGCCCCATGGTTTATTCGGTTGTGGCTTTCTCGGTTGATCGCGCGGTCCTCGGCGAAGGCGGCGGTTGAGAATTACCGGCTGATGGGTGGGAAATCGCCCTTGCTGGAACTGACACAGAGGCAGGGCCGCGCGTTAGAAGGCGTTCTGGGGCAGGATTATCGTTGTTTTATTGCTATGCGTTACTGGCACCCACTTGCACGGGAGACGATCCGGGAGGTGAAAGCCTGGGCACCGGACAGGATTATATTGTTTCCGCTCTATCCGCAATTTTCTACCACTACGACCGGGTCATCTTTGACCGATTGGCGCGAGGCAGCGGCGGCGGCGGGGCTGACTGTGAAGACAACAACGCTTTGCTGCTGGTTTGATGACAAAGCCTATGTGGCGGCTATTGCAGCCTTGGTGCGTGAGGCCATTGAGGATGCGATGGCGCAGAAGCCGGGGTTGCGGCTGCGGGTGCTGTTTTCTGCCCATGGACTTCCCGAGAGTATTGTGAAGTCTGGTGACCCGTATCAGGCAGAAATAGAGGCGACGAGTGCGGCGGTGATGGCGCACCTGGCCAATACCCACGTGGAATCATTGGTGTGCTATCAATCTCGCGCGACACCACAGAAATGGCTGGAGCCTAGTACCATCCAGGCGCTGGAGCAGGCCGGGCGCGATGGCGTGGGCGTGGTAGTGGTGCCGATTGCTTTTGTCTCCGACCATATCGAGACTCTGGTGGAGCTGGACATCGAGAACCGGCATGTGGCGAAGGAGGCAGGCGTACCACTTTATGTCCGTGCCCGGGTGGGCAATGATGATCCGGATTTTATCCGAGCCATGGCGGCGTTGGTGAAACGGGCGGAAAAACCGGGGTTGTGCCGGGGTGGCTCGGCTTGCGGCGCTGGGCATAAGGATTGCCCGTGGGAGAGGGCTGTTGCGACCTGATCTGATTATTTTTGACTGTGATGGCGTACTGATTGATAGTGAAGCCCTGGCCTCACGCCTGGTGGCGCAGGAAATGACGGCGCTGGGGTGGGACATGGATGCAAACGAAGCGATGCGCCGTTTCATCGGCATGTCGATCAGCGATATGGAGCCGATAATCGAGACACAACTTGGGCGGGTTTTGCCGCCGGGCTGGCGTGTTGGGCTGGCCGAAGCGCTGATCGAGGCGCTGAAGCAGGAGGCCGTGCTGATACCCGGCGCAGATGAAATGCTGGCGCGGGTGACGCAGATGGGGTTTGACTGGCGTGTGGCCTCTAACTCCTCGGATGAGGAAATGGCGGTGAAATTTTCCCGGACGGGACTGACGGCATTGACCCAAGGGCGCTGCGTTTCGGCGGCAAGCGTGATTGCGCGCGGGGGAAAGGCCAAACCCGCACCGGATGTGTTTCTGGCCGCTGCAGAGGACGCAAAAACGCCGCCGGAGCGCTGCATTGTTCTGGAAGACAGCAGGCTTGGCGCGCGCGCCGCGGTGGCTGCAGGCATGAGATGCTATGGGTTTGACCCGCATGGCGATGGCGAGGCATTGCTGGCTGAAGGCGCGGTGGGAATTTTTCGCAAGCTTGAAGATATTTTCGGAGTCCTTGCATGACCGTTCAAGCCTTTTTGCCGTTTCTCCAGTGGTTTCTGGCGTTTCATATCATGAGCTTCACCGCCTGGATGGCGGGCATGTTCTATTTGCCTCGGCTCTATGTATATCATTGCCAGACAGTGCCGGGTTCAGTTGAATCCGAACGGTTCAAGGTGATGGAACGTCGGTTGCTGAAACAGATCATCAACCCGGCGATGATCTCGACCTTCCTTTTCGGTGCATTGTTGATTTTCACGCCAGGTGCGGTGAACTGGTCGGCTGCTTGGTGGTGGATGAAAATCATCGCCCTGGTAATGATGTTTGGGTTTCATGGCGCGTGCTCACGCTGGCGCCGGGATTTCCTGAACGACGCCAACCGGCGAAGCGAGAAGTTCTATCGTGTGGCCAACGAAGTGCCGACGATTTTGTTCATCATCATCGTGATTGCGGTGGTGGTAAAGCCCTGATCTTCTTCAGCCCGCCATTGCTGATAGCGTTTATTACCGCCGCGACGCTTTTGACAATAACGCCCGGCGTGGATACGGCGATGGTATTGCGGGCGTGTGCCTCTGGCGGGAAACGCCCTGCGCGTTATGCGGCGGCGGGGATCTGCCTTGGCTGCCTGCTATGGGGGGCCGTGGTGGCGTTGGGGCTGGGCGCGATTTTGAAAGCTTCGGTCCTGGCCTATGATGTTGTGAAATATACCGGGGCGGCTTATTTATTGTGGGTGGGGGTTAATCTGATCCGCCATCCTAGGCAAGGCTTGCAGATGGATGGCGTAACCCCCGTCCGGGGGGCGGGCATTTTGGCATTTCGGCGCGGGCTGGTGACGAATTTGCTGAACCCGAAAATTGGTGTTTTTTACGTGACGTTCCTGCCTCAGTTTATTCCGCCGCAGGCGAATGTGGCGGCTGACTGCTTCATTTTGGCGCTGATTCATGTGGGGCTGACGATGATCTGGTTCGCCATATTGATCGCCGCTTCGGTGCCGATGAGCCATTTATTGCGCCGGCCGGGTGTAGTGGGCGCGCTGGACCGGATTGCCGGGTTTGTGTTTATTTTGTTCGGCTTGAAACTGACTTTTTCAAAGGCTTGAGGCTTATATTTCGGGCCTGGATTAAATAAAGATACACACAGCCCCTGATAAGGGGGGGGAGTTGACCTAAATATGGGTCATCCTGGCCTGTTCTGGCCGGATGGACATTTCATTCCCGGAGTTGAATCGATGAGCGAGACCAATCATCCTGTTTGGCTGATTACTGGATGTTCGACGGGTTTTGGCAGGGAGCTGGCGCTGCGGATTGTGAAGCGCAGCTGGAGGCTGGTGGCAACCGCGCGCAACCTGGCGCAGATCAGCGATATTGCCGCGTTGGACAAAGATAATGTGTTAGCCTTGGCACTGGATGTGACCGACCAAGCGCAGATTGACGCGGCGGTGAAGGCGGCCAAGGAAAAATTCGGGCGGATTGATGTGCTGGTGAATAATGCCGGCTATGGCTACCAGAGTTCGGTGGAGGAAGGCGAGGAAGCTGAAATCCGCGCGCAGTTCGATACCAATGTGTTCGGGCTGTTTGCGTTGACGCGCGCGGTGCTACCGGTGATGCGGACGCAGAAGAGCGGGCATATTTTGAACATCACCTCGGTAGCCGGGCTGATCGGGTTTCCGGGCTCGGGTTATTATGCGGCGTCCAAACATGCGGTGGAGGGATGGTCCGACGCGCTGCGGGCGGAGGTTGGGCCGCTTGGGATTCAGGTAACATGCGTGGAGCCGGGGCCGTTCCGTACGGATTGGGCGGGGCGTTCCCTGAAGCAGACGCCAAGCAGGATCGCGGATTATGCCGAGACCGCCGGAGCGCGGCTGGCGGGAACCAAGCAGCGCAGCGGTAATCAGGCCGGAGACCCGGTGCGGGCCAGCGATGTGATGATCGAGCTGACGCAAAAGCCTGGCGCGCCGCGCCATATTGTGCTGGGCGCCTGGGGATTTGACGAGGTGACGCGACGGATTGAGACCAGGCTTGAAGAAATCAGCGCTCAGAAGGAACTTTCCTACAGCGCCGACTATCCGCAAGGGTAATTGGTAAAAGCTTCTTGGTATTGCTCTTTTCCAAAACGCGGTGATCTTTTATTCGATCAAGGCGCGTGTGTGAGTGGCGATCATCAGCTCTTCGTTCGTGGGGATGACGCGCACTTCCACCGCGCTGTCCGGTTCGCTGATGCCGGCCTCGTTGGCGGCGTTGGCTTCCGGGCAGAGCTTGATGCCCATCCAGGCGAGGCGATTGCAAATGGCTGCGCGGATGGACGGCGCATGTTCACCGATGCCGGCGGTGAAGATCAGGCCGTCCAGCCCGCCGAGGGAAGCGATAAGGCTGCCAGCCTGCCGGGCGGCCTGGTAGGTGAAAAGATCCAGGGCCTCCGTGGCTTCGGGCGCGGAGCTTTCAAGCAAAGTGCGGACATCGTAGGAAATGCCGGAAACACCGAGCAGGCCAGATTGCTTGTAGAGCAGCGCAGCGATATCCTCCGCGTTCATGCCGTGGGATTGCATGAAATAGATCAGCACGCCAGGATCGATCGCGCCGGAGCGCGTGCCCATCACCAAACCATCCAGCGCCGTGAAGCCCATGGTGGAGTCTATGGATTTACCGTCTTTCATGGCGCACATACTGGCGCCATTGCCAAGATGCGCGACGATGACGCGGCCCTTGGCGAGATGTGGCGCGGCCCCTGGCAGGCGAGAGGCGATATATTCGTAGGACAGGCCGTGAAAACCGTAACGGCGCACGCCTTCTTCGTGAAATTTGCGTGGAATGGCGAAGCGCGTGGCGATTTCGGGTATGGTGTGATGGAAAGATGTGTCGAAACATCCAACTTGCCTGAGCCTGGGACGGAGATTGAAAAGCGCCTGCACAGCGGCGCAATTATGCGGCTCGTGCAGGGGGGCGAGCTGGTTGAGGCGGGCGATCTCCGCCAGATGGGAGGGGTCCAGCAGCAAGGGCTGGGTGAATGTCCGGCCGCCATGGACGATGCGGTGCCCGGCGGCGATGAGCTGATCATCGCCCAGATGGGTTTCCACCCAGTTCAGAACTTCACTCAGCAGGGCTTCATGGTTGAGAGGCGCGTGGTCCGGCCAGTGTTTTTCCAGGGCGGTTGCCGTGCCGGTTTTGATCAGCAGATGCGGAGCCGCGCCGATATTTTCAGCGAGGCCGGTTGCCGTGCGGGTGAGGCCGTTTTTCAGCTCGAACACGGCAAATTTGATGCTGGAGGAACCGGCATTTATGGTGAGGATCGCGTCAGCCATAGGCGTTGGCCATCATCACCGCGATGGCGCAGGAGGCGAGGCGGGCGCGGTCGTTATCCGCGCGGCTGGTGAGGATGATGGGAACCGCGGCGCCCAGCACGATGCCCGCCGCATCCGCATTGGCGAGGAAGGTGAGCTGCTTGGCCAGCATGTTGCCTGACTCAATATCCGGCACCAGGAGAATATCGGCCTGGCCGGCGACGGTGGAGACGATGTGTTTCTGGGCGGCGGCTTCGGCGGAGATGGCATTGTCGAACGCCAGGGGACCGTCGAGAATGGCGCCGGTGATCTGGCCGCGCTCGGCCATTTTGCACAGGGCAGCGGCGTCCAGCGTGGCTTGCATGGCGGGGTTCACGGTTTCCACCGCGGCGAGAATGGCAACGCGCGGGGTTTTTATGCCCAGTGCCTGGGCAAGGCCGATGGCGTTTTGAACGATGCTGTGTTTCTCAGGCAGATTCGGGCAGATATTGATGGCGGCATCGGTAATGAGCAGCGGCTTGGGGTAGGATGGCACATCCATGACATAGACATGGCTGAGCCGGCTGCCTGTGCGCAGGCCGGTTGTTTCGTGCATCACCTCGTGCAGCAATTCATCCGTGTGCAGAGCGCCTTTCATCAGCGCGCGGGCAGCGCCTTCATGCACCAGGGCGACGGCGCGTCTGGCGGCATCGGCGCTGGTTCGGGCTTCCTCGATCCGGAAGCCAGAAATATCGAGCTTATATTGCGCGGCGGTGGCGCGGATGAGCGCTTCCGGGCCGACGAGGATGGGGGTGATGAGGCCGCGCGCGGCGGCTTCCGTGGCGGCGAGCAGGGAGATTTCATCGCACGGGTAAGCGATGGCGGTGTGCAAAGCTACGCCGGATGCGGCCTTGGCGAGTAAATTGCGCAGGAATTCATGGCGCAGCAGCCGTACCTCCGGCAGAGCGATGGCGTGGCGGGTGACTTTTTCGGTCGGCGCCTGCACGGTGGCGGTGCCGCTCAGCACATCCTTGCCATCCTGGTTGAGGCAATGGCAATCCAGGATGACGCGATGCTTTTCCGGGATGAGTTCGCGCACCGTGACCTGCGCGGTGATGGTGTCGCCGGGGGAAACCGGGGCGTGGAATTTCAGCTCCTGTGCCAGATATATGGTTCCGGGCCCTGGAAGTTTCGTGCCCAGTACGGCGGAGATTAGCCCGGCGGTGAGCACGCCCTGCGCGATGATATGATGGAACAGGTCGGAGGCGGCGTAGTCCTTGTCCAGGTGGGCGGGATTTACATCACCTGAGATATAGGAAAACAGCGCGATATCGTCATTTGAGAAGGATTTGGTAAGGCTGGCGGTGTCGCCAACGGCGATTTCGGAGAAGGTGCGGTTCTCCAGAAGCTCGTTATTCATGTCCGTCGTTCATTCCTTCAACGCTGAAAGATGTAGGTGCCGGGGGCGGGTTCCAGGATTTTGTAGCCCGCCTTGGGCGCGCCTGCGGGCGGCGGGGCGATAGGCGCGCCGGAATGGCCGGCAAGCCAGGCGGTCCATTCCAGCCACCAGGATCCATTCTGGCAGGTGGCTTGGGTTTGCCATTCATCCGGGGAGAGATAGAGATCCCCCGGCTTGCGTTGCAGCTTGCAGAAATGCCGGTGGGGATGGCCTGGCTCGCTCACCACGCCCGCGTTGTGACCGCCGGAGGTCAGCACGAAAGTGAAATCCTCCCCGTTCAACTGCTGCAATTTATAAACCGAGCGCCAGGGGGCGATATGGTCTGTTTCCGTGCCGATGACAAAGAAGGGCACATGGATATCCGCCAGTGAGATGTTGCGCCCGCCCGCTTCGAACCTTCCTTCCGCGAGGTCGTTATTCAGAAACAGCTTGTGCAGATATTCAGAATGCATGCGGTAGGGCATGCGGGTGGCATCCATGTTCCAGGACATCAGGTCGTTCGGGTGGTCTTCCTCGCCCAGATAATAGCGGCGGATCATTTGCGACCAGACGAGGTCGTTTGCGCGCAGCATCTGGAAGGCGCCGGCCATTTGTTTGGTGTCTAGATAACCCTGCGCCCACATCGCGTCGTCCAGGAAGTGAAGCTGGGAATCGTTGATGAAGAGTTGCAGCTCGCCCGCTTCGGTAAAATCCGTCTGTGCTGCCAGCAAAGTGATGCTGGCCAGGCGCTCGTCGTGCTCGCGCGCCATGGCGGCGGCAGTGATGGAGAGCAGCGTGCCGCCAAGGCAATAGCCGGTGGCGTGGATTTTTTTGTCCTTGCCGCAAATAGCGGTAATGGCATCCAGTGCGGCCATGGTACCGAGGCGGCGATAATCGTCCAGCGAGACATCGCGCATCGAGGCGTCGGGGTTGCGCCATGATATGCAGAACACGGTGAAGCCTTGGCTGACGAGATATTTCACTAAGGAATTCTGCGGCGAGAGATCCAGGATGTAATATTTCATGATCCAGGCGGGCACGATGAGCACGGGCTCTGGCCGGACGGTTTGTGTAGCTGAAGCGTATTGAATGAGCTCCAGGAGCTCGTTGCGGAACACCACCTGGCCAGGGGTGATGGCGACATCCTTGCCCGGCCGCATCGGCAAAGGCTGGGTGGTGGTGGTGCTCATGGCACGTAAATCCGCGATGAAATTGCGTACCCCTTGGCGCAGCGAGTCTCCGCCTGTGGCCTGGGCCGTGGCCAGAACCTCCGGGTTGACGAGCGGGAGGTTGGAGGGGGCCATCACGTCCAGCATCTGCCGGACAGCGAAATTCACGATCCGTGCATTCTCGACCGAGACGCCGGCGGTTTGGCTGGTGGCATCGTCCCAGAAGCGTTCGGCGCGCAGGAAGGCTTGCGCGGCCAGGGCGGCGGGGCCGTGCTGCCAGCTCGGGTCTTGGAAGCGGTGGTCCTGCGGCTCAGGGGCAACGGACTCGAAATTCAGCCCGAGCGCCTGGCGGGTGAGGGCGGTCCAGTCCCGCGCGGCATTCTGGGCGAGGTGCAACTGGCGGCCGGGTTGGTCGGCCATATGCATGGCCCAATCCGTCCAGGCTAATGCCAGGGCGGTAAGGGAAAGGCCGCCGGTCAGCCGCGCCTGGGATGCGTGGAGGCTGCGGTCTAAATCGCCGCAATCATCGGTTGCTTCCGGCATTCAGATGGTTCCTGTTCGGTTACGCATATTCGGGCAGGTTAGGCCCCAAGCAGATGTTCCCCGCCATCGACGGGAATGATGGTGCCGGTGAGCATGCGTGCGGCATCGCTCACCATGAACGCCGCCAGTGTGCCACAATCCTCGATGGTGACCAGCCGTCCTTCCGGCGCGGCGCGGCTTGCACTTTCCAGCAGGTCTGAGAAATGCGCGATGCCGCTTGCAGCGCGGGTGGCGATGGGGCCGGGAGAGAGGGCGTTGGCGCGGATGCCCTTGGGGCCAAGTTCCACGGCCACGTAGCGCACCACGCTTTCCAGTGCGGCCTTCACGGGGCCCATGATGCCATAATGGGGGATCACGCGTTCGGAGCCTTGATAGGTCATGGCCAGCAGGGCGCCGCCATCTTTCATCAAAGGTTCAGCGAGGCGGGCGGCGCGCAGAAAGGAATGGCAGGAGACGTCCATGGCGCGGGCAAAGCCCTC
>JAKAZY010000155.1 GCA_021826425.1 Pseudomonadota bacterium
TGAAGGATGCTTATTCCTTTGATCTGGACCGCGAAGGCGCTGTGGTGGCTTACAAGAAAATGATGCTGGCCTATATGCGCACCTTCCAGCGTATCGGCATCACCGCCATTCCCATGCGCGCCGATACTGGCCAGATCGGCGGCGATCTCTCCCATGAATTCCACGTGCTCGCTCCCACGGGTGAGTCCGGCGTGTTCTACGATGCCGCCTTCGAGGCGGGCGATGCGATGTCCGCCGCCACGGAGATCGAGGCGTTTTACAAGCAGATGACCACCATCTACGCCGCGACGGACGAGAAGCACGACCTTGCCGCCTGGGATAAGGTGCCGGAATCCCGCCGCCGCGAGGGCAGGGGCATCGAGGTTGGGCAAATTTTCTATTTCGGCACCAAATATTCAGAGGCGATGAACTTCGCTGTCACCGGCCCGGATGGCCAGAAATTTTTCCCCGAGATGGGTTCTTACGGCATTGGCGTTTCCCGTTTGGTCGGTGCCATCATCGAGGCGAAGCACGACGAAGCAGGGATTATCTGGCCGGATGCCATCGCGCCCTTCAAGGCCACCATCCTCAATCTCCGCCAGGGCGATGCCACCACGGATGCTTTGTGCGAGAAAATCTACGCCAGCTTCGGCAATGATGCGCTTTATGACGACCGTGAGGAACGCGCGGGGGCGAAATTCGCCGAGGCTGACCTCCTCGGCCACCCGTGGCAGATCATCATCGGCCCGCGCGGTGCCGCCAACGGCATGGTGGAGCTGAAGCGCCGCGCCACCAGCGAGCGGTTCGAGCTGCCGGTTGAAGACGCTCTGGCCAAGGTGCGTGGCTGATGTTCAATGCCTTTGAGCGCAAAATCGCGGCGCGCTATCTGCGTGCCCGGCGGGGCGAACGTTTCGTCTCCGTCATCGCCATTTTCTCGCTCATCGGGATCGCGCTGGGTGTGGCCACACTCATCATCGTAATGAGCGTGATGAATGGCTTCCGGCAGGAATTGCTGAGCCAGATTCTGGGGCTGAATGGTGATATCGGCGTGTATGGCACCAGCGCGCCGCTCAGCAATTACGACGCCATGGCCGCCAAGATACGAACCATTAAGGGTGTGACAGGCGCATTCCCCATCTCGCAGGGCGAGGTGCTGATGTCCGGCCCGCAAGGCGGGGCTACCGGCGGCATTGCGCGGGGCATTACCCCCGAAGGGCTGATGCAACTTCCCACGGTTTCCAAACATGTCATCGCGGGCAGCCTTGCGGACCTTACCAGCGGTGATACCATCGCCATCGGCGGGGCTCTGGCGCAGCAATTCAACCTCTCGGTCGGTTCGCAAATATCGCTGATTCTGCCACAGGGAAAAGCCACCATCATCGGCACCATCCCGTCCATCGAATCCTTCCGGGTGGTGGCGATATTCCAAACCGGTATGCAGCAATATGATTCGAGTTTTGTGTTTCTGCCGCTTGGCGCCGCGCAAACCTTGTTTCAACAAACTGGCACGGCTTCGCAGATCCAGGTTTTCGTGAAAGATCCGGACCATGATGACGCGGTGAAGCAGGATATCCTGAACGCATTTCCAGGCCAGGTCTTGAACATTCAGGACTGGAAGCAGAATAATGATAGCTTCCTCGCCGCGGTCACGGTTGAGCGCAACGTGATGTTCTTGATCCTCACCCTCATCATTGTTGTTGCCGCTTTCAACGTGATCTCCTCGCTGATCATGATGGTGAAAGATAAAGCAAAGGACATTGCGATTCTGCGCACCATGGGGGCCGGTTCGGGCTCGATCATGCGTATTTTCCTGATGGCAGGGGCATCCGTTGGCGTGCTGGGCACGTTTATCGGCTTTGTGCTGGGGATTTTGTTCTGCCGCTATATCAACGATATCCGGCTGTTCATCCAGCACATCACCGGCCAGACGCTTTTCGATCCCACCATCTATTATCTTGAATCACTCCCCGCCCAACTGGACTGGCGAGAGGTAACGGAAGTGGTTATCATGTCTCTCGTGCTCTCTATCCTGGCCACCATCTACCCAAGCTGGCGCGCCGCCAAGATCGACCCGGTGGAGACCCTGCGCAGTGAGTGAACATCTTCTCTGCCTGAAAAACATTGGCCGGACCTATAAATCCGGCGAAGGTGCGTTAACCGTACTCAACGGCGTGGAACTCTCCCTCTCGCGCGGCGAGATTGTCGCCCTCGTCGCTCCGTCTGGCTCTGGCAAATCAACCTTGTTGCATCTGGCAGGGCTTCTGGAAAAACCAGATGCAGGCAGCGTGATCATAGATGGGCAGAATGCCGGCGCCCTGAACGATGCTGGGCGCACCGCTCTGCGCCTGCAACATGTCGGCTTTGTCTATCAGTTCCATCATCTGCTGGCCGAGTTTACGGCGCTGGAAAATATCTCCATACCGCAGATGATCGCGGGTGTGCCTCAGACCCAGGCCAATCAACGTTCCATGGAATTGCTGGAGAAATTCGGTCTCGGCCCGCGTGCCAGCCATCTGCCTGGCAAACTCTCGGGTGGTGAAAAGCAGCGCGTGGCCATTGCCCGGGCGCTTGCCAACCATCCTTCCCTGCTGCTGGCCGACGAGCCAACCGGTAATCTTGATGTCGCCACCTCCAACATCGTGTTCGAGGAGTTGCTGCGTGTGGTGCGCAGCGAAAACACCGCAGCCC
>JAKAZY010000043.1 GCA_021826425.1 Pseudomonadota bacterium
GCGAGCCTTTGATCCAGGTGCCGAGATAGCACATTGTCTGCGGTTGCAACTGGTCAACAAAGATGAAGGATCGAAGGATCGACATGTCTAAGCCGCCAATACCGAATTGAGTTCTTCAAGGATGATTTTGCGCAGCGTAAGGCGCAGCTCATCTGCATCGCCCACGGCCGTCAGCGGTGCAGGTGCTGCGGTGACGGGGGATTTTGGTAGATTCAGCGGGTCGAGTCCGACGAAATTACCGAACGCCTCAGATGCATCTTTGTTGTAGGCAATATGCGCAAACTGTACGAGATGCCGCGGTGAAAGATTTTCCGAGAGAGACGAGCCGCCGGCAAAGCCGGTGCCAATGGTCATGGACGGGCCGAGATTGGTCTCAAAGCCGGAAGCGCCGAGCGAGCAGCCGGCATTCACAACCACGCGCAAGGCCGGCAAGGCAGTGGTGAAGGCCATGATATGCGCCTCATTGCGTGAATGAATAGCCGCCGAATGGCCGCGCCCGGCAGTGCGCATTATTGAGCGCGCGCAAGAGATCGCCTGGGCAACGCTCTCAACCCGCCCGAAAGCTAGCACGGGGCATAGTTTTTCACGCACGAGCTTTTCTTCAGGCAAAACATGATCGACCGGGGTTACAAGAATTTTCGCGGTCGCTGCAGTAAAGCCCGCCTCGCGCGCAATCACGCTGGCATCCTTGCCGATCATCCGCGTGTTGAAACCATGCTCCGTGAACAGCAGACGCCGCAACCGCGCGGTTTCCTCCGGTGAGCAGATATGCGCACCTTCTGCCCGCAGTGCCGCAAGCAGCGGATCGGCGATATTGGCAAAGGCAAGCAAGGTCGATTCATTGGTACACAGAATGGAATTATCGAATGATTTCGAGGCGACGATGCGCTGCGCCGCCTTGCGCAGATCGGCGGTGTCATCAACCAGCACGGGGGCATTGCCGGGGCCAACGCCCAAAGCCGGATTGCCCGACCGGTACGCGGCCTTGACCACCGCCGGGCCACCCGTGGCAACCACTAGATCCACGCGGGCATCGGCAATCAGGTCTTCGATCAGCGGAATATTCGGATCATCGATCACCTGGATGACCCCATCCGGCGCTCCGGCCGCCTTCGCCGCCTCGGCCATCAGCCGCGCGGCATCGGCGCATACGGCCTTGGCGCTGGGATGCGGAGAGAGGACGATGGCATTGCGCGTCATCAAGGCAAGCAGGGTCTTGAAATAAACCGTGGCGACAGGGTTGGTGACGGGAATAAGCGCGAAGATCACGCCGACCGGGCGCGGTAGTGCCACCATCTTGCCGACCATATCGATCCGCGGCGAAACGAAATCCTCCGCCGCATAGCGAGCGGCCAACCCTTTCGAGCAGGCTTCGTTTTTGAGCTGCTTGTGCGCCACCACGCCCATCTCGGTTTCACGCACCGCCCACTCCGCGTAAAAACGCGCCTTGGCGTGGGCGGCATTGGCTACTTCCTGCACGATGCGCGCGGTGGCAGCATGGTCCAGCTTCTGGAACTGTGCCGCGGCCCAGCGTGAGCGTTCGAGCTTAAGCGAGGTTTGCTCATAGACGGCATCGGGAACACGCAGCAATGGTTGTTCGGTTTGGCTCACGGCAGACTCCCGTTTATCTGGTGGCTTCGCGCAGCAACTGGCGCGCGCGCGGCATGGCTGCATCGAACCGGTCCATAATCTCCTCGCACAAGGCGTGGCTCAGCAGCACGCCAGGCTTCCATTGCAGCACGCGCTTGTCGAGCGATGAGAAGATCGCCCAGACACCATGTTCGTACAGCGCGCGCGACACGAACACCGCCCCCTCGGGGTGGTTGAATTCAAGCCCGAGAATAACGCCTCGCTGGCGCACGCCGCTGAAAATATCGCCGTGCCGACGCATCATTTCGGCCATCGCCTCGCGGAAAAACGCCGCCACTTCATGCACATTGGCGGCAACCTCGGGGCGCTGCAAAATTTCCATCACCTTGTGCCCTACAACACAACCAAGCTCGGCCCCGCCGGAGGTTGAGATATGGGCCGCGCCATCCTCGTTCAGCCAGCCGCCGGCACGCTCATTCACCAAGCAGGCGGAAATCGGATAGAGCCCGCCTGATAAACCTTTCGCGGTGACCATGATATCGGGCTGAATGCCGTAGGTTTGCCAGCCCCACAGCGCGCCGCAGCGCATCAGGCCGGTCTGCACCTCATCGGCAATATATAGGGTACCGTATTTTTCGCATAGCGCCTTACAGCCTGCCAGATAGCCATCCACCGGCATGGGAAAGCCGTATGTCGCGGGAATGGTCTCCATGATCAGCGCGGCGATATCACCGCCTTTAAGCGCCTGCTCCACCGCATCGATGTCGTTGAACGGGACGTGGAAGAACATGTCCGGCTGATCGGACAGAAAAATCTTGCTGAAGCGTTCGTCACCGGTGGCAACCGATAGGCCGCCATGGCCATGATAGCCTTTGATGATGGACACGATCTTGCGCCGCCCGGTGGCATAGCGCGCCGATTTGAGTGCGATATCCACGGCCTCGGCACCACCGGCACCGAAAATGGCGTATTTCATCCCCGGCGTCGCCTTGATCAGCGCCTCGGACAAAGCGGCACGCGCCACCGAGGGAAACCAGTGATTGCCGATGTCAAAATAATCTAGTGCGCCGCGCAACGTCTCCACCAGCTCGGGGTGGCGATGGCCGAAATTGAAGGTGCCGCCATTAAGATGCAAATCGATCAGGCGGCGGCCATCCATGTCGTAAATGCAGTAGCCTTCGCGCCGGCCCATCACCAGGTCGATCCCAGCCTTTTGCCAGAACTTGGTCTTGTCAGGATTCCAATAGCGAACCGCCGTATCGAGGCAGTCCTGCTTGCTCGCGAATTTGAAGTGCCCGTAGTCGAACATTGGTGCAGCCTTAATGTGGATGTTTTGCACGGCTTGCTGTAAAAAATGTGTTGATCACATCAGATTTCTATTGTCAAGTAACAACTTTACCGCTTTTTTTCAAATTTATATTGTAAGTCGGGTAATTTCTGTGACGTGTGTTCTTTCTGTTGTTATGTGTAATAATACCGTATGAGCCGACCATTCCCTCGCCTGAATAAAGCCGAGCGCCAGTGGCGCATTGTCACGGAACTGGCCGCCTCGCCATCGCTGCGCGTCAACAAACTCTCAGAGCGTTTATGGGTCTCGACCGAGACCGTGCGTCGCGACCTGGCCGAACTCGCCGAAGCTGGGTTGATCAACCGCACCTATGGCGGTGCGGTGCGTTCAATCCCCGTGGAGCCGGCCGTTGCCGTCCGGGAAGGTTTGATGACCGCCGAGCGCGAACGGATTGCGGACATGGCCGCCCAACTGGTGGAACCGAATGACATATTGATGATCGGTGGCGGTGCCACCACACTGCACGTGGCGCGGCGTCTGGCCGCGGTGGTGAACGGGTTGACAGTGATTACCCATGCCTTCTCGATCGCCGTCGCGATCGCCACCAATCCAACCCACAAGGTGCTGATGTTGCCGGGCCAGTATGACGGCCGCGAAGGCGTGGTCTACGGGCCTGAGACGATCGACGCGCTGCAGCGCTTTCACGCCGACAAGGCCTTCCTGGGCGCCAGTGGTTTGGTGGTTGAGGGACCCAACGATGCTGGCATCGGCCCGGGTCTGGCCTATGGGATGATGATGCGCCGATCGACAAAGACCATCATCGTCGCCGACCATACAAAATTCGACCGACCATCGCTGACGATTTACGGTGCCTGGTCACCCGACACGACATTGGTCACAGACACACTGCCCAAGGGCAAGCTGGCATCGGCCTTGGTTCAGGCCGGCGCCACCGTCATTGAAGCGCCGTGCACCGACGTCAGATTCATGGATGAAGAGAACAGCTAACCCGTCCGGATGCGGCGTCAGCTCAGTGCATCTAGGCTTTCCGGAAGAATTTGCCCGCCATCGACGATGATGGTCTGGCCGGTGACATAGCCCGCCTCTCGGGAGGCAAAATAGAGCGCGGCATAGCCGATATCCTCAACCGTTCCGAGCCGCTTCAGGGGCACCGAGGCAGCCATCGATTTCTGATAATCCTCCCCCATGGCCGCCAGCCCTTCGGTGATGATGTTGCCTGGCAAAACAGCATTGACCGTGATTCCGTACCCCGCCAGCTCGATACAGGCGGTGCGCATGAAGCCCAGCTGACCAGCCTTGGTGGCGGCGTAATGAGTCCAGCCGGGATAGCCGGTCACCGGGCCGGTGATTGACGAGGTCAGGATGATACGCCCCTGGCTGGATGCCTTGAGATAGGGCAGGGCGGCACGGACCGAGAGAAATGTGCCTTTCAGATTGGTGTCGCTGACCAGCTCCCACTGCGCCTCGGTCATCTCCTCAAGCCTTGCCTGCGGAAAAATGCCGGCATTGGCACACAAAACGTCAATGCCGCCGCTGCGCCGCGCCACTTCGGCGAACGCGGCCTCAAGGCTCTGGGCTGAGGTCACATCGCCATAAATGCCGTAGGCGTCATGGCCAATCTCCCGTGCCGCCGCCTGCGCCTCGTCAACATTGCGGGCCATGATGGCGACCTTGGCACCGGATTCGGCAAAAACCTTGGCAATACCCCGGCCTATGCCCTTGGAGCCGCCCGTCACCACAACGGCGCGCCCTTTCAACGATGCGCTCATCTCTTGTCTCTTGCTCCCAAATTCAAACAAAACGCAAAGCGCAGGCGGCCGCTTCGTGCCGCCTGCGCCGCTCGAATTACTCGATTTCGTTAACCATGTGGCCGATATTATTATAGGCGGTGGGATTGATATGCTTAAGCACGAACCCCCAAACCAAGCCAACCACGATGATCACCGCGCCAATATAGGGGATGGCGTTGGCAAAGGCTGAGCTGCCGGCAAAGGTAACCAGGTTGGAAACCAGCAGATAGACCAGCCAGAGCTGCACAACAAAGGATATCCAAGGCGCAATCGTTGTTTTGATCAGGCTGCCGCCACCATTCTTGCGGAAATAATTCCAGATGGCGAGTGAGACGAAAGCTTGCAGAACCAGCAGCAGGCCCGTGCCCAACACGGCGTAGAGCGTATAGATGCCATCATAAGCCTGGTCCATCGGGCTGTTGAAGCCGTTAAACACACCAAACAAGACGATCCAGGCCGCCGCCAGCACAGACTGCACCACCGAGGCGTAATGCGGGCTGCGCAACACGTCATGGGTCCTGCCCAGATGATGGGGCAAAATACCTTCGCGCCCCAGGGAGTACATGTAGCGCGACGTGGTGTTATGAAAGGCCATTCCACAAGCGAAAGAGCTGGTCAGAATCAGGAAGCTCAAGGCCTGGTAGCCAAAATTACCAACAAATTGCTTCATCGGCGTGAGGAAGAAATTACCCGAGTCATTCACCGCCTGCGCCAGCATCGCACCGGTATTGGGATAGGCGGAAATCCCGCACCAGGATACGAACGTGTAGATCACACCAAGCAGTATCACCGACGTGTAGAGCGCGATGGGGATCACCCGCTTGGGGCTGTGGCTTTCTTCGGCGTAATTCGGCGCCATCTCAAACCCAACCCATGACCAGAAGGCCATGAAAATACCCACCGCCGAAGCGCCGGCCGGAATCGCAACGTTGCCAACCTTCTGCGCCGCAACCGGCACGGTGACATGGAATACATTCAGCGCCTCAAGCGAGAAATTGGTGCCGCCATGGGCCAAAACCACGCCAAAGGAGAAAACCAGCAGCACAACGGTCTCACATAGCACCGCCGTTCCCAAAATCGCCGTGCTCACGCGCACATCCCGCAGAGACAGCACTCCGGCTCCCACAACTGCCGCCAAAGCCAGCCATACCCAGCCGACATTGATGCCCAAATGCTGGGATAGCCAGATATTCCCGAAATAGGCGAACAGCCCATAAAGCGAGGCTTCGAAGATCGAATAACAGGCGAGCGCGGTGAGCCCGGCAGACATGCCAAGCTCGCGGCCAAGCCCCTGCGCGATATAGGAATAGAAACCTCCCACCGAAGAAACCTTGGAGGCCATTGTCGCGTAGCCTATGCTGAAGATGACCAGCACAATGGTGGCAAGTAAAAACGCCGCAGGCGTGTGAACGCCCGTGCCAAACCCGGCGGCAAAGGGCACATTGCCAAGCATTGCGGATTCGGGTGCGGCGCCCGTGACACAAAGAAAAAGCACGCCGATAACACCGACGGCCTTGGCATGTAATTTTGAGACATTATCTCGCTTACCAACATCTATTGTCCCGGCAACATTCGGCTCGGCCATTAATTTTGCTCCTTGGTCTTGCTCAGGTTATCAAATCAGCGCTGGGCCTAAATTTTTAGTTAACTGGATGTCAGCCGGACGCGCTTGGTTGTACCAAGCTCCAAACAGCGCTTTTTGACTAGATAGTCATTCGACTAAAAAACATTGCAAGTCGGGCGTAAGCTTGGGCTGCGCCCGTGATATCCCACAGCCTGAAAACCAGACCCTACCGCCCGCTGAAATCCACCAACGCGGCGAAGCCCTGCTCGGTGCCAAAGGCCAGTTGCGTGCCATCCGCGTTCCAGGCCAGTGCCGTCACATTGCCGCGCCCCGGCCCGCAAACCGGCAGCACGCGCTCGCGCGCGATATCCGCCACCAGTACCAGCCCGGTATCAAACCCTGCGGCCACAATCTCATGCTGCGGGTGGCAGGCCACGCGCTTTACAATGCCATCGCCCATGCCCAGTTCCGTGGGCGGCTTGCCCATCGGTCCACCGCCGAAAAACGGCCAGAGCACGATGCTCTCCGCTCCCGCTGTAGCCAGCCAGCGCCCGGATTTGGTAAAGCCCAGCGATTCCGGCTTGGTGGGGTAGCCCGACATGCGCATATGCTTGCCCTCGGGCAGGGTCCAGCCATGCAGGGCGTTTTCCTGCATCGTCGTCACCAGCGCCTCGCCCGCCGGGTGAATCGCCAGCCCCGTGTGGCTGCCCTTCCATTCCAGCTTCGGTGCCACCGCCGAGCCAGAGGCGGTAAACCACAAGCTCGCCCCGTTATAATGCGAAGCAGCAACTCGCTTGCCCTTGGCGTCAAAGGCGATGCCGGTCACGGTGGAAGGGTGCGCGATGGTCTTCAGAATTTCCCCCGCCGGGTTCAATAGATAAAGGTTCTTGCCGACGCAGGCCGCCAGCAACGCCCCCTTACCGGCGAAGACCGCCAGTTGTTCCACCCATTTGGAGCCAAATTTACGCAGCTCCCGCACGCTGGTGTCGGCCTTGCTCAGCACCAGCCGTCCATCATCCCCGCCTGTGAGAAAACCCCCTTCCGGGTGCGCCGCCAGGCTCAGCACCGCGCCATCATGTGCTGCAACAGCGGTATGGTCCGGGCCAAGGCGCAATGTGCCATCGCCGAGAGCAAAGCCGGACAAACCCTTGGCATCAAACGCCAAAGCCGTGACATAGGCACCAAACTGGGCGCTGCGGCCCCGTGTCTCAAGAAGCTGGTCAAGATCAGACATGAGCGATTTCTTGCCCCGCCATGGCGCTGCGGGCAAGGGCTGGCCGGGCCGGGGCCACAAACAGGGCGCATGCTGTCATAAAATTTCCTTGATAGGTTTGATGGAGCATGGCAATCTTGGTTATGGTTTTAGCAGCCCCATCATCGGCGCTTAATTTGCAGGCAGAGCTGCTCATGCTCTGTGCACGCATCGGCTACAGCCCGCCCCGATTCTGAAAACACCCCGTGCTCGCCTTTGCGGCACGGGCATGTCCTCATTCAGAAATTATCGGAGACACAACATGTTGAACGATTTCGACCGTGGCGTTGACTTGCAGGCGCTGGACGCAGCGCATCATTTTCATCCCTTTACCGACCACAAGGAACTGCACGAGCATGGCGTTAGGCTGATTGCCTCCGCCGAGGGCGTCTACCTGCACGATTCCAACGGCAACAAGATCATGGACGGCATGGCCGGGCTATGGTGCGTGGCCGCGGGCTATGGCCGCCAGGAACTGGTGGAAGCTGCCACCAAGCAGATGACGAAGCTGCCCTATTACAATGCGTTCTTTAAAACCACGAACGAGCCTGCGGTGAGGCTGGCCACGAAATTGGCCGAGATTTCGCCGGAAGGGTTCGAGCATGTGTTCTTCGCCTGCTCCGGCTCCGAGGCCGTTGATTCGGCCATCCGCAGTGCGCGGGTCTATTGGAAGACAATCGGCAAACCGGAAAAGAAGTTCATCGTCGGCCGGGAATATGGTTATCACGGCTCCACCACGCTGGGCGCGTCCGCCGGCGGCATGACGGACATGCACCGCCAAGCCGGCGATCTGCCCTATTTCGCGCAGGTACTGCCGCCATATTGGTACGGCAAGGGCGGGCAGATGAGCCCGGCTGAGTTCGGCCTCTACGCTGCCAAGCAGGCCGAAATGAAAATCCTTGAACTCGGGCCTGAGAATGTTGCCGCCTTCATTGGAGAGCCGATCCAGGGTGCCGGCGGCGTGTTGATCCCGCCCGAAACCTATTGGCCGGAAATCAACCGCATCTGCAAGCAATACGATATTCTGCTGATCGCCGATGAAGTGATCTGCGGTTATGGGCGCACGGGTAAATGGTTCGGCTCTGATTATTTCGGCATCAAGCCGGATATGATGACCACCGCCAAGGGTCTCACCTCTGGTTATCTTCCGCTCTCCGCCCTGTTGATAAACGACCGCGTGGCGGATGTACTGATCAATGAAACCGGCGAATATTATCATGGCTTCACCTACTCCGCGCATCCGGTTTCCTGCGCTGTGGCGCTGAAGAATCTGGAAATTCTGGAAAACGAAAAACTTGTGGAAAATGCCACCGCCAAGGGCGCGCTGCTACGCGAAAAACTCAACGAGGCCATCGGCGACCTGCCGATCGTCGGCGAAATTCGTGGTGTCGGGCTCATTGGCGCCATCGAGCTCACGGCGGATAAGCGCACACGGAAATTCTTCGAGAAAAATGGCCGCGTCGGTGTCATCTGCCGCGACCATTGCATCACCAATGGGCTGATGATGCGCGCCACGCGCGACACGATGCTGTTTTCGCCGCCGCTGAGCATCACGGAATCGGAGATCGAACTGTTCGCGGCGATGGCCAAGAAAGCCTTCGAGCAGACCTTCGCGGATGTACGCTCGGAGGTGACCCTGTGAACATGGTCACCAATCCGGACACCGAAG
The DNA here is from genome assembly GCA_021826425.1 of Pseudomonadota bacterium. Lineage (GTDB taxonomy): Bacteria > Pseudomonadota > Alphaproteobacteria > Acetobacterales > Acetobacteraceae > Acidocella. The sequence goes on from JAKAZY010000043.1 coordinate 9,175, forward strand.
CCAAGATGACGCTGCTGACCGGTGCGGATTATATCGAGGCTTTCGTGATCGACGTGAACGGTGTGCCCCGCGGCAAATGGTTGCAGCGGGACAAGGCGAAGTCACTATTTGGCAATGGCATCGCCATTCCGCGCTCGGCCTATCTTCTGGACATTTGGGGCCGCGATATCGCCGAAGGCGGCATCGCCTACGATACGGGAGACCCAGACGGGCTGTGCGTCGCCGTGCCGCATTCCATCACCCGCATGGAATGGGCGGAAGGCAATGTGGTGCAAGCGCTGCTGACCATGCGCGAAACTGATGGGAGTCTCTATTATCTGGACCCACGCAGCGTGCTCTCGAGGGTGCTGGAGCGTTTTTCCAAGACGGGGCTAACCCCCGCCTTGGGTGTTGAGCTGGAATTCTACCTGGTGGACTCCCGGCTGGACGGTTTGAAAATAGCCCCACGCGGCGCAGACGAATCCGGCTGGCGCGGCTGGCAGATCGACGCAGTCGGGCTGGGCGAGGTGCACGATTACGAGCCGATCCTGCGCGAGATGATGGCCTGCGCGAAGACGCAGGATATCATCCTGGAAACCCTGGTGTCGGAATCCGGTCCCGGCCAGTTCGAAGTGACGCTGAAATACTCCACCGATGCATTGCGCGTTGCGGATAGCGCCACTTTGTTCAAGCGCACCATCAAGCAGGTGGCGCGCAAGCACGGTCTCACCGCCACCTTCATGGCCAAGCCTTATGGCCAATGGGCGGGTTCGGGCATGCATGTGCACATGTCGATCCTCGACAAGGCGGGCCAGAATATCTTCGTGGGCACGCCCGAGCGCGCTTCGCCGGCGCTGTATCACGCCCTGGGCGGCATCATCCATAACATGCCGGACACGATGCTAACCCTGGCGCCGCACGCCAATTCCTACCGGCGTTTCGCGCCCGGCGTGCACGCGCCAACTTATGGCGATTGGGGGCACGACAACCGCATGGCCTCCGTGCGCGTGATCACTGCCGACCCGGCGGCCTCGCGTATCGAGCACCGCGTCGCCGGGGCGGATTGCAACCCCTATCTCGCCTTTGCCTCGCTGCTCGGCACCGCCCTGCAAGGGTTGGAAACCAAGGCCGACCCTGGGCCGGAAACCCATGGCACGGTGCGCAGTCCCACCGCCCCGCCATTACCCATCGCCTGGTCCGGCGCGGTGAACCGCTTTGCCGAGTCCGCCACCATGGGCGAGATTTTCGGCAAGGATTTCCAGCGCTATTACATCGCCTGCAAGCGCCAGGAGATCAGCGAGCTACGCAAGCGGATCTCCGACGTGGAATACGACGCCTATCTAAAAAACGCCTGAGGCACTCATGGAACATGTCATCACACCCCGTGAAGCGGGGTTTTCGATGCCGGCTGAATGGGCGCCGCACGCAGGTTGTTGGATGATCTGGCCGGAACGGCCAGACAACTGGCGCCTGGGTGCCAAGCCCGCCCAGAAGGCGTTCACCGCCATCGCCACCGCGATCTCTCGTTTCGAACCGGTGACGATGCTGGTAAGCACGGCGCAGTATGAAAATGCCCGCGCCGCGTTGCCGCCCCAAGTGCGGGTGGTGGAGATGAGCAGCAACGACGCCTGGGCCCGTGACGTGGGGTGCAGCTTCCTGCTCGGCAAGAACGGTGATCTCGCCGGGGTGGATTGGCCGTTCAAAAGCTGGGGCGGGCTTTATTTCCCCTGGGACAAGGACGATGCCATTGCCGGCAAGATGCTGGAGATGGAACGGGCAAGGCGTTTCCGCGCCCCGCTCGTCATCGAAGGCGGTGCGATCCATGTGGATGGCGAGGGCACGGTGCTTGTGGTTGAGCAATGCGTGCTGAACGAGAACCGCAACCTGGATGTGCGTCGGCAGGACATGGAGCGGATGCTGAAGGATTATCTTGGCGCCTCCCATGTCATCTGGCTGGAAAACGGCGTTCCGCGTGACGAAACCGATGGGCATGTCGACAATCTCGCCTGTTTCATAAAGCCTGGTGTGGTGCTGCTCACCTGGTGTGACGATCCCGCTGATCCGCATTACCAGGTCAGCCGGGATGCGCAGGCGCGGCTGCAAGGGGCGCGTGATGCCAAGGGGCGCGAACTTGTGATTGAACACATCCCGATGCCGACGCCGATGTTCTACACCCAGGAAGAAGCCGAAGGGATTGATGCCACCGCGAGCGGCATGAACCGCAAGGCAGGGGAACGGCTCGCCGCGTCCTACGTGAATTTCTACATCGCCAATGGCGCCATCATCGCCCCCGCCTTCGGGGTGGAAACAGACGAACCCGCGCGCAAAGTGCTGGCCAGGCTGTTCCCTGAACGCGAGATCGTGATGCTGCCTGCACGCGAAATTTTGCTGGGTGGTGGCAATATCCACTGCATCACCCAACAACAACCAAAAAACACCTAAAACAGTAAAACCCGAATCAAAAAAAGGGAGATTAGAATATGAGCACAAAGCTGAAAGCGGATTCGCTTTCGTTTTTTGAATCCATCATCATGGGCGTTGCTGGCTCCGCACCCGGCTTTTCTATCGCGGTTGCCATTGCCGGGCTGCTCGCCACGGCGGGCAGCGTTTCACCCAACGCGCTGTTGATCTTCGCGGTGCCGATGCTGGGTATCGCCGTGGCTTACAAGGGCCTGAGTCATAAAATGCCAAATGCGGGTGCTGCCTATGAATGGACGAAATCCGTCTTCGGCGGATTATTCGGCTATCTCTCCGGCTGGGCGTTGCTTATCGCGGCCATGGTGTTCATGGTCACCGGCTCGGTGCCGCTTGGCACCGCAACCTTGCAGCTTGTATCACCAGATTTAGCAAATAATGTCTGGCTTACCACAGGTATCGGCGCGGTATGGTTTGTGGCCATCGGGTCGGTTCTGATCGCCGGCATCGAACTGACCAGTAAGATCCAGGTGGTGATGAGCAGCATCGAGCTTGGTATTCTCCTCATCATCTCCATCGCCGCCTTCATGCATAGCGGCACGCACGGCGCCATCTCATCGTTCTCCTGGTCCTGGTTCGGCTTCGGCTATCCGGCGGGCACATTCGCAGCCTCCTCGCTCAGCGTGGTGTTCCTCTATTGGGGTTGGGACGTGACCTCGAATCTGGCTGAAGAAACAAAGGGCCAGGAACACAACATCGCCGGTCGCGGCGGCTTTCTTTCCATCTTCGTCACCATTGCCTCCTTCATTGCCTTCACCGTGGCGGCGCTGATGATGTTCTCACTAAAGGATGCTTCTGGATTTTCCGACAACCTGATCTACCATGTCGCCATCGCGGCGGGTCTGGGTAAAGCCGGCGGCTACGCGGCGGCTCTGGCGTTGATCCTCTCCTCTGTCGCCACGCTGGAAACCACGATGCTGCAATTCTCCCGCACCCTTTTCGCTATGGGGCGAGACCGCGCCTTGCCCGGCTATTTCGGCCTGGTGCACGAGAAAACCATCACGCCGGTGCGCACCATGTATCTGCTGCTCGTCGCCGGTGTGGTGCTGATTATCATTTCCAGCTTCTTGCCCTCCGTCTCGGCGATTTTGAATGACTCCGTGGCTGCCATCGCCGTCCAGGTTTGCTATTATTATGGTCTTGCCGGGCTGGTCTGCGCCTGGGTGTACCGCAAGAGCAGCGGCTTCACCTTCGTGCAATATGTGGTCTTTCCCGCACTTTCAGCCATCGCCCTGATCGGGCTGGGTTTATATGCCATCACCACCTTCAACACCATTATCAAGGTCGTAGGCATTGGCGGGTTGGCTGTAGGCATCCTGTTCTACCGGCCGAACGGCTATCGCCGCCCCGCGGTCGTGCCGGCGGAATAAGCCATACAAACCGGGGCCGGAAGGCCCCGGTTTTCATTTAAAGCGCTCGCCGGAAGGTCAGGTTCAACCGGGCCGTGCCTGTCAATGAATGTGCGCCTGCCTTCACCGGCGCGATACCATGGAAAAACTTTCGCGCTACCCCACCCCATACCAGCGCGTCACCGCTGTTCAGGGGCAGGCGCGCGGGTTTCTCCGCCCGGCTCAACCCGCCCCAGAGAAAAACCGCGGGCAGGCCCAGCGAAACAGAGACGATGGGGGCTGAAAAATCCTGCTCGTCAATGTCCTGATGCAGAGACATTCCCGCCCCTGGTTCATAGCGATTGATCAACGCCATATCGGGCGTGAAGCCTGCAAACCCACCCGCCGCCGCCGCGCGTTCGGCCAATGCCCGGAATATCGCCGGCATCTCCGGCCAGGGGGCACCACTTAGTGGATCCAGCCTCGCATAGCGGTAGCCCTTGGCATCACTCACCCAG
>JAKAZY010000044.1 GCA_021826425.1 Pseudomonadota bacterium
CGATGCCTACATCGCCACCTATGCGCCGTTCGACGCCTTCGGCCTCGCCGCGGTGATGTATCTTTGCATCTCCTTCAGCCTAATCTTCATGTTCCGCAAGGCAGAACGGCACTTCCTCGCACATCTGAGAAGCTGAGAGAACCACACCAAACCGCATTGAAAGCCTACCATGAAAGAGCTGACTAACTACCCGATTGCCCTCATCGATGATGTTTTCGGGTCCCCCACTCCTGTGGGGCGGGTAGTGGGTGAGCTGGCAGCCGTGTCAGACTCAGGTCTCATTCTTTGGCGATCGTCTTCAAAAATTGCCCGGTTAGGTCGTTTCGGACTCTTGGAGCTATCCAAGCTGCCTGACGTTCTAAAGCCCGCCGGGGACCGTCTTGGCGGGTTTTAGCCCGTTTACGAACGAAATCTTACACTGACGCCTTTGCCCTACAGCGCGCACAGATTTGGTTTTTTATCCACAGAAATGAAGAATGCACAGGAATTTTCTTCGTAGCTTCCTATTCTCTCTTGAGAATTTCCTGCGCCTGTTCAACCGAAGAGTTAGCCAATTTTTCCCAAGAAGCGTCTGGCTGTGGGGGAGCGCATTTGCCGGGATTTAGCAGGTCGTCGAGCGAGTGTAAAAACCTATCGTCTTCGCTTTTGTTTGGATTATCACGAGGGCTGAACCGCAGCTTAATCCTGTACAAAATCACTTTTGCTTCACTGGAGAGCGGGAACAGCCCGATGCGCTCACGCTCTTGTTTAGCTTCCTGGCCGGTCAGCCCGATAATTTCAGAGTAGACGCAAAACCATTTCTCTGTGAGGCACACATACTCAGCTATATCGCTTCGTAGATCATTGATCCAAGCCTGCCGAAATTCCGAAATCTTAGTGGAACGCGATGTCCAAGGGGCAATGAATGCCACAAAGATCGCAAGCAAAATCCCTACAAGCCAAGTAGCAAAACTTGTCCCGCTAAACTCCCATATCGTAGCGCTCGCATCAAAACGCCTTTAAAAAACTAACAAAAACCAACCTGTCCAAAATAGCCCATTTTGCATTCCGTCGCGCCATAGCCGCGTCACTACAAGGCTGTTAGGCGCCGCACCCGGGTCGCCTCCTTATAATGCATTGAAATAACTTGGTGATTTGGCGGACCCGGCGCGATTCGAACGCGCGACCTTTGCCTTCGGAGGGCTAAGGATTGGCGTTTTCTGCTGCTTACCTGAGATTGATTTTTCTTTCTATCTTATAGAAATACCTATATAAAATCATATTATAGAAGGCAAAGGATTTTACCGGAATTGACCTTCATTTACTCCTTTCTGCTTACCTCCTGCTTACCCGATTGATACGATATGAAACTGAATAAACGAACCGTCGACGGTCTCACCAACGATTCCGGCAAGGACAGTTATTACTGGGACGATGACTTGCCTGGCTTCGGGCTGCGTATTAAATCGACCGGGGTTAAGTCCTTTATCATCCAATACCGCAACGGGGGCGGCGCCAGCCGCCGCATGACTCTGGGCAAAATGGGCGTATTGACGCCTGACGAGGCGCGGAAGCTCGCCAAGGAAAAGCTGGCCGAGGTCGTGAAGGGCGGTGACCCCGCAGAGGCGAAGGCCGAAGAGCGCAAAGCTATGACGGTCAAGCAGCTTTGCGATGAATATCTGTCAGCCGCGGAAAAGGGCCTGATACTGGGCAAGCGTGGTCTGCCGAAAAAGGACTCGACCCTGGTCAGTGATCGCGGCCGTATAGCCCGCCACATCCTGCCACTGCTGAGCAGCCAGAAGGTGCGGAACCTCACGGGGCCGGATATCAACCGGTTTATCCGAGAGGTCAGCAGCGGGAAGACCGCGGCCGACGTGAAGACCAAGAAGCGCGGCCGGGCTATTGTAGAAGGTGGAAAAGGCACGGCCTCGCGAACCACTGGGTTGCTGGGGGGTATTCTGTCCTTCGCGGTGAGCGAAGGGATCATTACTGCCAACCCGGTGCGAGGCATCAAACGGCCGGCTGATCAGCGACGAGAAACACGTCTCTCCGCTGACCAGTACCGGGCTTTGGGCCAGGCACTGGACAATGCGGCGGCCGAAGGTGAGGCTTGGCAGGTCATTGCCGCAATCCGCCTACTTGCGCTTACGGGATGCCGCCGCGGGGAGATCGAGGGGCTGAAATGGGATGATGTCGACATGGCCGGGCGATGCCTGCGCCTGTCAGACAGTAAGACCGGCAAAAGCGTCCGCCCCATCGGCTCCGCGGTGGTGGTGGAATTGAATAAGATCAAGCGCACGTCCCCCTACGTCCTCCCTGGGCGGGGACGGGAGGGGCACTTTGCAGGCCTGCCAAAGGCTTGGCTGCGCGTTGTGGCGAGTGCGGCGAAGCTGGAGAAAGAATTTCCCGGCGCTGCCGCTTTGGCAGATGTAACCCCGCACGGCCTGCGACATGCTTATGCGAGCGTGGCCGCGGATCTGGGGATGACGGAAATCACGATAGCGGCGCTGATCGGCCATTCCACGGCAACCGTAACGGGCCGGTATATCCACCACGTGGACACTACGCTTGTCGCGGCTGCCGATCGTGTCTCCGCCCGGATCGCCGCCGCCATGGAAGGCCGAGAGAATGGCGCAGAGATCCTGCCACTGAGAAGTGGCGGTTGAGGGGGCAGCGGCGTGGACGGCGCGGTGGTTAAACAATTTTCGTCAAAGCTGCAGATGTCGGGTCGTACCTGTAATCCGTGATTGTCCCGTCCTTGATCCGTTCCACCGCGTTATCAATTGCATATAGCGGCACCAGGAACCATTCCTGGGGCTTCACCGGGTGCCCGAAGCGGTCGTTGATCGTCATGTCCAACTTCGCGGGCTCAAATATCCGATGGATAATGACCTCCAACCTCACCCGGTTGATGTTATAGAGCTTATAGGTTTTCACGATTTCAACATCGGCCAGCAGGTAGGTAGCGTCCTTGGCCGCATTGGCAATCCTGGTTTCGACCTTGCCGCCGGTCACGCCAATCTTGTGGACGACCTGCCGATTGGCCACGATGTAAGGATTGTCTGACTTGCTCTCAAGAACATAGATCGTCCCGCTTTCGGCGTCGTCATCAGCGGCTTGGCTGCCGAATAGCGGCCCTAGGCTTGGGTCGGTAATCCGCCGGCCGGCTTCGTCTTTATATAAGGCGCGCTGGAGGGATCGCAGAAGCAGATCGCTCTCAGTCCCGTTGTCATAAATGACCCGTAACCGCCGGTCCGGCCGACCGTACTCGGCGACAAATTTCTTATCGGCATCAGCCACGTAAGCCATCTGGCCGCTGAGGATGAAGAACTCCCCTTTCTTGATCTCGGCATTTTCGCCAAAGCGGCGGCTCTCACGGACGCCGCTTTCCAGATCCGCCCTGACCTGTGCGAAGAGCGGCCGGAAATTATCGAAATCAGCGCAAAGCGTCTTATTGGCGATCACCTCCGCGGTGCGTTTGTCGACAACTGACCGGACATGCCTCAGCTGGGTGATGTCATCGGGTTCTTCCGCATCCACGCCCAACTCGGCCAGCAATTCATCGTCGTTCAACTCGTCAGGATCTACCGCATGGGCAAAGGCGCTCCCGGCCAGCAATCCTTGGTGATCCAATGGCTCTAGAATGGCGCGACAATCTGCTTGCTCCCGGAGACGGTCCAGCCGCACAGCATAGAGCCGCTCAAAAATATCCCGATCCTCGCCATGCTGTGGCGCGCGGCCATGCTGCTCCACGAAGCGTTGGATTTCCTCGAACCCGGCGATGATCCGCTCTTCCCGTGCCGTTCGGCTACCCTGGCGCGCCGTCTCAACCTCGACGCCAAGCTCCGCCAGCAGCGCATCATCATCATCGGTGAATTTGGCCGCCTTAGCCACGCGCCGCCTCCGCCTTCATCCGCGCCAGGAAGGCCACGCCCTCGGCCATTTTCTTCTCCCAGGCATCTGCCGACGTAATCGACGGCAGCCGGCCGCGCTCGCGCTTGAACTGTACAGCGCGTTTGGCTAACTCACGCGCCTCTTCCAACGTCAAAATGGTACGCTTGGCGGCAATGATCGCCGCCACATGCTTCAGCCGCTCCTCGTCCATGGTCTTGGCCAAAATAGAGCGTGCCTCACCAAACGGGTTGATCCTGTCGATAAGATCGATGTCCAACTCCTTCACATCCATCACGAACCGGCGAACACCATCAACAAAAGCTGTATTGGGGCCAGGCTCACCATCATCAACCGCCTGTCCGCCGGTCGCCTTCTCCTTCCCAGCCTGGGTCAGGTTCAGTGCAGCAATGGCGTGCTGGCGGACGGCTTCGTGGTCCTCCTCATCCAGTTCCGGATAGCGGTCCTGGATGATCTTGCCCATCCTTGCCACCGTCAGCTCTTCCGGCACCAGCTCTTCATCGAACAGCCCACGCTCAACCGTGCGCTTGTCTTGCACAAAGGCCGCAATCACCTCATTCAGATCTTGTTGGCAAATCCGGGTCGCCTCTGAACTTTTCGGGGTTGCCAGTCCCTTGATCTCGATCTCAAACTTGCCGGTCTCTTCGCTGAATCCGACATTGCATTTCGCCTGATCATAACCGCCTTCACCATACTCAAACCCGGGCGTCGGACCGCTATCGGGATTCTTCGGCTTGAACTCGAAACGCGGTGCCAGCACCTGCTCCATGAGCAGGCTGGCGGCGATGGCTTTCAGCGTGTCGTTCACAGCCTCAGTTACAACTTCGTCCGAGGCATCTGGTGCCGCAATCAGGTTGGAAAACCGTGCCTTTGTTTTACCCGGCGCATCGCGGGTGGCCCGGCCGATGATCTGCACGATTTCTGTGAGGCTGGACCTGTACCCAACGGTCAGCGCGTGCTCGCACCAGATCCAGTCAAACCCCTCCTTCGCCATGCCCAACGCGATGATGATATCCACATGGTCGCGGTTGTTTTTCTGGGTAGCATCCTTCAACGCCAGGGAGACCCGGTCACGCTTGGCCGGGTCGTCGTCCACCAGATCAGCGATGCGCAGGATGCGGCCATCCGGCAATTTCACCAGCTGGAAGCCTGTCGCGGGGTCGGAGCCTTCCCACGACCCCAGCGCATGGAAAATATGCTCGACTTCCTTGATCTTCTCACCCGTGCTCTCGCGCGAATTAACGCTGGGGATATGGATGATCGTCTTCTCCGCCGGGTCCAGCACCTTCAAAATATCGTCTGCATAGGCGCCGCTATAGAAGAAATAGCCAATGTCGAGCTGTTTCAGATAGTCATACCCATTGAGCTGCTCATAATAGGTGTAGGTGACGGTATCGAACTTCGCCTCATCCTCGGGCATCAGCACCGCCTCGGCATCACCACGGAAATAGGAGCCGGTCATCGCCACGATATGAGCACTGCCGCGGGCAATAAACTGAGCGAGATGCACGCCCAGCTTATTATCGGGGTTGGCCGAAACATGGTGGAATTCATCCACCGCGATCAACCGGTTGTCGAATGCCGCCACCCCAAACCTGTCCACCGCGAAGCGGAAGGTCGCATGGGTGCAAACCAGCACCTGGTCCTGGCTCTCCAGAAACACCTGGACCGAATTGACCTTGCCGCCATTATCCGAACCTGGCGCGTTGCACAGGTTCCATTTTGGCTCGACCTTCCAGTCCGCCCAGAACCCATATGTGGCTAGCGGCTCGTCATTAAAGCTCGCCCCGATGGAGCGCTCCGGCACCACGATGATGGCCTGCTTCAGCCCCTGGTTATGCAGCTTGTCCAGCGCGATGAACATGAGCGCCCGGCTCTTGCCCGAGGCAGGCGGGGATTTGATGAGCAGATATTGCTCGCCCCGCTTCTCATAGGCGCGCTCCTGCATCGGCCGCATTCCCAAAGCGTTGGCCTTGGTGGATTTGCCATTGCGGGCGTAGGTGACCGAGACGGAAGGAATGGCGCCCTGCATCGAATATCCTCTTGTTTTATTTTTTACTGCCCAGGTCAGCGCAGCTCATGGGTCAGCGCCTCACGCACCAGCTCGTTCAGGCTCACGCCCCGCGCGGCGGCCGCCTGCACCGCTTCGGCGTGCAGCGCGCCCGGAATACGCACATTGAACTTGCCGCTGAACGCGCGGTAAGGCGCAATGCCGCGCTCGCGGCAGGTGTCCAGAAACACTTGCAGCGAGATGCGCCCCTCGCGCTTCAGCCCTTCCACGCTATCGGCGTAAAAATCCGCGCCGCCGGTCAGCCCCACAAACTCGCCCCGAAACATGCCGATCTCGGGGTCGAACTGCACAACGGCCTTGTGGCCATCAATCTCCAACACATTCATGGCTTTACTCCATGGTTTTCCAGCCAGCGGCGGATCGCCGCCACGGCGCCCTTGTCAGTCTCCGGCGAGGGATGCGGGCGGTGGAACACCTGCACCTCGCCAAACAGCACCACGGCCACGCGCGAGCCTTCCCGCTCCAGAATTTCCGCACCCAGCGCCGCGAACAGCGCCTCAATCTCGGCCCAGCGGATGGTGCCTGAAACGGGGCGGCGGAAGATCGCCTCAAGCGTCTTGGCGTGCCGTTTTTGCATCATCATTTAGTACCATAAAATGGTATCAAGTCAAGGTTAAACAAGCGCGTCCTCTTGGCCCGGCGCGGCCGATTGGCCCGCGCGCGCCCCGCCCCGGCCTTTGCCCTTAGCGGCTTTGCCTTGCTTTGCGGTCATCTCGGTATAGAGGGCGAAGAGCTTTTCCAGCCGCTCGGTGTCATTCCTGAACCGGCGGCCGATATAGATGCGCTCCAGCACCTCGTCATTGCGCTCATGGGCCTGGCGTAGATCGGCGGGCATGGCGTCAGGGTCGTACAAATCCGCGATGGTGGCGGGGAAATGCGCCTCACGTGCGAGCAGAATATCCTCGGCGCAACGGGTGAGGTCGGCCTTATTCTTCTCGGTGAGCGGGGGCACGGGGAAGGTGTTCCAGCCCAGCGTGTTGGAGTAGCGGTATCGCGTCTCCAGCTTGCCGCAAACCGTGGCGATCCACACCAGATGCAGGCGCGAGGCGATGAGTGCCATGTTCCAGAGCGGGGCGTCGTAGAGGGCGAAGGCGAGGTTGGAGACGATGGTACGCTCACCCAATAGGTCAACAGGAAGATACTGCCTGCGTTCTGAACTGACACTAGGAATTACAATTGTTGTCCGTTGTCCGATTGCCTGTATTTGGCGAAAGCGATGAGGAAAGGCTGCAAACGGCCTAGTACTTGCGGCAACGCTCGCGGCACGTATCTGAGCAACCTTATGAAATCTTTGTGCCAATTTTGGCAAACGCTCGGCATCCTGCCTCTGATCATCTTCGACCCAAATGCAGTAGCGTTGCTCTCCTCGGATAAGCTCCTGAGAGCCAACATAGCGCCTGATATATTCAGCGGCACCCGGTTCATCTTCAAGGTGCTCTATGCGCTCTGATGATGTCAGGCAGAGATGTCCCCCATCCGTTGGCTGATTTCCTTTGAGCATCAGCCACTTGTCTGTTGGCTGACCATGTATCGATTCAACTATGATATCATCTGAGGCTACGAGGTAAGCATTTATATTAACGACATCACGAATCCCGATTTCGCCTTCATTTTGCACCTCAAAGATTTTTTTCTTTCCGAGTTGATCTGGCCCAAAGCCAATAACAACAACGGTTACGCCCGCATTGTTGCTAGCTAAATTGCTCCACTTAAATGATGTATAGCAAAAGCTTATGCTTTGCCCGAGGGAAAAAATCAGGGGCCACAGTAGCGGCACCTGTTCCCCTTGTGAAATCGAATTCGTGCTAACGAACCCGCATTGCCCAATTGTCGTATTTAGGTATGATGATGCCTTGAAAAACCAGCCGGCAATATAGTCCAGAGACGGCCACCGCTTCTGAAAACTATCAAAAACAGCCTTCAAATCCGCCTTCTGCGCCACAGTTTGGGCTTGGCTACCTTTATACGGCGGATTCCCGCAAATATACGTCTCCCCACCCTCATTCTCGAAATCAATCTGCGCTTGGTCCAGCGGCGTATGAAACAAATCCTCGGCGTGGAGTTTTACCCCCGTCCCCGTCGGCGGGCAGATGCTCAACCAATCCAGCCGCAGCGCATTGCCGCACGTAATCCAGTTCTGGGCATCCAACGGCAGAAACTCCGCCAATGCCTCCTTCTGACCGCGATACAGAACATCGCACTGATACTCAGCGATGATGAGCGCCAGCCTTGCGATTTCCGCTGGGAAATCACGCAGCTCAATGCCCCGGAAATTGGTCAGCGGGATTTCAGTTCGGCGATCGGCCTCGCCCCGGCGCTGGTTGATCTCGGCCTCAATCGCCCGCATCTGCTTATAGGCGATGACCAGAAAATTGCCCGAGCCGCAGGCGGGGTCAAATACCCGGATTTTTTCCATGCGGTTGCGCAGGTTCAACAATTTGCGCGTATTATCTCCGGCTTCCTCCAGCTTGGCACGCAGATCATCCAGGAAAAGCGGGTTCAAAACCTTCAAAATATTCGGCACGCTGGTGTAGTGCATGCCCAGAGCGCCGCGCTCATCATCATCCGCCACGGCCTGGATCATGGAGCCAAAAATATCGGGGTTGATCTTCGTCCAGTCCAAATTGCCGACATACAGCAAATAGCGCTGGGCGATGCGGGAAAATTTCGGTGTGGCCGTGCTGCCTGAGAACAAACCGCCATTCACGTAAGGGAAAACTGCTGCCCAGCGCGGAATACCGGCGGCGGCGCGCTCAGCTTCCTTGGTGTTCATGGCGCGGAACAGCATCTCGATCACCTCATCGGTGTTCGAGGCATCTTTCGCGCTCATCGTCTCGATGGTGCTGGTGAACAGCCCGGCGCCGTTGAAAATATTGGTGTCTTCCGCGAAGAAGCAGAAGATGAGCCGGGCCATGAAATGGTTCATCTCATGGCGGCGCTCGGCGGTGCCCCATTCGGGGTTGTCCTTCAGCAGCTCCACATAAAGCCGGTTCAGGCGGCTGGTAGCGCGGATGTCAAACGAGCTTTCCCGGATTTGCCGAACGGTGGTGATGCCGGCGAGCGGCAGGAAATAGCCGAAATGGTTGGGAAAGTCTGGGTAGGCACAGGCAATCGGGGCGTCGTCGGACGATAAATCCTCGGCTTCCAGCGTGATGCCGTCAGTGGCCAGCACAAACCGCGCCTTGGCCCGCGCTGTCGCCGGGCTAGCTTTTAGCGCAGCAAGGGTTTTAGGCACCTCACCTTCAGGGCAAGCGGCAATATGGATATGATCGCGCTGAAGCACGCCACCAAGGTCAGACTTGTTAGTCTCACCCTTGCGCAGGCGCTTGATGGTGGTTTCCTTGTTGTCAAAGGCTTGCAGGAAGGCAAACGGGAACTCTGCCGGGTCGAAGGGAGCCTCCGCGAGCGCCGAAATAGCTTGTTCAATTTCAACGGCGTTCATCGCTTAACAGGCTTCCTTCGGCTGTAATGCCCCGGGCTCCGGTGGCAGGGGCAAAATATCCTACATCTTCCGGGCCGGTCCAGGCCTGTCCCACACCATGCCTGCCAGACGCGGATCATCGGCGAAGCTGTCGGGCGGAAACTCGAGGCGAAGGAGCGGATATTCGCAGATGGCTTGCGCGCCAGATCGGCTGATACGGATGCGCCAGGTTTGGCGCTTGACCGGCTCTTGGCTCCGAAACGCCCGACAGGTGAGAACGGCAAAGTTGTAGTCATGTGCAGGGTCTCTCACGGAGGCATAGCGGATGCATTCGACGCCGATTTCGCGCGCTGTTTCCGCAAGGGCTTGGCAGGGTTCGTAATCGGTCAGATGCGTCCATAAACCTGCGTCCCTCGCTAAACCCCCCGCGGTTAGGTCGATTGCCGCCGGCGTTGCCAGATCAGCGGCAATGGCAGTGTATTCGGCGGCGTTATCGGGAAAGGGCGTCAGTGGGCTCTCGGCAAAGAAGAGAAAGCGGTAGAAGACCATCTCGGCCGCGGCTGTTGCGGGTTGTTCGGCGCCGTACCAGACGCCAGAGGTGACCCCCGCCCGCCTAAACCGTGAGCCGTGCGGATAGGGGCGATAACGAAAAGGCGTCGATAGCAGATAATCGAGCTGACGGCATTCTTCTGGTAGCGGGGGCTTAGTCGCCTCGAGAATGTTCTCCAGCAGCTCCTGCTCACCAAGATTGTCCACGAGCTTTAGCGTCGAAACCCGATGTTGCGCTTCAATGAGCCGCCAAGCCTCTCCCTCGAAGGGCCGAACTTCAGAGCGGAGCGCGTCTTGCGTCCAGGTAGGTAACGACATCCGCCAATCCTTGCACAGAGGTGATCCGCTCGATTGGCTTGGCGCCGATGGCGGAGTTCGGGGCATTCAACCAAGCGCGCGCCACATCTTCATCGCCACCGATGATGGCGTCCAGCGAGCGAAACGCCCGAACCAGGAGGGCGGCCAGCTCGAAAGATTTCGTATGCTCGGCCAAAGCGGCTTCGCCTTTTTTGAAGCGAGAAATCTGCGCCTCAGAGACGCCGATAATCTCAGCCAAATGACGACCGGGAATGGCAAGGCGCTCGGCAGCGCGAATTGCAGCTTTTGTCAGGACGGCGCCCGGAACCGACGCTGCGGCCTGTTTGTGGGTGTTCAACATGAGGATAAGCCTTTCCTGGTGAAATATATAACAAAAACATTCCATGAGAAAGAAAAATTTGAGCCTTTTGAGCGGGGATATGGCGCCGGACTAATAGGGGGAGCTTAGACGCCCTGATTCAATCAACTCGGCAGCTCATGCCGCCATGAAGGCGGTTTGGCAGACATATTTACCGTTTACGAGACTTTGGCAGTTGAGATGTGCCGTGCTCTCTCACCCGGCTGGGGGCGTCACCCTTCTGATCATCTTTGCCCAGATAGTGAGCGCGTTGGCGTATCGTTTCCTTCTTTGTCTCGAATTCCTGGACTTGCAGGGCTAATTCGTCGCCGTCTTTTTTCGAAGACGGGCGGTCGAGCCGGATTTGAGGCGGAACTTTCCTACCCTCCAAACGGTTACAATGGTCGATCAAACCCTCCTTGGAACAGCCGGTAATGTTCTGCCAAATTCTGTTGGCATCGTGCATAATACCGCCAACTTGTTGGATATGACTGCCGTTGACCAATGCAGCCACGTGATAATGTGGGTGTTCGCTGGTCTTTTGCTCTCTGCACCATACATAGTGCATCTCGTTGCCAGCCCTTGTTAATGGCTCTTTCAAGAGCTTTATAAAATTTTTGAAGTTTTTGTTTGTCTTATCGTGAGGCATGTCCTTGGGAGCGCGAACATCAAACCGGAAAAATGTAACCTTGTTGTGGTTGTCAATCATATGCTCAAGGCGTTGATCAAACTTATCGTTGATCTTCGAATAGTCTTTTCGTACGGTCATCTCTTCAGTCCATTTGAATCAAATTAAGTTTCTCCAATAGGATTGTTGAACTATATTAAAAATAACTTTTGATCGTATTGATATATATATAAATACTACCTAATACCCAGCAAATTCGATGAATTTACAACCTGTTATTACAGGCATTTTTTACAAAAAATATGTGCTGTGACCGGGTTTCAAAATTGCGAGACTTAATTGACCAGCCCGAGTTAAAAAAGCCGGGCTGGTCAAGCTTAAACTTCGAATTCAAAACCACATTCACGACACCAGTAGATGCCAAGTAGATTCTTATCAATTTCAGCACCGACGGCATGTCCAATGGTGGCGCCCCAGGCAAACCCGATGATTGCTCCACCGATCGCTCCGGTAACAGTCGTTGGCAGCTTTCGGCTGATGACGCCCGCTATGGCGCCTCCATAACCAGCCCCAAGCGTTGCACCCTTAAGGCCCGCGGCGATAATGGCGCCCAGTATGCCTCCAACCACAACCCCCGTCTTTCGAGCGGTCGCTTGCAGTTCGCAATGAGGTGAACCGCATTTGGGGCAGACAACCGGCATCGCGTGATTCATGGTCTCGTCAAAATGCTCCAAGCTGATCACGCGACCTTATCGAACAGCCGCTTGGCCCGCTGTTCGAGGTCGATCCGTGTATCCTGGTTCTCGTGGCGTCGTGCCATGGCCGTTATGCCCTGGACGAAGTCGAACACACTCTCTGGCGGGTGGCCTTCCTCGTTCAATACGGTCTTGATGATTTTGGTGCAGTCATTCTTGCTGAAACCTCGGTCCTTCAGAAATTTCTGCCGATCCTCATCCGTACGGGCCACGATGGTTTCCCGTGCTGCCTTCACCCCGGTGATAAACCCTTGTGGGCTGGAGTTGGCAAAGCTCTCCAGGGCCGGAGCTACCTCATGGGCAAAGCGGTTGCCGGCATATTTACTGTGGCGAATGACGATTTCTTCAAAGCCTTCGACACCCCACAGATTCCGGTTCTGGCAAACGCCCCGCAGGTAGAAGCTAGCGATACCGAGCGTCTTGGAGCCGACCTCCGAGTTCCAGCAATAGAACCCGCGGAAAAAGAGGTCGGGCGAGCCGTCAGCCAGTTTTCCAGCTTCAATGGGGTGCGTGTCATCAACCAGGAACATGAAGACATCGCGGTCGCTGGCATACAAAGTTGTCGTGTCGGTAGTGACGTCGACATAAGGGTTGTAGGTGGATGTCGACCAGTCCAGTGCGCCGGGCACCTTCCACCTCGTATCGCCAATACCGTTACCAGCGATCTGGCGGACCGCGCTGACCAGCTCATGGTCGAAGATCCGGCCATATTCGGGGCCGGTCGCAGCCCGAAGCTCCTGCCGGCCATCGTCCAGCTCAAGGATTTTGACCTGTTCAGACCGCTGATTGGCGAGTCCATATTGCAGGTTAATTCCAGCTAGCGCGGCGGGCATATTACGAAGATAGCCAGCCGGCGCACCGACCAAGCTGCACAGCTGGCCGAAACTCCAATGGGTTGGCGCCAACGGCATATCATTGCTTGGCAAGATAACTGTCAGGGCGTCGGCCTGATCCGATGATGCGTGGACACGAACCTCGCGGCTTGCCACAGTGCGGGTCCGGGAACGTTCAGCCCGGGACGAGACCGAGGCAAAAAGATTATCCAGGGTGAGATAGCGCTCGTCTGCGGGACGCGAATACCATTCCGAGGCGACGCGGCTGTTCCGCTCGCCACGGGTGGTGTCAACTTGAAACGAAGAAATCGTGTCGATGGCATTCATATGTTCGATCCTTGGGGTCGAGCGCGCGCAACTGGCAGTGGCCAGGGCAAAGGCGCTGATTGTGAGAGAAGTGATCAAACGTGTGAGGTTGATCGAACAAATGATATATGTCTGACCGGTGATGAACGGCGGTGCCAATCGTTCAATCTGCGCGCGGCCGTTCAATCTGCGCGCGGCGGCTGTTTTGGGTT
>JAKAZY010000001.1:0-33470 GCA_021826425.1 Pseudomonadota bacterium
TATCTTACGTCGCGGAGCTTCGCGCCGGGCGCAATACGGGAACGGATATTGTCCAGGATGCGAACGACTACGCCGCTTTAGCGGGTTTGCAGGACAAGGCGGACGGCCTCTGGATGGTTTCCGCCCTGGCCGGTCGCGCCTGGCGCGCGCCGCGTATCGGGCGGGGGTTTGCAGCACCGGTAATGGAGGCAAGGCTGGACTGGTCGCCAGACCGGTTGGATGAGCTGCGCCTCAACCTTGCCCGCGAAATCGACGACCCGGATCGGCTGAGTGCCACGCCCTACACGCTCACGGCAGCAAAACTCACCTTCATCCGCTCGGGTCTGCATGATGTGACCATGACGGCCAGGGCTGGCGCTTCGAACGCCGCCTATCTCGATACCCCGTTGCGGGAAACATTATTCACCGCCAGCGTGGAGGTGAAATGGCAGATGAGCCCGGCGCTGGCGCTGAACGGGCGCTATCTGTTCAACGACAGGCAATCAAACCAGCTTGGCGCTGCCAATGAACATGTCCTGACGCTGGGGTTGAGCTGGACGCCATGAACCTGCTTGGCCTCTGTTTCAACGAACTGCCGCTGGAGCAGGCGCGTGACGTGATTCTAGCCCGCCCCATCAGCGCAGGGTTTGCCTATGTTGTTACCCCCAATGCTGATCATCTGGACCGGTTGCGCCGAGACCCCGGGCTGAGGCCGGTGTATGAAGCGGCGTTGATGCGGCTGTTCGATTCTCGGTTTCTTGCTCATTTCGCCCGGCTGCTGGGGCAAAAAGCGCCGCCCGTGGTAACCGGCGCTGACCTCATTGTTGCGCTACTGCCGCATCTTGCCGCAGACCGCGTCGCGGTGGTCGGTATGGAAGACCTCGCCTTCGCAGCACTCCGGCAGCGCTTCCCCCGCATCTGCTTCCTCCGGCATAACCCGCCGATGGGGCTGTTCCACCACCCCGCTGCCTTTGCCGAGGCGGCGCAATTCGTCGCTTGCGCCAAAGTACGTCTCGTATTCTTCGCCCTTGGCTCGCCGGTGCAGGAGTTGCTGGCGTATGAGGTAATGCGGCAAGGCAAAGCGGTGGGACTTGGACTATGCATCGGCGCGGCATTGGAATTTGCCGCCGGAACGCGGCCGCGCGCACCCGCCTGGATGCGACGCGCCGGGCTTGAATGGCTGCACCGCCTGGGTGCTGAGCCTCGTCGTCTTGGCCCCCGCTACCTGCTGCGCGCACCCCGCGTTTTGGTTTTATTGCTGGCGGAAGCCGTTGGTTTTCGGGCAAGATCAAACCAATAAAACGTCAACTGCACTGCATCCAGTATGGAGACATGATTTGGATTTTGTGACTCCTGAACGCCGCCGGGGCGGCGAAGAGTCCCTCTGG
Organism: Pseudomonadota bacterium; assembly: GCA_021826425.1. Lineage (GTDB taxonomy): Bacteria > Pseudomonadota > Alphaproteobacteria > Acetobacterales > Acetobacteraceae > Acidocella. The sequence continues at coordinate 1,368 of JAKAZY010000001.1, forward strand.
GCCGTTGTTGCGGTTATTGGCCGCGTCATCCGCATCGCGGAAGTGTTTCCCAGCCGCGCTTTGGCGCTGAACGACCAGGCTTGGCGCGAAACCCAGGTCCGCGCCTATGCGACCTTCCTTGAAAGAACCGACCAGCCGGCCCCACGTTACATGATAAGGCCGATCCGCCGGACGGATCTGCCCCGGCGGTGGAAGCCCCTGCCGGCACTTGGATTTTTGCACGGGAATTGGTGATGTCAGAACAACGGACCGAGCATGACGCGCTGGGTGATGTCGAAGTTCCGGCCAACCGGCTGTGGGGCGCGCAGACGCAACGCAGCCTCGAGAATTTCCACATCGGGCGGGCGCGCTATGTGTGGGGCAGAGATGTGGTCCGAGGCTTTGGTGTTCTGAAGAAAGCCTGCGCGTTGGCCAATCAGGCGCTGGGGCAGCTCTCCGAGGAAAAGGCCCAGTTGATCGCCGCCGCTGCGCAGGAGGTGATCGACGGAAAATGGGACGATGAATTTCCCCTGGTGGTGTTCCAGACCGGCTCGGGCACCCAGAGCAACATGAATGCCAATGAGGTGATTTCCAACCGCGCCATCCAGATGGCGGGTGGGGTTGTTGGCAGCAAGCAGCCGGTCAACCCGAATGACGATGTTAATCACAGCCAATCTTCCAACGATACCTTCCCCACGGTGATGCATATCGCGGCGGTGGAGGTGGCGGCGGGCCGGCTGCTGCCGGCGGTGCAGCGGCTGGCGGAGATATTCAAGGCCAAAAGCCTGGCCTATGGCGATGTGGTGATGACCGGGCGCACCCATTTGCAGGACGCCACCCCGGTTACGCTGGGGCAGGTGATCTCTGGCTGGCAAGTGCAGCTTGAACAGGCGGCGGCACTTATCAGATCGTCGCTAGAAGGGCTTTACGATCTAGCTATTGGTGGCACGGCGGTGGGCACCGGGCTGAACGCGCATTCGAATTTTGGCGCCACTGTTGCCGCTTTCGTCGCGGAGCAAACCTGCCATCCCTTCGTTTCCGCGCCCAATAAATTTGCGGCCTTATCGGCGCATGATGCGTTGGTTTCGGCCTCCGGCGCCTTGCGGGTGCTAGCCGGGGCGGCCATGAAAATCGCTAATGATGTGCGCTGGTATGCCTCTGGGCCGCGCACCGGCATCGGCGAGCTATTAATCCCCGAAAACGAGCCTGGCTCTTCGATCATGCCCGGCAAGATCAACCCCACCCAGTGCGAGGCTCTGACCATGGTGGCCGTACAGGTATTCGGCAACGACCACGCGGTAGCCTTTGGCGGCTCCCAGGGCAATTTCCAGCTCAACGTATTCAAACCCGTGATGCTGAGTAATTATCTGGATTCAGCCCATATCCTGGCCGACGCGCTGGACAGTTTCCGCATCCATTGCGCCACAGGCATCGAGCCGGCCTTGGGCAGGATAGAGGAAAATCTGGCGCGCAACCTGATGCTCGTCACGGCACTGAACCCGCATATCGGCTATTCCAAATCGGCGGAGATCGCCCTGAAGGCGCATCGCGAGGGGCTGACCCTGCGCGAGGCCGCCTTGGCCAGCGGGGCGCTGACGGAAGCGCAATTTGACGCATGGGTTGACCCCAGGGAGATGACGGCGCCGCTGGTGGTATAGCGCCGGGCAAGAAATGCAGTCTTGCGGCTAGCAATTATTCTCAAAGACGCGCCACCGGCTTTGCCGCCGAGCTTTCGATTGTGTTAAGCTTTCTGACTACAGGAAGCCGAGGAAGATTGCATATGGATGGCGGTGCCGATTCTCGCCGGATCGTTATTTACCAGCCGGAGGACTTCGCGCCGATGCGCGCGGCGGGACGCTTGGCGGCCGAAACGCTGGATATGATCACAGAGCACGTCAAACCCGGTGTCACCACCGATCTGTTGAACGATCTCTGCCATGATTTCATCACAGCCCATGGTGCCACGCCATCACCGCTGAATTATCGGGGGTTTCCGAAATCCATCTGTACCTCAATCAACCATGTCGTCTGCCACGGCATTCCAGGCGAGAGGAAGCTGCTGGACGGCGACATCCTGAATATCGATGTAACTGTTACGTTAAATGGGTGGTTCGGCGATTCCAGCCGCATGTATGTGGCGGGCAATGCCAATACCCGCGCCCGACGGTTGATCGAAGTGACTTACGAGGCGTTGATGCGCGGCATTGAGGCGGTGAAGCCCGGCGCCACCTTCGGAGATATCGGGTTTGCAATACAACAATATGTCGAGGCGCAACGCTTCACCGTGGTGCGGGATTTTTGCGGGCATGGCATCGGGCAGCGATTTCACGAGCCACCCAATGTGCTGCACTTTGGCCGGCGTGGGGAGGGGGCGATGCTGAAACCTGGCATGTTCTTCACCATCGAGCCGATGGTGAATGCCGGAAAACCGGATGTAAAAATCCTGGATGATGGTTGGACGGCGGTAACCCGTGACCGTTCCCTCTCTGCCCAGTTCGAGCATATGATCGGGGTGACGGAGACCGGCGTTGAGATCTTTACCATCTCGCCCAAGGGATACGCCCAGCCGCCATACGCACAAGCATAAAAAACAGTGTGGCTGCGCCTGTCGGGGCTCAGCCACACCATACCGATCAAGCTTTGGGGTCGATCCAGCCGACATGCCCGTCGGCCCTACGGTAGATCACGTTCAAGCTGCCAGTCTTGGAATTACGAAACATCATCAAGGGCTGGAAAGCCAAGTCCATTTTCATAACCGCGTCACGCACGCTCAGCGTCTCGATCATAGTCGTATCTTCTGCGATGATGGTGGCGTGCAACTCATAAGACAACGTCTCCGTGCCGTTCGCATGGTCAGTTGTGGCGACGCGTTCCTCATCATCCTCATCTTCTGGCGCCAGCACATAGGCACTGGCCATCTCTGGTTTGATCTTGTTCAGGTCGCGCTGATGCGCGGAAACGCGTCGACGGTAGCGACGCAGGCGCTTGGCGATATGTTCCGCGGCATCTTCGAATGCCGCACGGGCATCCGCCGCCTCGCCTTCACCGCGCACGGTTATGCCGCGTCCGGCGTGTAGATTGATGTCGCAGGTGAAAAAGCTACGCGCACGGCTGAAGGTGACCTGCGCTTCAAGGGCGTGATCGAAGTATTTCGCCGTGATTGTGCCGAGTTGCTTATCCACATGAACGCGCAAAGCGTCGGACAGATCGACTTGTTTACCTGAGACCGTTAGTTGCATGGTCTTCTCCCGAACAAACCGGCTCGTAATATTTGCTTCGCAAGGGTGGTTCTTTAGTCCTTGCTAAGCGGGCATTTTCTCCCGCCTGCGCTGCGCCGAGCCGGGGATACGCAGCGCTTCACGGTATTTGGCCACGGTCCGCCGTGCTATGTCTATGCCTTCTTTCTGTAAAATGGCCGCTACGGCGTCATCCGACAAAATATTTTTTAGATTCTCCGCGCCGATGATCTGCGCGACCCGATGACGGACGGTTTCGGCCGAATGCGTCTCACCATTCGCCCCCGTCAGGGCCGTAGTGAAGAAGAATTTCAACTCGAAAATACCGCGCGGCGTGGCGATGGATTTGTTGGAGGTCACACGGCTGACAGTGCTCTCATGCAGCTCAACCTCAGTGGCGATATCGCGCAGAGTGAGCGGCCGCAGATGCGATATGCCGTGTCGAAAAAACCCGTCCTGCCGGCGAACGATCTCCGCGCATACCCGCAGAATCGTCTGCGCGCGGGATTCCAGCGCCTTCACCAGCCAGTTCGCACCCTGCAACTGTTCGGAGAGAAAGCTCTTCGTCTCCTTATCGGCTGAGGCTACCATTCGTGCGTGAAACCCGCGCCTAATGAGCAGGCGCGGCATGGTCTCTGGGTTGATCTCCAGCATCCAATCCGGCGCGCCATCCTCCGCCGACGGGGTAGGGCGCATCAGCACGTCCGGAATCAACGGGCGCAGCGGCTCGGAGTCGAATTTAGCCGCCGGTTTGGGGTCCAACCGCTTCAGCTCGGCGATCATATCGGTCATATCCGCTGAATCCACGCCGCAAATATCAAGCAGAGCCGGCATCTCGCGCCGGGCCAGCAGCTCTAAATTATCCAGCAGCGCCTGCATTGCCGGGTCCAGCCGGTTCTGTTCCGCCAATTGCACGGTCAGGCACTCCGCCAGATTGGTAGCAAATACACCCACCGGATCGAACCGCATCATGACAGCGCGTACGGCCTCGAACCTGGAAAGCTCTATGTTAAGGGCAGCCGCCATCTGTTCCGGGGTTTCGCCCAACCGTCCAGTCGGCTCCAGTACCGCAATCATCGCCTGGGCGACCAGCAAATCGTCTTGGGTCGAAAAAGCGAGGCGCGCCTGCTGCTCCAGATGCTCACGCAGGCAAGGCCGTTCAGCCTCCAGCGCGTCCCAGGGGTTCCAATCCTCCCCCTCGCCGGAAAGTCCGGCGGCGCCGTATCCATCCGCGCCGGTTCCTGCGTCATACACATTGCTGACATCCAAATCGAGCGCGGTTGTGGCTGAGTCGGGCAGCATCCCCGATGCGGCGAGGCTGGCCGGATCGTCCGGAACGACGATCTCCAGCTCCCCTCGCGCCTCGATGGCGACTGCCATTTCACCCCCATTATCATGCTCAAGGAGCGGATTTTTAAGCAATTCGTCTTCGATGAATGCACTGGCTTCGAGGTTGGAAAATTGGAGCAATTGGATCGCTTGGCGCAACTGCGGAGTCATCACCAGGGACTGAGACTGGCGTAGATCCAAGCGAGGCGCATAGGATGCAGCAAAAACCATGCCAAAAGTCTAGCGCGTCTCTAAATCTCATCCAAGGGTGTTGGTGCGAAAAATGCGTAACTACAAAAAATACATCATCGCATGCCGCAGGTCATGCGGTTGTGGTCACGCTAGATCAGAGGCTGAATTTTTCGCCCAGATACACCCGGCGCACGTCCTCATGTGCCACAATCTCCTCCGGATTGCCTTCCATCAGCACCTGGCCATCATAAAGGATATAGGCGCGGTCGATAATCTCCAATGTCTCGCGGACGTTATGGTCAGTAATCAGCACGCCCAGACCGCGATGCTTCAGATGCGAAACAAGATCACGAATTTCGCCAACTGCGATGGGGTCTATGCCCGCCAGCGGTTCATCGAGCAGAATGTAGTTCGGACCTGTCGCCAAAGCCCGCGCAATTTCCACGCGCCGGCGTTCACCGCCAGACAAGGCAAGGGCCGGGGTGCGGCGCAAATGCGAAATGCCGAACTCGGCAAGCAGTTCGGTTAGCACCGCTTCGCGCCGGCCGGCGTCAGGTTCCACCATGTCGAGTGCCGCCATGATGTTTTGTTCCACATTCAGCCCCCGGAACACGCTGGCTTCCTGAGGCAGATAGCCAATACCCAGCCGTGCGCGACGATACATGGGAAGGTTGGAGATTTCTACGCCGTCCAGTGCGATGGTGCCTGAATCTGGGCCGATCAACCCGACGATCATGTAGAAGGTTGTTGTCTTGCCAGCACCGTTAGGCCCCAGCAGTCCCACGGCCTCCCCGCGCCTTACAGAAAGCGAGACGTTTCGTACCACAGGGCGTTTCTTGAACCGCTTGCCCAGCCCGTTGACCACCAGTCCGGCATCACCGTGCGGCCCCGAGGCGAGGTTTTTCTGTTCTCTGCTTGTACTGGAGATCGTCATTTCGCTTTCCCTGATCCCGGCAGGATTATGCCGGAAACCTGGCCACCCGGGGCGGCCAGCAGTGTGGCGACGCCGGTTTTCATGTTCACCAGCGCATCTGAGCCGGCAAGTTCGTTTTGCCCATGGATAATATGTACATTCCCACCTAGTCGGGCCTGGCCGGTGGGCGGCAGATACACACCGCGGTCCCCGGTCGCGGTATCAGTCGCGGTTTTGATGACGACATGGCCAACCGCCTCTACCCGTTTAAGGCTTCCGCCCTGGCTCAGCGTATCCGCATTTTGCGCCATGGCCTGAGTCTGGTTGGAGTCGTTCGCCGGGTTCTCAAAATAGCCAGTGATGACATCCGCAGCGATGGAACGCCCGTCACTCGCCAAAATCAGCGCATTGCCACGGGCGATGGCCTTATGTTCGGCCGCATAGTACTCAATAGAATCACGGGCGGTCACAACGTCCTGCCTCGTGGTCAGTTTCAAGTTTTTTCCGGTTAAAATCAGTACCTGCTGCCCGACCGAATAAACCGCTCGGTCTCCCCACGCATTATCGGTCGTGCTGTAAACATGCACATGGCCAATCGCATCCAGTTCCGTAAGCTGGGAGCTGCCCTGGTCCAGCGGGCTCGCGTTACCGGTGCCAGCTGATGTGTCCGGCTTAGACGAGGCTGGCTGGCTGCCGCTGAGGGTTTTTTTTATGTAATGTGCCACAAGCTCATCGGCGGTTACGGTTACATCGCCTCGCACGGCCTTGGCATTGCCGTTAGCAGTTACGGTCTGCGCGTCCTGCGACCACGTGATGCCCTGGGATGCGGTGATCTGGATTGGCACCGGCGCAGCGCCTGGCGGGCCGCTCAGGTTCAAATCCTGCGCGAAGGCAGGGGAGGCGGCGCAGGCCATGATCGGCAGAAGATAGAAACGCTTCATTGAGCCTGGGAAATTGTCAGCGCGGCCGGGCCGTGGAAGATGATTACAGTACCCTTCCCGGAGAGAGTAAAACCGTTCTGTGCGTTGAGGGTGCCGAACGGGCCCGTCACCTGCACGGGATTTGTGCTGGAGGCGCCAACCTGACGAAGGTCGATGGCGCTGCTCTGCGTCGTCATAACGGTGCCGTCATTGCGATAGAGGGTCACGCCGCCAGTGAGGTCGAGCGTGTCACTCTTTTGGTGATAAGTGCCCGTCGCCGATTTCAGCATCACCCAGGCACCGGATTTGAGCGTGATATCGCCCGCCGGTGCCGTGAGGGCCAGGTTGTCCCGCCCCCTTTGCACGGCGCTCGCGGCTGTCAGCGTGTAAGGTTGCCCCTGCTGGTCGCGACCATGATAGGTTGCGCCCTGCATGCGCGAGGCGGTGTTGCCGGTCGATGGCGAGACGTGATAGGTAACGCGGTTCGAATCAGGGCCGGATTGCCAGGATGGCGCCAAAGCCAGCGCGGCAAGAAGTAGCAGCGCCGCTGCTGGCAAGGCACGCTTCAACAGGGTGATGCGCAAGCTCCGCCTGGCCAGGGTCGTTGTTGCCTGTTGCCGCTGGTGGCGGATTTCGTCCAGAACTGAGTGCCGTGAAACATTGCGGATGTGATTCATGCGTACACCACACCCGGGATGATTAGGATTGGTGAAGCGGTAAACATGACAGCCTCATGCGCTGGAATTAAGGCGTTAGCAGGGCAGGGCGGGATCCACCCACGCTCCGTGGAAGAATCCGTTGCTGCCTGCGCGCTAGGCTGTCGGTCAACGCGAATCATTTGCTACGGTATGACTACCCCGGCCGCGCCGGTCAACACGATATGCGCAACCCTGTGTAACGGTTGGCTTAATGCGTGAACAGATCTGGGTCTACAAAGCCCAGCAAGTCGAGTTTGGCGCGGGTGGGTAGGAAATTGAAGGCAGCCTGGGCGATCTCCAGCCGGTTCTCGCGCGCCAGCAAGGCGTGCAGGCGCTTCCAGATTACGTGCAGGTACAGCACATCCGATGCCGCATAGGCGAGTTGTTCCGGGCTCAGGTCCAGGGCACCCCAATCGCTGGTCTGCTGCTGCTTAGAGATATCAACCCCGGCCAGGTCCCGGCACAGATCTTTCAGCCCATGCCGGTCCGTATAGGTACGCACAAGTCTTGACGCGATCTTGGTGCAGATCACCGGTGCCGCCAGCACGCCAAGCGCATTGTATAGTGCAGCGATATCAAACCGCCCGTAATGGAACAATTTTATTACATCAGGATTTGCAAGTAACGTCTTGAGGTTGGGGCAATTCATGCCTTGACCACCAAGAGATTCAGGAATGATCTGTACGAGATGGGCGGTACCATCCCCGGAGGAGAGCTGCACCAAGCATAGCCGATCCCGGCGCGGATCGAGCCCCATAGTTTCGGTATCTATCGCCACGACAGGCCCAAAACGGAGCCCGGCCGGCAAATCGTGCTTGTGGAGCTCAATGCCGTTCATCACGCTACCTGAATTTTTAAAAAGTATAAAAATGGTGCCCAGGAGAGGACTCGAACCTCCACGCCCTTGCGAGCGCTAGCACCTGAAGCTAGTGCGTCTACCAATTCCGCCACCTGGGCTTGACCATTTTTTGGGCGTTCCGGTTGCCCGATCCGCCACACGCTGCCGAAGCATTGTGGGAGGGGCGTTTAACCCCCCCTCAATCTGGCGTCAACATGGCTTGAGCGTGTTTTTCACGCGGCCTACAAGCGTGGTGGAACAGGAAGGGGCTTACATGCTGTCGGAACGGAAAATTGCTACGGTTTTTGGTGCTTCCGGATTTTTGGGGCGCTATGTCGTACAGCGGCTCGCGGCGCGCGGCTACACCGTTCGCGCCGCCGTGCGCGATACCGAAGCGGCGAAAATCGTTCGCCCGGTAGGAGTGGCGGGCCAGATTGTGGCGCTTTATGCGCCTGTTTCCCAAGAGGCTCTGGCGGCGCGTGCCATTGAGGGCGCGGATACGGTTATCAATCTAGCCGGTATACTAGTGGAATCGCAGAAGGGCGACTTTTATCGCACCCATACGGATGGAGCGGGCCGTGTGGCGCGGCTTGCGCATGCGGCTGGTGCCAGGCTCGTGCATGTGTCCGCCATTGGCGCCAACCCCGCCAGTCCGTCAATCTATGCCCGCAGCAAGGGCGAGGGTGAGCAGGCCGTGAAGAGCGTTCACCCCCGCGCCGCGATCCTGCGCCCGTCGGTTATCTTCGGCGCAGAGGATGAGTTCTTCAACCGCTTCGCCAAAATGGCGGCTTTGTTCCCAGTTCTGCCGATTGTGTATGGTGAAACTAAGTTTCAGCCGGTTTATGTGGCAAATGTCGCGGACGCGGTGCTGGCGGCACTCGGGCCGTTGGGCGCCGGCAAGTTATTTGAGTTGGGTGGTCCGCAGCAGCAATCCTTCAAGGCGTTGATCCAGCACATGCTGGCGATCATAGAGCGCAAATCGCATATATGGGACATGCCGATAGGGCTTGCGCGGCTGCTGGCGATGATCCCTGGCTCGGGGCTGACTGCTGATCAGATCACGTTGCTAGCGTTGGATAACGTGGTTACGCCGGGCTTGCCGGGCCTCTTGGAGCTTGGCATTGCCCCGACGCCGATGGACTTGGTCTTACCGCTTTACTTGGCGCGTTACCGCGTCGGTGGTCGACGTCACAATGATGTTTTTAACGAATAGGTCCGCTACGTGTCTTATTTATATCTAGACTCCGAGCTCCCAACCGTTAGGACGCTTGGTATCGGCGTTAAATAAGTCAGTATAGCTTTTATATTTTAAAAAAACCCTTGGCACTCTGTCAAAAATCTCGCTAAGAGCGGGTTCTGACCCTGCGGAGCGCTGCGCGCTGTACTCCGCCCCTATTTGCGAGCGAGATAAAATGGCTGAACGGATGCTGAAATTCATCAATCTGCCTCAGCAGACGCCTAAGAAGCGGTTGGCTGAGACTCGGCGCGAGGATTTTCAGGAAATTTACGATGATTTCCAACCGGAGGCGGCCGCCGCACAGGCAAGCCGTTGCTCGCAATGTGGTATTCCGTTCTGCTCGGTGCATTGTCCGCTCTCCAATAATATCCCGGACTGGCTGAAGCTCACGGCCGAGGGGCGGCTTGAGGAAGCGTATGAGCTTTCCTCTGCAACCAACACATTTCCTGAGATTTGCGGCCGCATCTGCCCACAAGACAGACTGTGTGAAGGTAATTGCGTGATCGAAAAAGGCTTCGATTCGGTCACCATCGGCGCGGTTGAACGCTACATCACCGATACCGCGTTCGAGAATAACTGGGTCAAGCCCATCGCCCCGGCCTCAGAACGCCCAGAAACCGTCGGCATTATCGGCTCTGGCCCGGCGGGGCTCGCGGCTGCGGAGCGGCTGCGCGCCCAAGGCTATCAGGTAACCGTTTACGACCGGCATGACCGCGTCGGCGGGCTGCTGATCTACGGCATTCCCGGCTTCAAGCTGGAGAAGGAGATCGTGCTGCGCCGCTGGAAATGGCTGGAAGAGGGCGGGGTGAAATTCGTGCTGAACGCCGATATCGGCGGCGCGGTGCCGTTTTCCAGGCTGCGTGTCGAGCACGACGCGGTACTGATCGCTACCGGGGTGTATAAGGCGCGCGAGATCGGTGGGCCGGGTGCCGGCCTGCCGGGTATCGTCAAGGCGCTGGATTTTCTCATCACCTCCAACCGTAAGGGCCTGGGCGATGCGGTGCCGGATTACGATTCCGGCCTGCTGAACGCCGCCGGCAAGGATGTTGTGGTCATCGGCGGCGGCGATACGGCGATGGATTGCGTGCGCACCGCCATCCGCCAGAATGCAAAATCTGTCACCTGCCTTTATCGGCGTGACCGCCAGAACATGCCGGGCTCTCTGCGTGAGGTGAAAAACGCCGAAGAGGAAGGTGTCACCTTCGCTTGGCTTTCCGCGCCGGAAGCGTTCCTTGGCGATGATAAGGTAACCGGCGTGCGCGCCGTGCGGATGCATCTTGGCCTGCCGGATGCTTCGGGCAGGCAGTCTGTTGAGACGATTGAGAACTCTTCCTTCACCGTCAAGGCGGATCTTGTCATCAAGGCGCTCGGCTTCGATCCCGAGGAGTTGCCCGCCGCGTTCAACGAACCGGCGCTGCAACTCACCGGCTGGAGCACGCTGAAGGTGAACCCTCGCAGCTTTGAAACCTCGTTGCCCGGCGTTTACGCCGCTGGCGATATCGTGCGCGGTGCCTCGCTCGTCGTCTGGGCCATCCGAGACGGGCGCGATGCCGCCGCCGCCATCCATCGCCAATTTCAGACTGCCCAACAGGCGCAGGCCGCGGAGTAATCGCCATGAATCATGAAACCGCACCGGAATTTTTGGCTGCCTGGGACGCCAACAAGCAAATCCTGCGCGAAACCTATTTGTCCAACCAGGAACACGATGCCTGTGGCGTCGGCCTTGTTGCTGCGCTGGATGGCAAGAAACGCAGGGACATCGTACAGGCCGGCATCGACGCGCTGAAAGCCGTCTGGCATCGCGGCGCTGTGGATGCCGATGGCAAGACCGGCGACGGTGCGGGCATCCATATCGAAATCCCACAGGATTTCTTTGCCGATGAAATCAAGCGCGGCGGCGACCGGCTTCGCGAAAGCCCTATCGCGGTAGGCATGGTGTTCTTGCCGAAAACCGACCTTGGCGCGCAGGAGCGCTGCCGCCAGATCGTGGAAACCGAAATCCTGAATTTTGGCTATCGCATTTATGGCTGGCGGCAAGTGCCCATTAACGTCGCATGCATAGGCGAGAAGGCGAACGCAACGCGCCCCGAAATCGAACAGATCATGCTCTGGAATGCCCGCGGCATCGCCGAGGATGAGTTCGAACGCGAGCTCTACATCATTCGCCGCAAGATCGAGAAGGCGGCCATCGAGGCGCAGATCCAGGACCTTTATCTCTGCTCGCTCTCCTGTCGCTCTATTGTTTACAAGGGCATGTTCCTGGCCGAAAGCCTGACGGAATTCTACCCTGACCTGTTGGATGCGCGTTTTGTCTCGCGCTTTGCCATATATCACCAGCGTTATTCCACCAACACCTTCCCCACCTGGAAGCTGGCCCAACCCTTCCGCATGCTGGCGCATAACGGCGAGATCAACACCGTGGCCGGTAATGTCAACTGGATGCAAAGCCACGAAACCCGCCTGGGCGCTCAAGGGCTGGACGAATTTCTGGATTACGTGAAGCCTGTGGTGCAGGCTGCCGGTTCCGACACGGCGGCCTTGGACAATGTTTTCGAGCTACTGGTGCGCGCTGGGCGCGACGCGCCGATGGCGAAGACGCTGATGATCCCGCCTTCCATCTCCAGCGACGCGACGATGCCCCAGGCCCATAAGGACCTGTTCCTCTATTGCAATGCTGTGATGGAGCCGTGGGACGGTCCGGCTGCCGTCTGCGCCTCCGATGGCCGCTTCGTCATCGCGGGTCTGGACCGCAACGGCCTGCGCCCCTTGCGGTACTCCATCACCCGGCAGAACATGCTCATAGTGGGTTCTGAAACCGGCATGGTGAAGTTGGATGAGGAAGATATCATCGAGAAAGGTGCGGTCGGCCCCGGCCAGACCATCGCCGTGGACCTTGATGAATCGAAATTCTACCACGATGCTGAACTGAAAGACCTGCTGGCCGCGCGGCAGGATTTCGCCGCCTGGACCAAGCGCATCACCGTCATCGACCATATCGTGAAAACTGACGCGCCAGAGCCTGTGCGCCTGGACGCCGAGGCGCTGCGTCGGCGTCAGCTCGCGGTCGGGTTCTCGCTCGAGGATATGGAGCTGATCCTGCACCCGATGGTGGAAACCGCGCAGGAGGCCACAGGCTCGATGGGCGATGACACACCCGTCGCCGTGTTGTCCGACCGGTACCGTGGCCTGCACCATTATTTTCGCCAGAGCTTCAGCCAGGTGACCAATCCAGCGATCGATAGCTTGCGCGAAACCAGAGTGATGACGCTGAAAACGCGCCTGGGTAATCTCGGCAATGTGCTCGACGAAACCGAGGACCAGTGCGATTTACTGCAACTCGAATCGCCGGTGCTCTCCAGCGCTGAATTCGAGGCGATGCGCCGCACCATGGGCGCTTCCGCCTGCGTGGTGGATGCCACCTTCAAAATCGCCAACGGAGAGGGCGGGCTTCGCCGCGCCATCGAGCGCATCCGTCGCGAAGCCGAGGAAGGTGTGCGTGCCGGCTGCACGCATGTGATTCTCACCGATGAAGGCATGAGCCCTGAGCGCGCGCCGATCCCGATGATCCTCGCCACCGGCGCTGTGCACACGCATCTCGTGCGGCAGTCTTTGCGCACGTTCACCTCGCTGAACGTGCGTTCCTCTGAATGCCTGGACGTGCATTATTTCGCGGTGCTGGTGGGCGTGGGCGCCACCACGGTTAACGCCTATCTGGCACAGGAATGCATCGCGGACCGCCATGCGCGCGGTCTGTTTGGCAATATGTCGCTGAAAGAATGCGTCGCCTGCTATAAGAAAGCGGTGGATAAGGGGCTGCTGAAGGTGATGTCAAAGCTCGGCATCTCCGTCATCTCCTCCTACCGCGGCGGTTATAATTTTGAGGCCATCGGGCTTTCCCGCGCGCTGGTGGGTGAGTTCTTCCCCGGTATGGCCTCACGCATTTCAGGCATCGGTCTACCTGGCATCGCGCATAAGGTGCTGGAGCTGCACCAGAAAGCTTGGGGTGGTGTTGCCGTGCCGTTGGATGCCGGCGGGCTGTACCGCTTGCGCCGTACCGGCGAGGCCCATGCTTTCGACAATAACGCCATCCATCTGCTGCAGACGGCTGTAGGCACCGGCTCCTACCGGATGTTCAAGAGATATTCAGAGATGGTACGCAAGCAAAAGCCGGTGGCTTTGCGCGACCTGCTGGATTTCCGCATGGAGGGCTTAAGCCCCATCTCGCCTGACGAGGTGGAGAGCATAACCTCCATCCGTAGGCGTTTGCTGGCTCCTGGCATTTCGCTGGGTGCGCTCAGCCCGGAAGCGCATGAGACGCTGTCCATCGCCATGAACCGCATCGGTGCGCGGTCTGATTCCGGCGAGGGTGGCGAAGACCCCGCCCGCGCTGAACCGCGCCCGAATGGCGATAACGCCTCTTCTGCGATCAAGCAGATCGCCTCCGGCCGCTTCGGTGTCACCGCGGAATATCTGAATGACTGCAAGGAGATCGAGATTAAGGTGGCGCAGGGCGCGAAACCGGGTGAGGGCGGGCAGTTGCCCGGCTTCAAGGTGACGGAGCTCATCGCCAGGCTGCGCCACTCCACCCCAGGCGTTACGCTGATCTCGCCGCCGCCGCATCACGACATTTATTCCATCGAGGATCTGGCGCAGCTGATTTACGACCTGAAGCAGATCAACCCGCGCGCCACGGTCTGCGTAAAGCTGGTGGCGCGCTCAGGCATCGGCACCATCGCCGCGGGTGTGGCGAAGGCCAAGGCCGATGCGATTCTGATCTCCGGCCATGTTGGCGGCACTGGTGCCAGCCCGCAAAGCTCGGTGAAATATGCCGGTATGCCCTGGGAGATGGGGCTTTCTGAGGCCCATCAGGTGCTCATGCTCAACCGGTTGCGTCACCAGGTGGTGCTGCGCACGGATGGTGGCTTAAAAACCGGGCGCGATGTCGTCATCGCCGCCATGCTGGGTGCCGAGGAATTTGGCATCGGCACGGCTTCGCTTATCGCCATGGGCTGCATCATGGTCCGGCAATGCCACTCCAACACCTGCCCGGTGGGCGTGTGCACACAGGATGAAGCGCTTCGCCAGAAATTCGATGGCACGCCGGAGAAGGTCATCAATTTGTTTTCCTTCGTGGCAGAGGAGGTGCGCGAGATTCTGGCCTCGCTCGGCTTCCGCTCCCTGCACGAGATCATCGGCCGGACCGATTTGCTGCATCAGGTTTCGCGCGGCGCTGAATATCTTGATGACCTCGACCTCAACCCGCTCCTGGCTCAGGCCGATCCCGGCCCCTATGCGCGCTATTGCACGCGCGTGGGCCGCAATGAGGTGCCGGAGACGCTGGATGCGCAGATGATCGAGGATGCCGAGCCGTTCTTTAAAAACGGCGAGAAGATGCAGTTGCAATATAACATCCGCAACACGCACCGCGCCATCGGCACCAAGTTCAGCTCGCAGATCGTCGCCAAATACCGCAAGGCGAAGCTGCAACCAGGCCACGTGACCGTGCGGCTGCGTGGCTCGGCCGGGCAAAGTCTCGGGGCCTTCGCGGTGCAGGGGCTGAAGCTAGAAGTGTTTGGCGATGCCAACGATTATGTGGGCAAGGGGCTTTCCGGCGGCAGTATCGTGGTGCGTCCCGGCCCGTCTTCCAAGCTCAAAACCAATGAGAACACCATCATAGGCAACACGGTGCTTTACGGTGCTGCCGCGGGCAGTTTGTTCGCGGCGGGCCTGGCGGGCGAGCGCTTCGCCGTGCGCAATTCGGGTGCCATTGCCGTAGTGGAGGGCATTGGCTGCAATGGCTGTGAGTACATGACCGGCGGTACGGTGGTGGTGCTGGGTGAGGTGGGCGATAATTTCGGCGCCGGCTTCACCGGCGGCATCGCCTTTATTTACGACCGCGCAAAGACATTAGAGATGCGGCTGAATAAAGAAACGCTGCATTGGCAGCGGGTTAATTCCACCCATTGGGCCGGCGTGCTGCGCGGGTTGGTGGAAAGGCATGTGGCCGAAACAGAAAGCCGCTATGCCGCCACGCTGCTGAATGACTGGGACCGCGAGGCCCCGCATTTCTGGCAGGTGGTGCCAACTGAGTACATTAAATACCTGCCCGCGGCACTCGATGACGCGCCGGCGCTAAAATCGGCCTGACCATTATCCCAAGAGGCTGCTTTTTTAAAAAGGCAGCCTCTTTTTGCGGGCTTTTTAGAATGCCATAATCGCGGCCATGCGAGTCCTATATCACCTTCCGCTCTCCCCCTATTCGCGTAAGGTGCGAATGGTTTTGGCGGAAAAGCGTCTTCCCTTTGAGCTACGGGTCGAGAAAGTCTGGGACCGTCAGCCAAGCTATCTGGAGATGAACCCGGCTTGCACCGTGCCGACGCTGATTGAGGATAACGGTCTCGTCGTGCCGGATTCACGGGTGATCTGCGAATATCTGGAAGAAGCCTACCCGGACAGCTCACTACTCAGCCGGTCCCAACCGGAGCGTGTGGAAACCCGTCGCCTTATCGCCTGGTTCGATGAGAAATTCTACGACGAGGTGGTCCGCAGCCTATATTGGGAAAAAAACCTTAAACAGGTCCTCAAGCTCGGCGCGCCGGATGGCAATGCCCTGCGGGCTGGCTACGCAAATTTGAAGCAGCATTTGCTCTATATCGGCTGGCTTGCTGAACACCGGCGCTGGCTGGCGGGAGCCAATCTGTCGGTGGCTGATTTCGCCGCCGCTGCCATGCTCTCCACGCTGGATTTCATGGGGGACGTGGATTGGTCCGTCTCCGCCCCCGCGAAGGAATGGTACGCACGCATCAAATCCCGCCCTTGCTTTCGCGCCGTGCTGTCTGATCGTGTCAATGGCTTGGTGCCACCGCCTCATTACGCGGATCTAGATTTTTAGAGCCGGATCGGTCTCTACTTTGATTTGCTGGAGTTCGATTTAGACTTTCGGTGCGCTCGCATGGCGGCGCATAAATCGCATGCCGATCTTGCATTGATGCGCGCCATAAAGCACGCTTTGGGGCCGGCAGGGCGGTTCAACCCTGACAAACCATCCCGGAGACCTGATGCAAGACCAGCCCCGCCTCGAAGACTTTCCACTCCGCTCGTTCGACAAGCTGCGTTACGGCGACACCGACCGCCAAGGCCATGTGAATAACGTCGTTTTCGCCACGTTTCTGGAAACCGGGCGCTGCGATTTGCTGGATCGCGCCTTCGGACCCTCCCGCCTGGCTGCGGGTAATTTTGTCACCGCGCGTCTGGAGCTGGATTTTCGCGCTGAAATTTTCTGGCCCGGACAGGTCGAGATCGGCACGGCGGTAAAGACCATCGGCAACAGTTCAGTTCGCGTGGCGCAGGCGGTGTTCCAGAACGGAAAACTGGCCGCAACAAGCGAGTCGGTGATGGTGTATCTGGGCCAGAACAAGCGTCCGACATCGCTGCCTGATGACGCTCGCGCCGAACTTAAAGCGTTGATGCTGCCTTGCGCATGAGCCGGTGAAGTATCCCCGCGTCGAGAAATTCAGGCCCCTCCGCCGTATAGCCTAATTTCTCGTAGAAACCCATGGCTTGGGTCTGTGCATCCAGCACGAAGCCGCTGCCCGGACATTCGGTCTCGATTGCCCGCATTACCGCTGCACCGATGCCGTATTTCCGGAAGGCTCTCAGCACCGCCACCCGGCCGATTTTTTGTAAACTAGGGGTTTTTTCAAAGGCTCGGGCCGTGCCAGCCGGCTCGCCATTCCACATCGCCAGTATATGCAGGGCTACATCATCAAATTCGTCCAGCTCTTGCTCCGCAGGCACACCCTGCTCGCCCGTGAACACCGCGAGGCGGATGGCAAAGCACGCCGCAAGCTCCGCCGAGCCGGGCAGCGCCCGTACAACCCGGATCACCGCGTGACCAGCCCGATGATCGTGGTCTGCGGTGGCATCGCCGGTTGCAGTGTCGGCCAGCGTGTGGCCGGATGATCAAAGTTTGCCCCCGGCGTGGCGCCGGGGTGGCGCACCGCGCCAAACGCCGTCTTGCTGGCAGCGTCGAACGCCGCCCCACCCGCAGCTGCGCCGACAGGCGCCAGATAAGCATAAGCCACAGCTCCCTGCGCCGGGCCCGTGGTTTGCATAATGAATAGCCCGTCGGCGGTTTGTGCCGTGTCGCCGCGCTGATCCGTACCGATCCAGAGATTTCCCGCAGGGTCGATGGCGAGTGTACGTGGCTTGCGCAACCAAGCCTGGCTGCCGGGCCCATATTGCGTGCCTTCCTCGGTAGCCGGGTTGCCTCCGATCAACGCCAGGCTCGCGTGAAAATGCGGCGCTGTGGCATCGCCGCCAGGCAGGGCAAATTGCACGATATGCCCCGCATCGCTGTGAGGGTTTAGCGCATCTGCCACGCTGCGCCCCGGATTTCCTGCGCAGGCCAGATACAATTTGGCGCTGTCGGCGCTCAGCGCCAGCCCGCCAGGTGCGTCGAATGTTTCGCCCCCGGCGGTTATTCCCGCATTCGCCAGCCCGGCGAGGTTGGGCACATCACTCGGCAAATCCACCCAGTCGATCCCGTCTCCGCCCAGAACCGCCACGGACAGCTTGCCCGAATCCAGCGCCGAACCATCGTTGGCGTTGGTTGCGGCGATAAACCTGAACAACATGCCAGAAGCCGCGTCCTGCGTGAAGAACACCACTGGGCGGCCATCCTTGCTGGCGGTGGCCAGAACCCCGGCGCGGGCAATGCGCCCAAGTGCCGTGCGTTTAACAGGAATGGAAAGTGGGTCGAGCGGATCGAACTCCACCACCCAGCCATAACGTGCAGCATAGGCGGGGTCGGCATAACTCAGGCCAAGCCCTGCCAGCCGCGTGAGCCAAGGCCCGGCATCACCTTCAGCCAGCAGCACATTGCCCCAGGGGGTGTTGCTGCCACCATTCACCGCCAGCACGCCTTGCACCGTACCACCAATTTGCCGGGCTGCGGGGCCAGAAAGCTGGCACAGTGTACCATCTGACAAGCGCCGGGTCTGATAGCCGCCAACTACTGTTACCCAGCGCCCTGAGAGATATTGCAGGTTCACCACCGTGACACCCTGCTCGCGTCCCGCCACGGCGGGGTTATCTACACCGCCGGGAAAAAGCATACTGGCCGGGGCCGTGGGGTTGGCGGTCACGAGCACGAGTCGCGGGATGCCATCTTGAGAAGGCGGCGGCGAAACCAGCGCTGCGATCACCGCGTCATAGGGAAACTGGCTGCTGGCCTGTTTGGCAGTCAGAGCCTGCGGATCGAAGGGCGGCGCACCCGGCTGTAACAAATCGCCCCAGCGGGCGATAACGAGGCGAGAATAACCAGCGCCTGGCTTGTCATCCAGCGCCGCGGTTTGAAAATTCTTCAGCACTGGCGCGGCATCGGCGCCAAGAGCGCTTTGCGCGCAAGCCCCCCCGGCCGAGAACGCGGCGAGACCGCCAAGCAGGAAAGGGCGCCGATGCATTGGCCTAAAAGCCGCCGCTGTTGCCGCCGCTACCGCCTAATGTTCCAGCCCCGCCTGTGCTCGACCGATCGGTCGCAGCACCCAGCGGGTTGTAACTGCCTACGCCACCCACAACCTGCTGGAAAAACCCGGCTGTGCCGCCCGGAACCGGGGTCTGCTTCCCGTCCATCTGCACCGGCACGGCGTCAGCCAAGGTCTCCTGAGTCACAGATTTGAAGGTACCATCGTTTTTAAAGGTCACCACCACGACGTTCTGGCTTTTCACGCCCTCGGTCTGGGCGATGCGCATCTTGGTGACCTGTGCGACATAGACCCAGTTGTTCGGGTCGTACTGCTCAATGAAGGTCGGCGGGCCAAGCAGCGCCTGCACATCCGCCTGCTGGGAAATGCCGGGGGTAAGCTGTTTGAGATCACTCTGTGAAACCGAAATGCCGCGGTAATGCGGCGCATCAGTGAACACGGCGCAGCCGGACACACCCAGGAGGGCAGTCATCAGCAGGCTTTTTGGCAGCTTGGTCAGGCGCACGCTTCGATCCTTAGGCTAGAAACAATCGCACTCCAGGCGATCTCTCGCGCGTTTGGGTCTCACGGCAGGGGCTTACCTGTCAATGAGCAAGCTCTATAATGTGCGAATGCAGGAAGAACTCAGCTACCCGGTCAGGGCCGCACTGATCAAGGATCAGAGCCAGATCTTCACCGTCCGCGCGAGTGAATCGCAGCGCGCGGCCCTCGCGTCCCGGTTCGCCCTGCCGGCGATTTCCCTGTTGGAAGGCCGTTTTGCCCTTCACCACGAGCGTTCGGGTATAATCTGCGCCACGCTGACGATGTACGCAGCCGTTACCCAGACATGCGTGGTGACACTCGACCCTTTCGAAGCCGTTATAAAAGATACCGCCGCCCTGCGCTTCGTGCCCGAAGCGGCGATGCGCTATGTGTCTGGTAGCGATGAGCAAGGGGAGGCGGAAGAGGATGTCACCCCAGATACTCTGGATTCGCCCGATGATATCCCCTACGCGAACGACAGCATCGATCTGGGTGCCGCACTGGCCGAGCAGCTTGCCTTGGCGTTAGACCCCTATCCGCGCAAGCCCGGCGCAGCCTTGCCTGAAGCGGCATCGGACGACAGTGCCAACCCCTTCGCAGGGCTTTCAGCCCGCTTTGCCAAGCCCGATTGAAGGCTTAACGGCTCTTCAATCCGCACGCCGCCAGGCCCGCAGCCGTGCCCTGAGCGTGAATTTGGCTGCCATGACTTGCGATGCCGGTTCGGCTCTGCTACGCCGCGCCTTCCAATACTCAGACTGATTCTGTAAGGCGTTTTGTCATGGCCGTACCCAAGAGAAAAACTTCCCCTTCGCGCGCTGGCATGCGCCGGAGCCACCAGGCGCTATCCGCCGAGGCGCACGCCGAGTGCGCCAACTGCGGTGAGCTGAAGCGCCCGCACCATGTGTGCGCCCATTGCGGCCATTACGACGGCCGTGAGGTTGTGGGTGCCGGCAAGGAAGCCAAAGGCGTGGTTCGCGTCTGAGACCGGTTAAACGGTGGTTGGAAGCGGTTATGTAAAGCCCAAAATAGGGGTCATATGAGCCAGAGCAGTAAACTGGCAGTGGATGCCATGGGTGGTGACCACGCGCCGGAAGCCATTGTTGCCGGGCTCAACATCGCCGCGGAACGTCAGCCGCGGGCCTCTTTTCTGATCTTTGGCGACGAGGCTCGTCTGGCGCCATTGTTGGCTGCGTCCAGGCATCTTGCGGGGCGGCATGAGCTGCGTCACTGCACTGAGGCCGTCACGGGGGACATGAAGCCGACCGTGGCTTTGCGCCTGCGCGATTCCTCGATGCGGCGCGCGATAGACGCTGTGCTGGCTGGTGAGGCGCAGGGCGTCGTCTCCGCCGGCAATACCGGCGCCTTGCTTGCTCTCTCGAAAATCGTCCTTAAAACTTTGAATGGTATCGACCGTCCGGCCATGGCTGCCACCGCACCCTCGGCCAAAGGCGACGTGGTGATGCTCGATCTCGGGCTGAATGTGGTCTACGATGCTCGCAATCTCGTTGAATTTGCTCTGATGGGTATGATCTTCGCGCGCATCGTGTTGGGGCTTCCCGCGCCGAGCTTCGGCCTGCTGAATATCGGCTCCGAGGAAGGCAAGGGCGACGATACGCTCCGCAATGCCGCCACGACATTGCGCGACGGCCCCTTCAGAGAGCAATTCTACGGTTTTATTGAAGGCCACGACATTGCCGCCGGCACTGTGGATGTGGTGGTGACGGATGGTTTCACCGGCAATGTCGCGCTCAAAACTGGCGAAGGAGCCCTGAAGCTGGTGGGAGACCTGCTGCGCCGCGTCTTCAACGCCGGGCCGTTTGCCAGGCTGGGCTACGTCTTTGCCAGGAGCGCGTTGAAGCGCCTGAGAGAAACACTGGACCCGCGCCGCTATAACGGCGCCGTGCTGTTGGGCTTGAACGGGGTTGTCGTTAAATCCCATGGTGGCACCGATGCGCTAGGCTTTGCCCACGCCGTGGACGTTGCGCTGGATATGGTAGCGCATGATTTCAATATTCATATCGCCGAAGCGCTGGCGGCCATGGATCGCGCCATTCTCTCTGAAGAGTCGGTAATCCACAGCAATGGCTGAACAATTTCTCTTAAAACGCGCGGTGCTCACCGGCATTGGCGCCTATCTGCCTGAGCAAATCCTCACAAATGAGGACATGGCCAAGCGTGTTGACACATCCGATGACTGGATCGTCGAGCGCACCGGCATCAGGCAACGCCATTTCGCGGCACCGCATGAGACTGCAGCTTATATGGGCGCCGAAGCCGGACGCCGGGCGATGGAACAGGCTGGGCTGAAGCCCGAAGCACTGGGTGCGATTATTGTGGCCACCTCCACGCCGGACCAGGCCTTTCCAGCTACCGCCGTGCGCATCCAGGCGGCTCTTGGCGCTAAAAAAGCTTTCGGATTCGATCTTTCCGCCGCCTGCTCGGGCTTTATCTATGGGCTCTCGGTCGCGGATGCGATGCTGCGCGCCGGGCAGGTAAGGAGCGTGCTGATTATAGGCTCAGAGGTTTATTCCCGCATCCTGAATTTCGAGGATCGTACCACCTGCGTGCTGTTCGGAGACGGGGCTGGGGCGGTCCTGCTGGAGACCCGTGAGGTAGAGAAAGCTGGCCCAGGCCTGCTCTCGACCCATCTCTATGCGGATGGCACGCTGGGCGACATTCTATATGTGGATGGCGCAACCGGCCAGAAGGACAAGCCCTGTCACCTGGTGATGCACGGGCGCGAGGTGTTCCGCCACGCCGTTAACCTGCTTGCGGGTGCTGTAAATGACGCCTTAGCTGAGAACAGTCTCACACCAGCGGATATTGACCTGCTGGTGCCGCACCAAGCCAATAGGCGTATCATCGACGGCGTAGGCAAAAAGCTTGGCCTGCCGGCCGAGCGCGTGGTTGTCACTGTGGATAAGCACGCCAATACCTCCGCCGCGTCCGTTCCTCTGGCACTGGCCAGCGCCGTAGCGGAAGGCCGCGCAAAGCCCGGTCAGCTATTATTGTTGGAAGCGCTTGGCGGCGGCCTTACCTGGGGCTCGGCGTTATTACGTCTATAAAACGGCTTTTCGCCTAAAAACCATTTAAAATCAACCTTAAACGGCATATACTGGGCAATTCATTGCGAATCGGTCAAGTAACTTGTTGACCCTAAAGCCTCTCGTGCTAATCTTGCAAAATGAACACATTGACCCGTGCCCAGCTTACCGAAGCGATCTATGCCAGCGTCGGCCTGTCACGGCATGAATCGGCCGACCTGCTGGAACATGTTCTGAACCGTATAGCGGAAGCACTCGAAGTTGGTAAATCTGTCAAAATCAGTGGTTTTGGCACTTTTTCTGTGCGGCAGAAAGGTCGACGGATTGGCCGGAATCCTAAGACCGGGGTGGAAGTGCCAATCCTGCCGCGCCGTGTGCTGGTATTCCGCCCAAGCCAAATGCTGCGTGACGCGGTAAATGCCATTCCGGCCACGACCGCATCCAAAGCCTGATTAGACAAAGGATCGCATGGTGGACGAAGAGTACAACGCAGAGCTGGAGGACGGCACTGCGCCCGGCCTGAACAACGAAGCTGGGCGTCCACGGGTCCGCAAAGCCGCGGATGCGTTTCGCACCATTTCCGAGGTCGCGGACGAGTTGCATGTGCCCCAGCATGTGTTGCGATTCTGGGAGACGAAATTTCCACAGGTTCGACCGCTGAAACGCGGCGGGGGGCGGCGCTATTATCGGCCAGAGGATGTCGGGTTGCTACGCCGGGTGGCTGACCTGCTCTATACACAGGGCTATACAATCAAGGGCGTGCAGCGCCTGCTGAGAGATGGCGGTATACTGACTGAGACGCAGGAACGCAGCCCGGAACCGGAGCAGGATTTCCTGATCCCGCCTGAAATGCCATTGCCGCGTCGTGAGCCAGGTGTCAGCTTAGCTTCCCCGCTTCCCGCACCGGTGGTTAGCCAAAAAAGGTATGTTGAACAGACATTGACGGCAGAGGCTGAGCCAAACTTCGATCTGGCTCCTATTCCAGAGCCTTCCCGCCCGCAACCAGCCGCCGAAAACACGGGCGGTGAGGAGATCGCGCGCCTGCGTGAACTTTTGGCAGAGACGCTTTTAGCGCTTGAGGAGCTTCGCCGCACGATCGGTTGATCTTGCACCATTTTGCTGGGAAATTTGTCCAGTCACCGAGCCTTATGCGCGGCGGTTTTACATGTACAGAGTAAAGATGCGCACAGGCTCTTGGCTTGGCGACGTTGTGCTGCTACAGCCTCGGCCCACGGCCGGAGCGTAGCGCAGCCTGGTAGCGCATCAGTCTGGGGGACTGGGGGTCGTGGGTTCGAATCCCGCCGCTCCGACCATAAGGCCATTGGCAAAGTAACAATGAGGCGCTTGCCTCGTTCCGCGCTCAGCCCCTGGCTTAGCGCAGCTCTGTGCGGTTGGTGCGACTGCGACAGTAGCGGCGCAATATGCTCCTTCCCAGGTCAACAAGCCAGCCAGAGCCAAGCCCCAGGGCAATCGGTATTCCAGTGCGCGCACTCGCTCTGCGCGAGGCGGTTTGTGCTTGCGGTAAGGCTGCTTAAGATCGGCCAGTCAAGATCCCCAGGGTTGTCCTCAAAATTGAAAAAACAGGAGAAAAAACCATGAAGATCGGTTTTCTTGGCCTCGGTCGGATGGGTCACGGCATGGCTGCCAATCTCATCAAAGCGGGGCATGAGGTAACACTCTACAACCGCACACGAGACAAGGCCGTGGGGCTGGACGCGCCGATCGCCGCCACGCCCGGCCAGGCTACCGTCGGCAAGGAAGTCGTTTTCACCATGCTCTCCCACGATGCGGCACTTGAGGCGGTGATGCACGGGCAGGACGGCGTTCTTGCGCATCTGCCGAAAGGCGCCATCCATGTCTCCGCCAGTACCATCAGCGTTGCCACGGCCGAGGCGCTGGATGCGGCACATCGCAAAGCCGGGCAGAACTTTATCTCGGCACCGGTGTTTGGTCGGCCCGAAGCTGCCATCGCCGGCAAGCTATTCATCGCCGCGGCAGGGGCGGAGGCAAACCTCGCGCGCCTGCAACCCCTCTTCGAAGCCATTGGCCAGCGGGTGTTCGTGGTCAGCGATGCCCCCTCGCGCGCCAACCTCGTGAAGCTGAGCGGCAATTTCCTGATCGCCTCGGTTATCGAATCTTTGGGCGAAGCGCTGGCGCTGGTGGCCAAAGGCGGGGTGGATGAAAAAGCCTATCTTGAGCTGCTCACCTCCACCTTGTTCAACGCCCCGGTTTACAAAACCTATGGGCAATTACTGGTGGAGCGGAAATTTGAGCCCGCCGGTTTTGCCGCGCCGCTTGGCCAGAAAGACATCCGCCTCGTGCTCGCCGCGGCTGAGACGTTAAATGTGCCGCTGCCAATCGCCAGCCTGCTGCGGGACCGTTTTCTCACCCTGCTGGCCCAGGGCGGAGAAAAGCTGGACTGGTCCGCCATCGGCGCGCTCGCCGCGAGGGATTCCAGCATATAGGCTTGAAAACCTGACAGCAAGGCTTAAGCTACGCGCATGGGGATGGAGTCCCCCAAACCCGCTCCTCCGGGGAGCTGATGACTCCTGCAGGCGTCATGCACTGCGGGAGCCGTTTGTCTAGGCCCCGCCT
Organism: Pseudomonadota bacterium; assembly: GCA_021826425.1. Lineage (GTDB taxonomy): Bacteria > Pseudomonadota > Alphaproteobacteria > Acetobacterales > Acetobacteraceae > Acidocella. The sequence goes on from JAKAZY010000001.1 coordinate 26,356, forward strand.
TATTGGAAGGAGATTGGCGGATGTTTCAAACCCTGCTTGTTGCCCTCGGCGGTGCCATCGGCAGCGTCGGGCGATATTGGCTGGCCTTGGCGGCCATGTCCATCAGCCGCAACCTGCCGCTAGGCACCATCATCATCAATATTATCGGCTCATTTGCCATCGGGTTTTTCGGCTCGCTGACGCTCAGTCATGGCCGGTTCCCCCTGCCCGAGCCCGCCCGCATCTTTTTCATGGTCGGCATCTGCGGCGGTTTTACCACTTTTTCTTCCTTCAGCCTGCAAACGCTGGACCTGCTGCGCGGCGGCGCGATGGGCCGGGCAATGCTCAATATCGGCATTTCCGTGGTCTTCTGCCTGCTCGCCGTGGCGGCCGGCTACGCGCTCGGCTCGCATCTCAGCGGCGCGCCGACACAGCTCAGCCAAAGCGCCAGCCAGATCGCCATCGAAGAAGAGGCCTCCTAGGTCATGCGCATTCTGGCAATGCTTACCCACCCGCTTACCGCCAGTTCGGTGCTCGCGGCCACATCCTGCCTGGCGGCGCGCTTCGGCCCAGTGGAAATCGATCTTATCTATCCCCGGCCGGATACCGACCCCGACCTGATGCCCACGGAGGATGTCTATACCGACGTGCAGCGCCAAGGTTTTGAAGCTTCGCAGGACCTGCTTGTGCAGCATCTTAGCCAGGAAGCGGCCAACTGGGCCGGGGCCGGGTTGCCTGGTTTGCGGCAGATCCGGGGCAAGCCCGCCGCCATTGCCCAAACCGCCGCCGCCGAGGCGAATTTTGTTGTCCTGGGCGCCCCGCATGGCGATTTTGAAGCCAACACCATTCTGGACGCATTGCTGTTCAGGGCGAACACGCCGGTTCTGCTTGTCCCGCGCACTATGCCGCGCAGCTTCGGCCAGCATATCGCCATAGCCTGGCAGGGCGAATGCGCCGCCACAGAGCGTGCCGTCGATTCGCTCGATGGCCTGCTACGGGGGGCAAAGCGCACCATAATCCTCGTCGGCGACCATAAGGCCAGTTCATCGCCGCCACCCGAAGTGCTCCTGCGCCGGCTGGACGAGGCTGACAAGCGGGCCACCGTTCATCATTTTCCGTTAGATGGGCGACATATCGGCGAGGCTTTACTCAGCGAGGCGCGCCAGGTCAAAGCGGATCTTCTGGTCATGGGCGCCTTCAGCCACGGCAGGCTGCGAGAGTTTATTTTCGGCGGGGCCACCATCGAGATTCTGCGTGATTTCGATTTGCCGGTGCTGATGCATCATTAACAGCCTTCCGGCGGTTTTTTAGCTGCGATTGGGTGTTACAAACGCCGCTGCCCGGCTATTGAAGCTGCATGAACGACTTTCTGACCTCGATGATCGATCTGATGATCGTCGCCATTGCGGTCGCTCTTGTCGCTCGTCGCCTGCGCCTGCCTTATACCGTCGGCCTCGTTATTGCGGGCATCGCGCTGGCGATGAGCCCGATTCATCTCGCAGTGGCACTCACCCAGAACGTCATTTTCGAAATCATCCTGCCGCCGCTGCTGTTCGAGGCCGCCATCAACATCCAGTGGAAAGATTTGCGGCAGGACGCGCTGCCCATTCTCACCCTTGCCATCCCCGGCACGATGATCGCGGCCGTCATCGTCACCGTGGCCTGTCATCAACTTATAAAATGGCCGCTGCAGCCGTCGCTGATGTTCGGGGTGCTGATCGCGGCGACAGACCCGGTCGCCGTGATAGCGATGTTCAAAGATAATGGCGTGCATGGCCGGCTGCGCCTGCTGGTGGAAAGCGAGAGCCTGCTGAACGATGGCGTGGCGGCGGTGCTGTTCGCGCTGGTTCTGGCCTGGGCACAAGCGGCCGGGCAGGCCCACCCCAGCACTGGGCAGATCGCCCGGCTGCTAGGCGTGACTGTGGGCGGCGGCGGCATTTCGGGTGCTCTCTGTGCCGGCATTGCAATTCTGCTGGTCCGGCGTACCACGGATCATCTCGTGGAGAGCACCGTTACCACCATCCTGGCTTACGGCTCCTTCCTGCTCGCAGCGCATTTCAACTGCTCCGGCGTTCTGGCCACCGTCACGGCTGGGCTGCTGATGGGCAATATAGGCCTTGTTTCCTCTGGCCGTTACGGCGCCTCCCTTTCAGACAAAGGCCGTGAATTCACCCTAGCCCTCTGGGATTTTTTGGCCTTCATCGCCAATTCTTTCGTGTTCCTGCTCATCGGCATCACCGTCGCTGCGATTCCCTTCCGCGAGCTTGGTAATTATGCCCTTGCCCTGGCAATCATCATGGTTCTGCTAAGCCGTGCGCTGACCATTTACCCGCTCTGCGCTCTGTTTCAGGGCTCGGCCCGGCGGTTGCCGCTGCGGTTTCAGCACGTGCTCTGGTGGGGGGGCTTGCGCGGTGCGCTGGGTTTGGCTTTGGCGCTCTCCCTGCCAAAAGACTTGCAGATGCGCGATGAAGTGCTCATCGCCACTTTTGGCGTCGTGGTCTTCTCGGTGGTGGTGCAAGGGCTCACCATGCCCCTGTTGCTGCGCGTCCTGAAAATCAGCCCGACCAGATAAGCCTAACCCCGTGGCACCAGCGCCTTTACCAACCGCGCGGCCAGGGCTTCAGGCATACCGCTATCCGAGGGCAGGCGGGTATCGATCGCGAGGCTGGCCAACCCGTGCATCAGGCACCAGCATGCGAGGCTTTTATCTTCGGCCTCGCCCGGTGCCACGGTTTTGGCCACCCGTGCGGCGAGTATGCCATAAGCGGCGGCCAGCGCGTTCTCAAGCTCTGGGTAATGGGCCAGCCGTTCCGGCCCAAAGATCAGCCGGTAAAGAGCCGCATTTGCGGTGGCAAAATGCACATAGGCAACCCCTTGCGCGATCAGCGGCTCTGCGGCGGAGCGGTCCGCCGTCTCCAGATCCGCTGTCAGCTCCCACACGCCAGAAGTGGCGATGGCGGCAAGCAGATGCTCACGATCGGCAAAGTACCGGTATGCCGCCGTGGGAGACACGCCCGCGCGCCGCGTGACCGCGCGCAGGCCAAGCCCGGCCATACCATCCGCTGCCAGAATTTCGCGGCCGGCCTGAAGCAGCACAGAGCGCAGTTCTGGTTTTGCCGGTTTTTGAGTTGACATTGTTAACTCACAAAATAAAATTTGTTTACAGTGTTATACCAGTGAACCGGGACTATGCCAATCAAACGAATTTCAGCCGGTCAATCGGATTGGCCGGAGCTGGTTGTTGTTTATCTTGGTATGAAGAGGGGGCCTTGTCACGCTGTTGCGTATTGGCCCGCGCATCCGGGCGATGGTCGCGACCTGACCGTGACCGGCGCTGGCAGGTCAGTTGAGGGTCTGGACCAACAGCACCACGTTCAAAACCAAAATCGCCGCAGCGCCGCAGATCGCGGTGCCGTTCACCAGCCTGGTATTTGCAAACCGCCCCATGATGTCGCGCCGGCGGGTGAACACCACGAGGGCTACCATCGGCACGGGCAACGCAAATGAGAGCACAACCTGACTGATCACCAGCGCCTGGGTGGTATTCACGCCCATGGCCACCACCGCGAAAGCTGGCACCATGGTCACCACCCGGCGCACCCAGACGGGAATTTTGAACCCGGCAAAACCTTGCATGATCGCCTGGCCCGCCATCGTACCGACGGTGGAAGAGGAGATGCCAGACGCCATCAACGACACCAGAAACACGCCCGCCGCCGCCGGCCCGAGCAGCGGTGAAAGCGTATGATAGGCGGTACCGATATCCCCGACTTCCCGGTGCCCGGCGTGGAAGGCGCCGGCCGCGGTCATCACCATCGCCACATTCACCAGCCCGGCAACGCTGAGCGCCACCAGCACCTCGCGGTTGGAGAATCGCAACAGCATGCGGCGCTCATCGTCGTTGCGCGGCGTCACGCGGTGCTGGGTGAGGCTGGAATGCAGATAAAGCGCGTGTGGCATGACCGTGGCGCCGATAATGCCGACCGCGATGGTCAGCGCTTCGCTATCCGGTAACCGGGGCAGCACCGAACCGGTTGCCGCTTCTGCCCAATTTACCGGCGCGATAAACAGCTCCGCCACATAGCAGATCGCGATCACAAGAACGAGCAAGCCGATCATCAGCTCCATCGGCCTGAAACCACGCCCGCCTAACATCAGCATCAGCAAGGTGATGAGCCCGGTTATCACCATGCCCGGCATCAGCGGGAGATGGCACAGCAGCGAGAGGCCGATGGTGCCACCCAAAAATTCTGCCAGATCCGTTGCCATGGCGGCCACCTCGCTCACCGCCCACATCGCATAAACCAGAGGGCGGGGCAGATGGGTGCGGCAAAGCTCCGCCAGGTTGCGGCCGGTAACCAGGCCCAGCTTGGCGGAAAGCCCCTGGAACAGCATGGCAATGACATTGGCCAGCACCACGACCCACAGAAGCTGGTAGTTGTAGCGCGCGCCCGCCTGGATGTTGGTGGCAAAATTGCCTGGGTCCATATAGGCGATGGAAGCGATAACCGCGGGCCCAGCAAACAGCAGGGGGGTGGCGAACCCATGCCGCCGCCCGGCCAGAACGGCCCGAATCTCCGTCTCCGTCCGCTTGCTCAGCCCGGTTTGTGTTTCGGCCTCCATATCTTCGCGGCACTCCAGTTGCGCGGAGCTTCAGCCACGCCCGCCAAATGTAGCCAAGGCTACATTTATTTCAAGCCTCTCATGCCAGGATTAAACCCCGCTTTTTCAGACCATCTGCAAATGGCCGGTTTCGACGTTGAAATGCAGCCCGGCCAGTGTAAGCCTGCCATCCATCACCCGCTCCTTGATCCAGGGAAAGGTGAGCAGGTTGGCAAGCGAAACGCGAACCGCCTCATGCTCGCAGGCGGCGCATTGTGTCTCGAAATCCGCCTCGGCGGTTTCGGGCGAATCGCATACCCGCTGGCGGGCGGCCTTGGCGATCTTCATCCAGGCATCCACGAAGTCACGCCCACCCTCAGGCCCCTTCATCAGCGCCTGAACGCCGCCACAGCGGCTATGCCCCAGCACGACGATGCTACGCACATGCAAAGCGTTCACCGCGAATTCCACCGCCGCGGAGGTGCCGTGCTGCTTGCCATCAGGCGCGTAGGGCGGCACCAGGGCGCTCACATTGCGCACCACAAAAATCTCGCCCGGCGCGCAATCAAAAATCGCCTCCGGGGCGACGCGGGAATCCGCACAGGCGATCACCATGGCGGGCGGGGACTGTCCGTCCCGTGCCAAGGTGGAATAACGGTCCTTATGCTCCTGCCAATAGCCGTTGCGGAACCGCTCATACCCTTCAAGCAGTGTTTTCATAGTCCTTCCTTTTTGGCTTTGGTCCACAAATCTTCCATCTCTTCCAGCATTGAATCGCGTGGGGTTTTGCCGCGCGCGGCCAGCAACGCCTCCACCCGGCCGAAGCGCCGGATGAATTTCTCATTTGCCCCTTCAAGGCAGCTCTCCGCATCCTGCCCCAGCTTGCGGGCCAGGTTGACGAGGACGAAGAGCAGGTCGCCCAGCTCATCGGCAAGGCGCTCTGGCTTTGCTTCGTCCAGCTCGGCCTTTAACTCGGCAATCTCTTCTGCCAGCTTGTCCAGCACCGCCTCGGCATTTGGCCAGTCAAACTTCACCCGTGCGGCGCGACTGGTGAGTTTTTGCGCCCGCTTCAGCGCGGGCAAGGCCTCAGCTACGCCGTCCAGCGCCCCATGTTGGGCCAAACCGGCGCGTTCGTCGGCTTTTTGTGCTTCCCAGGCGGCGGTTTGGGCGGCTGCCGAGCGTGCCGCTTCCTCCCCGAACACATGCGGGTGGCGGCGGATCATCTTACCCGTGATCGCCTCGGCGACGTCATTGAATGTGAACCAGCCGCGCTCCTCGGCCATGCGGGCGTGGTAGACCACCTGAAACAGCAGATCTCCCAGCTCACCCTTCAGCCCAGCCGGGTCGCCGGAGACGACGGCGGCGCGCACCTCATAGGCTTCTTCAATGGTGTAGGGCGCGATGGTGGCAAAATCCTGCTCCTTGTCCCAGGGGCAGCCGGTCTCGGGGTCGCGCAGCGCCGCCATCACGTTGATGAGGGCAAGAATCGGTGCTTCATTCGCCATGATGGGTTTTTTAGGTTCCGGGAGTGAAAATGGCCAGCGCTTACGAATTTTCGTTCAAAACTTTAGGCGGTGCGCCTTATCCGCTCAGCGCCCTGGCAGGAAAACCCATTTTGTTGGTCAACACCGCCAGCCAGTGCGGCTACACCCCGCAATATGCAGACTTACAGAAATTATGGGAGATTTATGGCCCACGCGGCTTAGTGGTGCTGGGCGTACCTTGCAATGATTTCGGCGCGCAGGAGCCAGGTGGTGCCGAGGAAATCGCTCAGTTCTGCCAAATGAATTACGGCGTTGACTTTCCCATGATGGCTAAGGAGCATGCCATCGGGGAGGCGGCGCACCCGTTCTTCCGATGGGTGGTGGCGGAAAAAGGCGTTCTGGCTCGGCCGCGGTGGAATTTCTACAAATACCTCATCGATAAGAACGGCGTATTGCTGGATTTCTTTGTCTCCACCACCAAACCGGAGGCTGGACGGGTAAAGCGGGCCATCGAAAAGGCACTCTAGGCAAGCCGGAATGCGGTCTCGATCATCCGCCGCGCGTCTTCACGGAGTTTATAGTTGTCGAACTCATCCGGCCGTGCCCAAGCTACCTCTCGCACATCGTCTCCCGCTACGGCCTCGCCGCCCACATAACGTGCTGCGAAATCCAGGATGGTGTAGTGATACTCAATCCTTCCCTGTGCATCGCGGTGGATGGAATCGGCGTGTCCCACAAGCACCAGCTTGCCGCATTCCAGCCCAGTTTCCTCCAGCAACTCCCGCCGGGCGGCTTCTTCGGCTGTCTCGCCAAGTTCCTGTTTTCCACCAGGCAAAGACCATAACCCCGCACCCGGCGGCTTGCCACGGCGGGCCAGTAACACCTCGTTGTTTTTAATAAGCACAATACCAATGCCAACTTTCGGCGTGGTGGGGTAGGAAGCCATTATGGCTCTATCCTGCATTCACGGTTGAAATCGCATCGCGCTGGTCGAACAAATTAAGCAAAACCCTTAAAGCTTTCCCGCGCTCGCCCTCCAGCCTGGGGTCG
>JAKAZY010000001.1:33570-53913 GCA_021826425.1 Pseudomonadota bacterium
GCAAAACCGAGATCGTGAAACGTCACGTCCTTCTGGAAAATCGCGTGGGTACCGATGAGAATCGGAACCGAGCCATCTTTCACCCCTTCCAGAATTTGCCGCCGCGCGGCGCCCTTCACGCTGCCGGTCAGCAGCGCCACCGGCACCGGTGAGAGCCGCTTGAACGTTGCAAAATGCTGCTGCGCCAGAATTTCCGTCGGTGCCATAATGGCCGCCTGCGCGCCAGCCTCCACCGCGCGTAAACAGGCCAGCAGCGCCAAAAGCGTTTTGCCGGAGCCGACATCGCCTTGCAGCAGGCGGCGCATCCGGTGCGGGGCGGCCATATCCGCGTCAATCTCCGCCAGCGCCCGTAGCTGCCCGGCGGTTGGTTCAAAGCCGAATTTTTTTAAGCTTACGGCCCGCAGCCGCCCGTCGCCGGTCATGGCCCGCCCTTCCTGCCTGCGCCGGCGCCCGCGCACCAGCGCAAAGGCTATCTGGCGCGCCAGCAACTCGTCATAGGCAAGGCGCTCACGCGGCTTGCCGTCGGGCACGCCAGAAGGTGCCTGTAGCGCCCGCAACGCTGCGTCAAAACCTGGCCAGCCGCGCCGGGCCAGAATGGTTTTATCCTGCCATTCGGCAAATTCCGGCAGCCGCGCCAGCGCCCCCAATGCCGCCTTGCGCATGGTGCGCGGTGTAATGCCTGCCGCCAGCGGCCAGATGGGCTCTATCCACGGAAAGTCTTTTTCCTGGGCAATGCTCGCCACCTGGTCTGGGTGCGCCATCACCAGCCGGTCCTGAAACCGCTCCAGTTTGCCCGCGACAATCAACCGCGCCCCCACCGGGAATTGCGAAAGCCGGGCTGCATGAAACAGCACGATCTCGGCAAAACCCGAGCCATCGGTAATCACCACACGCCAGGGCTGGCCCTTCCGCGCCGGGTCCTCGTGGCGCACCACCTCCACCCGCAAGGTTGCCACCCCTCCAGACCGCGCCTCAGCCAGTTTTGGCGTTGCCCGCCGGTCGATAAACTCGATGGGCAGATGAAACAGCACATCCCGCACGCTCTCCCCGCCTACCAGCTTGGCCATGAGGGCTGAGAGCCTGGGGCCAAGGCCGGGCAGGGTGGAAAGCGGCGCACGCAGAGGCAGTAAAATTTCAGCGGTCACGGGCTTAACTCTTGGCCAAACCCCACCTATACCGCAAGCTGTCATGACCGAAGACCAGAACGCGCTCCTGGATGCGCGCCGCAAAAAGCTGTTCTACCGCGCGAACCACCGCGGCACCTATGAGAACGACCTGATGATCGGAGGCTTCGTCCGGGCTCAAATTGCCACCATGTCCGAGCGGGAACTTGATGAGATCGAAGCTGTGATGGAATTTCCCGATGCCGAGCTGGCGGACTGGCTGACGGGGCGCAAGCCGATCCCAGCCCATGCTGACAGCCCGATGCTGCGACGCGTCCGCGAGGCGGCGCTGAAACGCGCTGAGGAAATAACGCGCAAATGATCCCGGTTTACGGCGCGCCGGAAGGCGTGGACGCCCTGGTGCTGGTGCGCCGGCTGGGTGAACATGACGGTCCGGTGTTGCATATCGCGCGTGATGATACGCGCCTTGCCGCCCTTGCCGAGGAAATCGCCTTCTTCGGCCCGGAGATCGAAATCATCTCCTTTCCGGCCTGGGATTGCCTGCCTTACGACCGTGTTTCCCCCAACGGCGCATTGGTGGCCGAGCGTATCTCGGCGTTGAGCCGCCTGCAGGCGGAGCCCGGCAAGAAACGCATCGTGCTCACCACCGTTAATGCAGCTTTGCAGAAGGTCACCCCCCGCTCAGCCCTGGCTGGGGCAGGCTTGAGCCTCGCCAAGGGCGAGAGCGTTTCCCTGCCTGACATCGCCGCGTTTCTGGAGGCCGATGGCTACCGCCGTACCGGCATGGTGATGGATGCGGGCGAGTTTTCGCTCCGTGGCGGAATCCTCGATGTATTTCCCGCCGGGGCCAGCCAGCCCGTGCGCATCGACATGTTCGGGGACGAGATTGAGAGCCTCCGCCTTTTCAACCCCGAAACCCAACGCTCCGGCGAGGCCATTCCCCGGCTGGATTTCCACCCGGCCTCGGAACTGCCGCTGGACACAGCTTCCGTCGCCCGCTTCCGCACCAATTGGCGCGAGCTGTTCGGGGCCAAGGCGGTGGAGGAGCCGCTTTACGTCTCCATCTCTGAAAGCAGGCGCCATCCGGGGGCCGAGCATTATCTCCCGCTCTTTACCGAGAGCATGGAGACAATCTTCGACTATGTCCCCAACGCTTCCGTTAGCTTGGACCACCAGGCTGAAGCCGCCATAGAGGCGCGGCTCGAGCTGATCGCGGACCATTATGCCGAGCGCCGGCTGCCGCCCCGCGCGGGGGAGCCCATTTTTCGGCCCATCCCCTCCGGCATGCTCTATCTGGACCGGGAAGGCTGGGAAACCGCCCTGGCCAAAGGGCCATGCTTTAGTTTCTCGCCGTTCACCAAACCTGAAGGTGCGGCGGATGGTGTGGAAATCGGCGGCCGCCCGGCCCCCATTCTTATCGGCCAGCAACTCGCCGCGTTTGAAACATTCGCCGATCTGAAAAGCAAATGGGCCAATTCCGGCCGCACCATCATCCTGGCGGCCTGGAGCTTCGGCTCCCGCGAACGCCTGACGCTGATGCTGAAGGAACACGGCATTTCGCCCGCCCGGCCCATCGCCTCGGCGGATGAAGCCCGTGCCCTGCCGCCCGGCACCATCGCTTTGGCGGTGCTGCCGCTGGAGCGCGGCTTCTTAACCGACCGTCTGGCCGTGGTGGCGGAGCAGGACCTGCTGGGTAGCCGCATCGCCCGGCCGCCAAAGCGCAAAAAACGCGCGGACCAGTTCATCGCGGATGCCACCGAGATCGAGGCGGGCGACCTCGTGGTGCATCAGGACCACGGCATTGGCCGCTACGAAGGGCTGGAGACCGTCACAGTGAACGGTGCCGCGCATGACTGCCTGAAGCTGATCTATGATGGCGGGGACAAATTATTCCTGCCCGTTGAGAATATCGATCTGCTCTCCCGCTTTGGCCAGGAAGGCGATGGCGTTGTGCTGGACAAATTAGGCGGTGCCTCCTGGCAGGCACGCAAAGCCAAAGCGAAGAACCGTATTCAGGATATGGCGGCAGGGCTCATCCGCCTGGCGGCTGAGCGCCAGATGCGCGAGGCCCCGCTGCTGGCCGCCGATGACGGCGCCTTCGCCGAATTCTGCGCCCGTTTCCCCTACACCGAGACAGAGGATCAGGCGAAGGCCATCGCCGATGTGATGGAAGATTTCGCCACCGGTCGGCCGATGGACCGCCTCATCTGCGGCGATGTCGGTTTTGGTAAAACTGAAGTGGCCTTACGCGCCGCGTTCATTGCCGCCATGGCGGGCTCTCAGGTGGCGGTGGTGGTGCCCACCACCTTGCTGGCGCGGCAGCATTTCCGGGTGTTTTCTACCCGCTTTGCCGGGCTGCCGGTGAAGGTGGCGCAGCTTTCGCGCCTCGTCACGCCCAAGGAAGCCGCACTGGTGAAAGCCGGGCTGGCCACGGGTAAAATTTCCATCGTGGTTGGCACCCACGCCATAATGGCGCAGGGCATTTCCTTCTCCGATCTGGCTCTGCTGATTGTGGATGAGGAGCAGCATTTCGGTGTGAAGCATAAGGAGCGGCTAAAGGAACTCAAAGCCGACGTGCATGTGCTCACCCTCACCGCAACACCCATTCCGCGCACGCTGCAACTGGCCCTCACCGGCGTGCGGGACCTCTCGCTCATCACCACCCCGCCGGTGGATCGCCTCGCCGTGCGCACCTTCATCATGCCGTTCGACAGCCTGGTGATTAAAGAAGCCATCGCCCGCGAGAAATTTCGTGGCGGGCAGATTTTCTGCGTGGTGCCGCGGATCGAGGATCTCGACCCCATGGCCGCGCGGCTGCGCGAGATCGTGCCGGATATCCGCACCGTGATGGCGCATGGCCGCCTCGCCCCCACTGAGCTCGAACGGGTGATGACCGAGTTCGGCGAAGGCAAATACGACGTTCTTCTGGCCACCAATATCGTGGAAAGCGGGCTGGACATGCCAGCCGTGAACACGCTCATCATCTACCGGGCGGACATGTTCGGCCTCGCAGGGCTTTACCAGCTGCGCGGCCGCGTTGGGCGTGGCAAGCAGCGTGGCTATGCCTACCTCACCTGGCCGCCGCATCACCGGCTTTCCGCCGCCTCCGAAAAGCGCCTGGAAGTAATGCAGACGCTGGACACACTGGGGGCGGGCTTCACGCTCGCCAGCCATGATCTCGATCTGCGCGGTGCCGGCAATCTGCTTGGCAACGAGCAATCCGGCCATATCCGCGAAGTCGGCATCGAGCTTTACCAGCAGATGCTGGAGGATGCCGTGAATGATCTGCGCGCCCAGAACCAGCAGGAGCAGAAGGTCGAGCGGGACTGGACGCCGAATATCAATCTCGGCCTGCCCGTGCTCATCCCCGAAACCTATGTGGCGGATCTGCCGGTGCGGCTTGGCCTCTACCGGCGCATCGGCGCGCTCGGCTCGGACGCCGAGAGCGAGGCGCTGGCCGCCGAGCTGGTGGACCGGTTCGGGCCGATTCCGCCCGAGGTGGAAAACCTGCTCTCCGTGGTGGCGCTCAAACGCGCCTGCCGGGAGGCAAATGTGGAGAAGCTGGACGCCGGGCCGAAGGGCATGGTGGTGAGCTTCCGCAAGAACGATTTCGCCAACCCCGCCGGGCTGATCCAATGGATCGGCGCCAAAGGCGGGCTGGTAAAATTGCGGCCAGACCAGAAACTCTCGATGGTGCGAGACATGGACGTGGCCGCCCGCATGGCCTTCGCGCGGGATTTGCTCGGAAACCTCGCCCGTATCGCCAAACAGGCGGCCTGAAAACGCCCCGGCGCTTTGCCAGAGCAGCTACCTTACAGGGACTTCCAATACGAGGCCGCGCAGCTAACGGCTGTTGGCGTGTGGGGATGCGCATTGGCTTCTGATTGAGCGGCGATATTGCCTGTCGCCATGGACTGGCCCACGGAATTGATCATGTCATGCACCGGGCCTGAATTCGTGCCCGTGACGTTGGCAGCGATATTGCTCACATCATGCTTTTCCAGTGCCTGGCAGACATTGGCGCTGCCGCCCGCTGCCATCGGCACAATAAAGAACACCGCCAAGCCAATAATGGCGGCCCCGATGATGGCGATCCCTGATTTCATGCTTTAACCCCTTGATCGTTAAAGATACACCCATGGCCGTCTGGCCTTTTTGGTATCCCCAGCGATTTGGGGGCTTTTCGCCGTTTCACAAATGAAAAGGTTTTAAGCGCCTGGCCACGTTACCTGTGGATGCTCATGCCGGAGAAGAGATTGATCACGAGAATCCCGGCCATGATCAATCCGATGCCGAACAGCCCCGGCAGATCTACCGGCTGGCGGTAATAGAAATACCCTACACCGACGATGAGCACGATGCCGAAACCGCACCAGAGCGCATAGGCATAGCCGAGCGGGATGACCTTGACGACCTGCGACAGGGTATAAAAGCTTACACAGTACCCGGTCAGCACCAGGAGCGAGGGTAGGGGGCGGGTAAACCCCGCGCAGGCCTTCAGCGCGGAGGTGGCGGTAACTTCGCTGATGATAGCGATGGCGAGCAGCAGATACGCCATCAAAAGTCAGAGCACCGGCCGTTTTTTTCCCAATCGCCGTATCGCGTCGGCTCAGGGCCCTTGGGGCCGCCGATCTCCTTGGGTAGCTTCGGCGCTTCCGGCTTCGGGGTGGTTAGGGTGTCTGGCTTGGCGGGGGTGGGTTTTTCATCCATGGGCGAGGTATTCTACGCCGCTGTAGACAGAAGAAAAGGGCGGCAGGTCATTGCTGCCCCCGCATTTGCAGCAGTCTCTGCTGGTCGAGCTGCCGCCAGGATGAATTTGGTGGCGCGCTGGCAAGAGACTGCTTGAACAGTGCCAGGGCCTCTGGTGTGATCTCCCCGGCCTGCTCGCTTAAGGCTTCGGCAAGATACGCTTCGCCTTCGCTGGCGTCATCCGAGCCAGGCGTTGCGTTGGCCAGATGCGCGCGCAGCAAAATAATCAGTTGCTCGATCTGCTGCTGCTGTGCGGCTTGTTGCGCCGCCCAGGCCGCGTGCGGCTCGGAAGATACAGGTGTGGCGCCAGGTAAATAGAGCGCAAAGCCGCCCACCGGCAGGGCGATGATCGTCATGATCAGCAGCAGATTGGCGTTGCCGTTGGTGGGCTGAGCCGGCAGGGCATCGGCTGCCAGCAGCCGGCGCTCGACCTCCAGCTTCGCTCCCGCGTGCTCCTCCTTGCCGATCCGCCCATCGGCCAGATCCCGGTCCAGTTCGGCAAGCTGCGCGCGGTGCAAGGTGAGGGCGGCCTCGCGCCGTTCCGGCAATTTTTGCCCGCGGCGGAACACCAGCAGCAAGGGCAGGGTGAGTGCCAGCGCCACCACCAGCATCAGGAATAGGTAGAGATTCATTTCAGCAATTCATCCAGTCGCGCCTGCTCGGCCTGGCTCAGCGGTGTCACGGGGTTGGCGCGAGCTCGCCGCCCCAGCCAGAAAAGCAAAAACCCACCAAGCATGGCAATGAATGGCGAGGCGTAAAGCAGCCAGGTCAGCGGCGAGACGGGCGGCTTCAACAGCACGAAAATGCCGTAGCGCTGGACCATGTAACGCATGATCTCTTTGCTGGGCACGCCCTGCACCACCTGCTGGCGAATGATTACCCGCAATTGTTTGGCCAGCCCCGCCGAAGATTCCTCGATGCTTTCGTTCTGACAGACCAGGCAGCGAAGCTGGTCGCCTATTGCTTCGGCGCGGTTCTCCTGCGGTTGGGTCAAGGTTATTCCATCACGCGTTACCATGTCCTGGGCCAATGCCAGGCCAGGCAGCAGTAGCAGCGCCAGCAGAAAACGAGGAAGTTTCATGAATATTGCTTGAACAGCGGCATAATCTGGGTTTTTACCACCGTATCTGTCAGCGCCCCGGCATAGCGCAGCCGCACAATGCCGGTCTTGTCGATGAAATACGTCTCGGGTACGCCATAAACTCCCCAATTGATCGCGGTGAGCCCGGATTGATCGGTTGCGATACGCGCATAAGGGTTGCCGAATTGTTGCAGATAGGCGGCAAGATCAGCCGGTTTATCCTGATAGGCGATGCCCCAGATGGTAATGCCGGCCGCCGCCAGGGCCTGCAGCATCGGCACCTCTTCCTGGCAGGGCGCGCACCAGGAGGCGAACCAGTTCACCAGCATTGGTTTTGGCGGCGCCAAGAGGTCTGTATTAGAGAATCCCGGCGTGCCGCTGACCCCAGGCAGGGTGAAAGCGGGGGGGCGCTTGCCGATCAAGGGTGAGGGTAGGGCATGTGGGTCATAAGTGTCATCCTGCATCCGGCGCAAAATGGTGTAGAATCCGCCTCCCGCCGCGAGTGCCACCACCAGCGGTGTTCCAAACAGTAATCGCCGACGCAAGGGAGACATTAAACCGTAGCTCCGCTCGGTAGACGTTTGCGGAACGGCGCCCCCACGCGCAACCTCCTGTCCGACAGGGAGCAAAACCCGCCAAGCGCCATGATCAACCCGCCAAACCAGATCTCCGGCGCACCGGGGTGGCGGTTCAGCCGCAGCTCAGCCCCGCCGTCATGCTCGTCGGCGAAGTCGACGTATATGTCCTGGAAGCCGTTGGTGCGAATGGCGGCGTCGCTGGTGATCACGTGCTGTGCGGTAAAGAACCGGCGGCTGGGATGCAGGGTCATGAAGGGCTTGCCATTATCGCTCACCACCACATCCGCCACCCGCTGGGAATAATCCGGGCCCGGCGCGTCGTGAATGTCTTCCAGCGCCCATGTGTAGCCGCCCAGCATGGTGGACTGGCCGGGGTTGAGCACCACCACTTTCTGTACCGCCAATGTCATCGCCGCAATGCCAATGACCGAGACGCCGAAGCCTATATGCCCTAAGGTTGCGCCGATGGCTGCGCGGGGCAGGGTGAAAAAGCGCCCTAGCGAGGCACCCAGCGGTACACGGAACAACCGGGTCCGCTCGGCAAGGTCGGTGAGCGCGGACATCACCACCCAGGCGCCACCCGCCAGCCCAAGAGCCGCAATAAGATGCTTCGTGACGGTGAGGATGATCAACACCAGCAACGCCACAGCGCCGGCAAGCCAAAGGCGTTGCAGCACCGGCAACAGGTCCGCCCGCTTCCAGCGCAAGAGCGGCCCCACTCCCATCGCCAGAATGATCGGCCCTGCCATGGGCAATACCGTCTGGTTGAAAAACGGGGCCCCGACGGAAAGCTGGATGCCAAACAGAAGATTCGCGAAAGGCGGGTAGAGCGTACCGATAAACACCACAGCCGTGATGGCGCAGAGGAAGATATTGTTTAATATCAGCGCACTTTCACGGCTGATCGGCGCGTAGATGCCCGTGGCCGCAAGCACCGGCGCGCGAATGGCGAACAGCAGCAGCGAGCCGCCAATGGTGATTGCGAGCAGCACCAGGATGAACAATCCCTGATCGGGCGCCGCGGCGAAGCTGTGCACGGAATTTAGAATGCCCGAGCGTACCAGAAAGGTACCGGAGAGAGAGAGCGAGAAGGTGGCGATAGCCAGCAACACCGTCCAGGCCTTCAGGGCCTCGCGCTTTTCCACGACGATGGCGCAATGCAAAAGTGCGGTGCCGGTGAGCCAGGGTAGCAGGGCAGCGTTTTCCACCGGATCCCAGAACCAGTAGCCGCCCCAGCCCAGCGTGTAATAAGACCACCAGCTTCCCAGCGTGATGCCGGCGGTAAGGAAGCACCAGGAGAGCAGCACCCAAGGCCGCACCCAGCGCCCCCAGGCGGCGTCAATCCGGCCTTCGATAAGTGCCGCGATGGCGAAGGCGAAGGCGACAGAAAATCCAACATAGCCCGTGTAGAGAACCGGCGGATGGAAGGCCAAGCCAGGGTCCTGCAAAATTGGGTTCATGCCCGCACCGTCTAGCGGTGGCGGCCAGATACGGGTGAAAGGATTAGACACCGCGAGCGTGAACAGCAGAAACCCGCAGGAGACAAATCCCAGCACGCCCAGCACGCGGGCGCGCAAGGATGCGGGCAACTGCCGCCCACCCAGCGCTACAGCAGCCCCGCAAAGCGAAAGGATCAGGCACCAGAGCAGGATCGAGCCATCATGGTTCCCCCAGATGCCGGTGATCCGATAGAGCAGCGGCGTCTGCGCCGATGAAAAATCCGCGATGTTCTCGACCGTGAAATCCGAAACTACCCCTGCCCACACCAGCGCCAGAAACGACAGTAAAATGGCGGTGAAATGCAGCAGCGTGAGCAGGGGGGCGGCGGCCAGGGCGCGCGGGTCTTTCAGCGTTGGCCCAGCAATGCCCACAACACCTTGCGCGCAGGCAATGGCAACTGCCATCGCCAGGCAGAAATGCCCGAGTTCAGGAATCATGTGCCGTTGTCTTTCACTTTCATGTCGTTCCAGGCGCTGGCGTCAGGCGGCGGGCCAAAGCGTGGATCCCATTTGCCGCTGGCTTTCAGCTCCTGCTCCACATCCTTGGGCATATAATCGGCGCCGTGCTTGGCCAGAACCTCATCGGCCACAAACACCCCGCCCGGCCGCATGGAGCCGATCGCCACAATCCCCTGGCCCTCGCGGAACAAATCGGGCAGCACCCCGGAATAGATCACTTCTACCGCCGCCCGCCCATCCGTCACCGCGAAATGCGTGGTGGGGGTGCCGTTGGCAACGCTGGTGGCAACCGTTCCCACTTGCACAATGCCACCCAGCCGGAAGCTCTGCCCCACCGGGGGTGCCTTGGCGGCGACCTGACGTGGCGAGAGGAAATAGGTGAGGGAGGAGGAAAATGCCGCCAGAGAAAGTGCCACAGCACCCCCCAGACAGACCAAGCAAGTCAGCACCAAATAAAGTCGCCGCCGTTTGGGGGTAAGCATTTAAAGTTGCTCGGCCTGGGCCAGGCGCGCGCGGGCACGGCGAACGCGGGCGAAGGTCAACCACGCCGCACCGAGCAGGAATAATACGGTCACCCCATAGGCGCCGTTGATGAACGGCCACACATCGATGGGTTGGATGGCGGCGGGGTTCATGGTGTTTGCTCCGCGGCGGCGCGCAGCAACGCCGTAGTCTTGCGTTCAGATATCGCCGCCGACATGCGGGCCACCACCATCGTGATAAAGCTCAGATAGAACCCCAACGAGGCGATGAGCAGCGGGTAGAGCATGGTGATATAGATTTTTGAGGGCCCGGTCAGGGAAATGGTGTTGCCCTGGTGCAGCGTGTTCCACCACTGCACTGAGAACACGATAATCGGTAAATTCACCGCCCCGGCCAGCGCCAGAATCGCGGCAGCGCGGTACCCATGGGCCTTGTTATCAAAAGCGCGGATAAGCGCGATATGGCCGAGATAAAGAAAAAACAAAATCAGCACGGAAGTTAACCGCGCATCCCACACCCAATAGGCGCCCCACATCGGCTTGCCCCATAGCGAGCCGGAAACCAGGCACACAGCGGTGAAGCCAGCCCCCACCGGGCCAATCTCCTCTGCCGCGATATCCGCCAGAGGGTGCCGCCACACCAGCGAGAGCAAGGAGCAGAAGGCCAACGCCGCATAACCCGCCATCGCCACCCAGGCGGCGGGCACATGCACATACATAATCCGCGCGGCATCGCCTTGCTGCCAATCCGCCGGGGCGAACCAGTAGCCCCACACGATGCCGGTTATGGTCAACACAACCGAAAACGCTGCCAGCCAGGGCAGGGTAGGGCGCGCGACACGTTGAAAGCGCCCTGGATTGGCGAGGTAATGAAACCAGCCACCGCTTCGCGTTGATTGGACCGGGTTGAGAGCGCTTTGCTTCATGGGCAGGTTCTTATGCCACCAACGCGCAAATTTGAAGCGTTGTGAAAATTGGTTACATTGTTCCGTATGAATTATTGGCTGATAAAGTCCGAACCGGACGTGTTTTCCTGGAATGACCAAGTAAAAAACGGCGTCGAGCCCTGGACCGGCGTGCGCAACCACCTCGCCAAGCGGCATCTAAAGGAGATGAGACAAGGCGACCGCGCGTTCTTCTACCACTCCAATATTGGCAAGGAGATTGTCGGAATCGTTGAGGTGGTTCGCGAAGCTTACCCAGACCCCACGGCTGAAAGCGGCGATTGGGTGTGCGTGGACATGAAGGCACTAAAGCCTTTGAAATCACCTATCACTCTTGCCACGATAAAGGCCGACACCAGATTTGCTGAACTTGCATTGCTTAAATATTCGCGCCTTTCGGTCGGGCCTGTCAGCCCCGAACATTGGGCAATGATTTGCGAAATGGGGGGTATAAAATGACGGAATCCGCAATTCTGGCCGGCGGCTGCTTCTGGTGCCTGGAGGCAGCCTATGATGAACTGAACGGGGTTGAGAAGGTGGAATCCGGCTATGCGGGCGGGCATTTGGATCACCCCAGCTACAAGCAGGTATGCACCGGCACCACTGGCCATGCCGAGGTCGTGAAGGTGGATTACGATCCCGCGGTGATCTCCTACGCAGACCTGCTGCGCGTATTCTTCACCATCCACGACCCGACGACGCTGAACCGGCAAGGCAATGATATAGGATCACAATACCGCTCAGCAATTTACTATAAATCGCCAGAACAAAAGGCCGCAGCACTGGCGGCTATCGCGGAATTCACCCCCGTCTGGGGCCATATTGTCACGGAAATTTCGCCATTGACCATTTTCTGGCCGGCAGAGCCCGAGCACGAGGATTATTTCGTCCGCAACCCTTGGTCCGGCTATTGCCAGGCTGTCATCGAGCCTAAAATCGCCAAGCTGCGCAAATGCTTCCGAGACAGTCTGAAGGTGCAAGCGGAGAGTTAGAGCCTGATCGATTGAATGCGCGTCGCGGTGAGATCCACAGTGAACCGTGAAACAGTCTCAACATCATTATGCTGGGCTGCTCTAAAGCACCACGCTTTCAATCTGGTCGCGCCCATTTTCCTTGGCAAGGCGCATGGCTTTGTCGGCCGCGCTGATTAATAAGGCCGGAGTGGGCGCCTGAGTTTTGGCGCTGGCAACCCCTATGCTTACCGTGGTCTGGATATCGATGCCGGGTATCATGTGGCGCGCTACTGACTCGCGAATACGCTCCGCCACCAGCTTGGAGTCAACGATCCCGGCGCGCAGCAGCACCAGAAACGTGCCCATTCCATAACGCCCTATAATATCACTATCCCGCAGAGACTGGCGCAGCTGCGCTGCCACTTCATACAGTGCAACATCGCCCATCTGCAGGCCGTAATTCTCGTTGATTACGTTTAGATGGTCAACATCAACAAGCAGCAGGCTGAGTGGCGAGCCATTGCTGGCAGCGGCGCATTCCAGGTGTGCCAATTGCATGACCACGTTGCGCTTCCACATATGCGTCAGCTCATCGAGGGAGCTGCGCCGCTCTTGCGGCTGCAGGGTTTTGATCAACGTATCCTGGAATGAAGTGGAAGAACTGTGGGTTAGCTCCCGCTCCACGATGACGGCCAAGTCACGCAGCGTTTCCAGCCCGGCGTAGCTGGGCTGCCCTGGCAACGTATCCATAACGCTGAGCACACCAACCGCCGAACCAGCACCGGTATGAATCGGGTGTCCCGCATAAAAACGTATGCATTGCCGTCCAGCGACCAGCGGGTTGGCCTTAAAGCGCTCATCCTGCGCGGTGTCCATTACAACCAAGGCTTGGTGCCCTTCGATCGCATGGCCGCAGAGAGAAACCTCACGCGAAATTTCACCTGCCGCCAAACCGAAGCTGGATTTTATCCATTGTGATTCGCCCGAGATGAAGCTAATCGCCGCCATCGGGGCATGCAAGACCCTTGCTGCCAACCGTGTAATTCGGTCGAAGCGTTCCTCAGCGGGCGTATAAAAAATATTCAATGAATGAAGGTCTTTAAGCCTTTGCGCTTCACCAAGCCCAAGATAGCCGCCCTCGGCGCCGACAATTCCAGGCACCATTGTCTGCTGACTTAACCACATAAGGGGACACCGGATTGAGAGGAGCTAATTTAACGCATCGTTGAATTGTATCCTTTCCTGATTCGTTTCAAGTGAAAACTTGGACAAGTTTTTTTACCTCTGTTTTGCTCAGATTTTTAAAAAACCAAAAACGACGATATACACGCTAGGGTTGCTTGTTGTGTGACGTCTAAATTTTAACACGGGAGTCACTTCAAACTTCCGGGCACATCTTTCGCGAGTCAATTCACGTTTATTCGCCTCCAGCTGAAGTTCTACACGCAAGAAACAGCGCCCCTTGCTTTCGCCAGATGCCCGACGAAGTTCGGGGTTTACGGTTTGCTCCTGCGTTCTACTTAGAAATTAATGGGAAGCGGCTGGCTCAGAAACCTTCCAACACGATCTTGCCCATAGTGCTGCCTGCTTCTAGCGCTGCATGGGCACGGATGAGGTTGGTGGCGTTGATTGTGCCAAAATTCTCCGTCAGCGTGGTCTTCAGCGTGCCGTTATCAGCAAGATGCGCAATCGCCTCCAGAGTGCGGTGTTGAGTGCCCATACTCGGCGTGTGTAGAGCCCCGCGCGTAAACACGTATTCGGTGTACAGTGTTGCACTCTTGCGGATCAGCGGGGAAACATTCAGCTCTCCGGCGTTCGATTCAATGATTCCGATTGCCCCTTCCGGTGCCAGCAGCTCCACCAGCTTGTGAAAATGCTGCCTCACATGCGTCACGCAAAAGATATGGTCCGGCGGCGTCAATCCTGCCTGCAAAATCTGCGCGCCGAGGTCGTGATGATGGTTGACGATATGATGCGCACCGAGTGAACGACACCAATCGGCTGTATCCGGGCGGGAGGCGGTGGCGATAACGGCTATGTCAGTAAGTTGCGCGGCAAGTTGGATGGTCATGGAACCCACCCCGCCGGCAGCGCCGACCACCAGCAATGTGCCACCATGCGGCTGATCGCGCGGGATACGGAACCGCTCGAACAGCATTTCCCAGGCGGTCAGCGCAGTCAGAGGCAGCGCGGCAGCTTCGGCGAAGCTGAGCGATTTTGGCTTGTGGCCAACGATACGGTCGTCGACCAAATGAAACTCGGCATTTGTGCCAGGCCGGTCCGGCACGCCGGCATAGAACACCTCATCTCCCACCGAGAAATTCTGCACCTCCGGGCCAATGCCGCGAACAATGCCCGCCGCATCAAATCCCAGTACGCGTGGTTCGCCCAGCGGCTCGCTATACTGGCGGATCTTGGTGTCGACCGGGTTGACCGAGACCGCCTTGATCTCGACCAGAAGATCATGATGCCGGGGCACGGGAACGGGAAGTTCGATATCCTCTAGTGCATCGAAGGCGGTGACAGGGCGGGAATGAGTAAAGGCAACGGCTTTCATAGGGCGACTTTCACTTTGAGTTTGCCGACTATCTGTATGATATCATTGGCATGGTTTAACCGATACGCAACAGGCTCACGCCCTCGCTGGAAAGCCATGCCGTCGCGAGTGGCCTGTGCGGGGTCAGCTCGTCTGTAAGCTGCCAGAATTGCTTGCCGTGGTTCATGTGTCTCAGATGCGCCACCTCATGCGCCACCACATAATCCTGCACAAAATCCGGCGCGCAGATTAACCGCCAGCAGAAGGCCAGCGTTCCATCTGGCGCACAGCTCCCCCAGCGGGATCGTGTGTCTTTTATCCGCACCGTCTTGGGCCGCAGCGCCGCGCGCTGGGCGGTGGCAGCCGCCATGGCGGATAGGCGCTGGCGGGCCAGGCGTTTCAAGCAGTCCGCCACGCGGCGTGCGAGAAATTCAGGTTCGCCGGTTACAAAAATTTTTCCGTCCTCCACCCAGGCGCCGCCCCGCCCGGCAGGCAGATGCACAATCTCATGCGGCAGACCATTCACCGGCAGAATCGCCCCGGGCTTCAGCGCAAAAGCCTGGGGCAGGGCGTCCAGCCGCTCACTCACCCAATCCTCATGCGCGCGCAAAAGGGCGAGCCCCGCCCGGCGGGAGCCGCGCATGGGCAAGGTAATCACCACGCCCTGGGCGGGGTCTACGCGCAAAGAAATCCGCCGCGCCCGCGCTGATCGCTTAAAAGCCACGGTAATCAGCGTGCCGCGCACCGGCACCCTCTCGGTGCTTGGCGGCTCAACCGTCAAGGCCGCCGCCGCGTCGGCGTTTTGCCCGGCCAATCCACAACATGGTGCTCCAGCGGGCCGGCATGGCGTTCATCTATGCAGCGCCCCGCAACGGAGGCCCCGGCCTCAACCACGCCTTCTGACTTGCCGCAGCGCAAAGGGTGCCAGGATGGTAAATCCTTGCCCTCCTGCAACAGCCTGTAGGCGCAGCTTGGCGGCAGCCAATCAATTTTCTCCAGCCGCTTGGGCGTCAGCTTTATGCAATCCGGCACCAGGGTTTTGCGGTTGGCATAATCCCGGCAGCGGGCGGTTGCGGTGTCCAGCAAGCGGCAAGCCACATTGGTAAACTCAATCTCATTGGTGTCATCGTCGCGCAACTTGTGCAGGCAACAGCGCCCGCACCCGTCGCAGAGCGATTCCCACTCCGCCCGGCTCATCTGCACCAATGTTTTCGTGCGCCAGAATCCCATGCTCGCAGCATAGCCGAGCTTTATTCGCCACGCCACGCCGCAGGTGTGGACGAGAAGATAACAAACGTGCACGGCGAGGCCGTTGCGGCCCACCGCATGGGCGTGGCAAGGTCGCATCATGTTGAGACGCATCATGTTAGCGGGGTTTGGCAGCACCTTGGCGTTGCCGCGGATGGCCTGGGCGGCGCAGGACTTCGCCTCTTTCCTGGCGCGATTACGGGCGAGGGCAAGGGCGGCGGGCATACCCGACTCGGTCATCCAGGCCAGCACCTATGGGCTGGTGCCCAACCAGGATGTGCTGAAGCTGGACCATCACCAGCCGGAATTCACCCTCACCTGGGCACAATATTCCAGCCGAGTACTCAGCCAGACCCGCATCGCCACCGGCCAGGGCAAATACCTGCAAACACAAAACCTGTTTGCCGCCATTACCAGCCGCTACGGCGTCTCGGCGGATGTCATGCTGGGCATCTGGGGGCTGGAAACGAATTTCGGTGCCAACCAAGGCAGCTTTAATGTCATTGACGCGCTCAGCACTCTGGCATGGGATAGGCAGAGCCATTATTTCGGCAATGAGGTCATCAAGGCGATGACGATCGTGGCGCGGGGTGATGCGCCGGTTGCCAATCTGCTCGGCTCCTATGCAGGAGCCATGGGCCAGCCGCAGTTCATGCCCAGCACCTATCTCACCACAGCGGTAAGTTTCGCGGGGGGCGGCGCGCCGGATATCTGGAATTCCGACGCTGACGCCCTGGCCTCCATGGCGAATTATCTGGCCAAGGCCGGATGGCAGGCGGATCAACCATCCTCCGAGCCGGTGTTCGCCCCCGCCAATCTCAACATCGCGATGACCGGACGTGAGAACGTTCAAACAATCGCTTACTGGCAGCAACTGGGCGTGCAACGCCTGCCGGGTGCAGAGCCTTTGCCGCCAAACATGCCAGCCGCCCTGCTGCTGCCCGATGGCGCTGGCGGCCAAGCGTTTCTGGTCTACCAGAACTTCACCGCCATCCGCCGCTATAATCCGTCTGATTACTATGCGCTGGCCGTTGGCGCGCTGGGGCGGATGATCCTGGCATGATCAACCGGCTTATCCTCGCCCTTTGCGCCGCCCTGGCAGGCTGTGTTCCGCATGGTCCGCCACCGCCACCGCCGGGGCCGGTCACCTACACCATCGGCAACCCGTATCAGGTGGGCGGCGAATGGCGCTACCCGCGAGAGTTTGGCAGTTACGATGAAACAGGGCTGGGCGTCATCGAGCATGACAGCAACGCCTACACCGCCGATAACGAGCTTTACGACCCCGACGGCTTGATGGCCGCCAGCCCGGTATTGCCGCTGCCCAGCATTGTCACCATTACAAATTTGGTAAATGGCTATTCTGTGCAGGTGCGGGTGAATGAGCGCGGGCCGAATATCCCCGGCCGCCTTATCGCCGTCACCCCGCATGTGGCGCAATTGCTCAACTTCCCCTCCGGCGGGGTGGTCGAGGTTGAGGTGAAGCTGGACAGCCAGGCAAGTGCCGCCCTGCAAGGCGAGCTTGGCGCCGGGCCCAAGCTCGCCGCCGCACCGGTGGCGGGCATCACCGCGCAAAGCCTGGCAGCCCCCGGCTCCGGCGGTGCAACAGGTGCGGCCGAGCAGATCGTGAACACAAATATCCCTGGCCAGCAAAACGCCGCCCCGCAGCTTTCCGGCCAGGTAAGCGTTACCACCCCCGCACCTGGGCCGCTCTGGGTGCAGATTGCGGGCTTTGGCAGCGAGGGTGATGCCGCACGCACAATCGCCCGGCTTTACGGCATGCCCGCGCAGATCGTACCGGTGTTCGGCGGCGACCGCACATTATGGGCGGTGAATGCCGGGCCGTATCACTCCGTGGAGGCCGCAGACCAGGCCTTGCAGCAGGTTCTGCAAACCGGCATCGCCGGGCCTGAAATCGTCGTGCGGTAAAAATTGCCTGGGCAAGGATTTTTCATCACGCTGGAAGGCGGGGAGGGGGCGGGTAAGTCCACCGCCGCCGCCGGGCTTGCCGAGGCATTGCGCGCTGAAGGGCAGGTCGTGCTGCTCACCCGCGAACCGGGCGGCACCAAGGGGGCGGAGGCGATCCGCGCCTTACTGATGAACCAGGAGCTTCCGCTGGACCCGCTGGCCCAGACCATGCTGCATTTTGCCGCCCGCATCGACCATGTGAACCGCGTCATCCGCCCGGCATTGGCGCGCGGCGTCATCGTCATCTGCGACAGGTTTCACGACTCCACCATGGCCTATCAGGCCTATGGCCAAGGCGTGCCGCAGGCGGATATTGCAGCGCTCATCCAGCTCACGGGCATAATGCCAAACCTTACATTTCTACTTCAACTTCATGAAAATGAAGCAAAAAACCGCCTAGCCGCCCGCGCCAGCGGCACCGACCGCTACGAGGCGATGGATGCCGCGTTTTTCGCCCGTGTGCGGGAAGGCTTTGCCGCCATCGCCCGGGCGGAGCCGGAACGCTTCGCGGTCATCAACGCCAGCCCGGCTCCGGCGGTGGTGGTGGCCTCCATGCGCCAAGCGTTGCGCGCGCGGGCAGGGCGCTGATGCCGCCAGCCCCCCGCGCCAACCCGCATTTTCGCGGCCATGAGGAGGCGGTAAATGCGCTGCATCACGCCGCCATGTCTGGCCGTCTGCATCATGGCTGGCTGTTGGCCGGGCCGCCGGGCATCGGCAAGGCCACGCTCGCTTACCGCTTCAGCCGCTGGCTGCTGGCGGGCGGGCAAACGCCTGATCTCGCCGTGCCGGAAACCCATGGCGTGTTCCGCCGCGTCGCCGCAAACACCCACCCGGATTTTTTCACCGTCGAACGCCGGGTGAATGAAAAAACCGAGAAATTGCAAGGCGAGATCGTCATCAAAACCGTGCAGGAGGCCAGCGCCTTCATGCGCTTAACGCCTGCCGAAGGCGGCTGGCGCGTGGTGGTGGTGGATGGCGCCGAGGATATGAACCCCAACGCCGCCAACGCGCTGTTGAAATTGCTAGAGGAACCACCGCCCCGTGCCATTCTGCTGCTGGTGAGTGCCGCCCCCGGCAGGCTGCTGCCCACCATCCGCAGCCGCTGCCGCGTATTGCCGATGTCGCCGCTGCCAGAAGCCCCCATGCGCGCCTTGCTGGCGGAGTATACGCCGGACATTGACGCAACCCGAATGATCGAGCTTTCCGAAGGCAGCATCGGCAACGCGCTCACCCTGGCGGAGAGCGATGGCATGGCCCTGGCGGCCCTGGTGGATGAAGCCCTGGACGCAAAAGTGAGCCCCGCCCGCGCCCAAACCATCGCGGATAACGTGGCCCGCAGCGTCGAGGGCACCGACAAATTTGAGCTATTCTTCTCCCTGTTGCGCACGCGCCTGGCCGCCCGCACCCGCGCCGCCGCCCGGGCGGGCGCCACGCATCTCAACCATAACGTCACGCTCTGGCAGGATTTTGGAAAACTGGAGCGCGAAGTGTTAGGATTGAACCTGGATAAGCGCGCCGCCATCGTCCTGGCGCTGGAACAACTGCACAGATCATGACCAAGACGAAGTTTTATGTCACCACGCCGATTTACTATGTAAACGGCGCGCCGCATCTCGGCCACGCCTACACCTCCACCGCGGCGGATGTGCTGGCCCGCTGGCACCGTCTGGAAGGTGATGACGTGTTTTTCCTGACCGGCACAGACGAGCACGGCCAGAAGGTTGAAGCCGCTGCCCTGGCCGCCGGCATCGCGCCGCAGGAATTCGCGGATCGGGTTTCGGCGGATTTCGAGGATATGGCGAAGGCGATGAACATCTCCAATAATGATTTCATCCGCACCACCTCCGCCCACCACAAGCAGGCTTGCCAGGCCATCTGGAAAAAGCTTGAGGAAAACGGCTTCATCTATCTCGGCGCTTATGAGGGCTGGTACGCGGTGCGCGACGAAGCCTTTTACGACGAGAGCGAAACCGCGCTGAAGCCGGACGGCAGCCGCTACGCGCTCGCCTCCGGCGCCGCGGTGGAATGGGTGGTGGAGCCAAGTTATTTCTTTAAACTCAGTGCCTTTCAGGATAAACTTCTGGAATTCTATGAGACCCATCCAGGCTTCATCGCCCCCACCGCCAAGCGCAACGAAATCCTCTCCTTCGTGCGCTCCGGCCTGAACGATCTTTCCATCTCCCGCACGTCATTCTCCTGGGGCGTGAAGGTGCCGGGCGATGAAAAACACGTGATGTATGTCTGGCTGGACGCGCTGGTGAACTACCTTACCGCCGCTGGCTACCCGGATGAGGCCAACCCGCGCTGGGGCTATTGGCCCGCTAGCCTGCATCTGGTGGGCAAGGAGATCATCCGGTTCCATTCTGTCTATTGGCCCGCATTCTTAATGGGCGCTGGCCTGCCTCTGCCGGAAAAGGTGTTCTCCCATGGCTGGTGGACGGTCGAGGGCGAGAAAATGTCCAAATCCCTCGGCAATTTCATAGATGTTCGGCCTTTGGTGCAGGAATTCGGGCTGGACCAGATCCGTTATTTTCTGCTCCGCGAAGTGCCCTTCGGCAATGACGGCGATTTTTCCCGCGATGCCCTAAAGCGCCGCATCAATTCCGACCTCGCCAACGGCATCGGCAATCTGGCGCAGCGCACACTCTCCTTCATTGGCAAAAACGCTGGTGCCGCCGTGCCGCCCAAAGGCGTGTTGCAGGAGGCCGACGAGGCGCTGCTC
>JAKAZY010000045.1 GCA_021826425.1 Pseudomonadota bacterium
TGCATTACAAAAACTGCCGGCAAGACAAGCAAGATCATCAAACGCCGCTTCGGGCGCGCTATCGAGAATCTCGTAGCTCCCCAGGCTATGCGCTCGTTGCTCATCCAGCCAGACAGCGGAATTCGGACTGGAATCGTATGGGACCATTCCGGAAGGCGGGATTTCAATCAGCCCGGACATCGTTTCATGAACCTTTTCCAATTATGGATTCATGATCAGCCCGCAATGTTAACGATTCGTAAAATCCGGCGCGCCGGGAGGGAATTTTAACACACCGCCAAGTGTGCGGCTCAACTCAGCGCCCGCACGGCCCTCAAAACATCGTCTGCGTGGCCATCGACTTTCACCTTAGGCCAGATTTTCGCGATCTTGCCTTTGGCATCCACCAGCACGGTGGAGCGTTCGATGCCCATGTATTTTTTCCCGTACATGGATTTTTCCTGCCAGGCGCCGTAGGCGTCGATCACCTTGGCTTCGGAGTCGGAGGCAAGAGGGAATTCCAAATTATATTTCTCCGCGAATTTTTCCAGCGCCTTCATGCCGTCCTTGGAAACGCCAATAACGGTGACGTCAAGCCCAGAGAAATCCGGCAGTCCGGCCTGGAAGGCGCAAGCTTCCTTGGTGCAGCCCGGCGTATCCGCCCGAGGGTAAAAATACAACACGAACGGCTTGCTCTTTAAACCGGCGAGCGAGACGGTGCGCCCTCCGGTGGCGGGCATCGAGAAATCTGGCGCGCTTGCACCCTCGGTGAGACTCATATGGCAGCTCCTGCAATAATCAACGTCGAGAAAATCTCATGCGCGGCTTTTGCGGTATCGGCAATCTCGCCCTCCAGGGAGACAAGATTTTCAAAACCCGTGGCGCGCAGCAACGCTTCCACCATGGCGGTTGGTGGCGCGCTGGCGCGGCTGGACAAGCCCGTGATACGGTTGATGCCCTGGACAGTTCGCCACAGGAAATCTGCGTGGATGAGGGTTTGCGCCTCGTTCTGGCGCAGATGTCCTGCAGCGGCCAAGGCTTTCAGCGCGGCCGCGGTATTGGGCAGGAACAAGGCCGGTTCCTTGGCACCGTGGATAAGCTGCAGCGCCTGGGCGATAAAGCTCACCTCCATCATGCCGCCGGGAATGGAGCGCAGATCGAATGCGCCGCGCGCAGGCATCTCTGTCGCCAACCTTGCCTGCATGGCGGCGGTGTCGGCCAGTATTTTGCCGCGCGGTTCCGGGCGGCAGAGCGCGTTCAGAATTGCCTCGCGCACCATGGCGGCAAAGCCGGGCGTGGCGGCCATCACGCGTGCACGGGTCAGTGCCAGACGCTCCCAGGTCCAGGATTCACGGTCGTGGTATTTACGAAAGGCGGCAAGCGAGACGGCAACCGGCCCGGCATTGCCCGAGGGGCGCAGGCGCATATCCACATGATAGAGCGGGCCGCCCGGCCCCTGTGCCGTGAGCGCGCCGATGAAGCTGTGGCTGAGCCGCACAAACCATTGCGTGGGAGCAATAGTGGCGGGGGAGTGGTCGTAGATCAGCATCAGATCAAGGTCCGACCCCGCCAGCATTTCCCCGGCACCCGCCTTACCCAGCGCCAGCACCGCCACCTTCGCGCCGCGCACTGGGCCCTGGCGCTCCTTCTGCGCGGCGATGACGAAGGGCAACAATTGCGAGAGTGCCGCCTCCGCCAGGGCGCTGCGGGTGCGCCCGGCCTGGTTCGCGTCCAGTCGGCCTTCCAGCGTTGCGACAGAGAGATGGAAGTCCTCCTGCCGCACGAAACGCCTTGTGGTGGCGGCGGCCTGTTCCAGATCCTCCGCCTCGGCCAGCAAACGGTGCAACGCCGGCCGGGGGGCGGCAAAGCGCGCCTGCGGGGCGAGCAACCCATCCAGCGCCTGCGGATCATCGGCCAGATAATCCGACAGAGCCGGGGCGGCGCCCAGCACGGCGGCCAGGCGCTTCAGCAGGGCGGTGTTACGGGTGAATAGCGAGAGCAACTGCACTCCGGCGCGTTGGCGACCAAGCAGCGTATCAAATTGCGCGAACACCTTGTCTGGTTCTGGTTGCGCGCCAAGGGCGGAGAGCAGATGCGGCAGCACGCCTGCCAGCAATTCCCGTGCGCGCGGCGAGCGCAAGGCGGGCATGGTGCCAGAAGACCAATCCCGCAGCCGTTCGGCGATGTGTCTCACATCCTTAAAACCAAGTGCGGTCAGCCGGGCGGTGAATTCGGCCGGGGGCGGGCCCTCATGGCCGGGGTTGAGCGCGCTTGGTGATGCCGGCGCGCCGGCATCGAAGAAGTCCAGAAAATGCGCATGAACCCGGTTCAGCAGGCGTGGGAAGTCGCGTTTGAAGTGAGGCGCGTTGATGAAGACGCAGAAGGCATCAAGCGCGGCATCGGTATTGGGTAGCTCGTGCGTCTGCCTGTCCGCTACCATTTGCAGTCGGTGCTCGACACGTCGAAGCTCCCGATAATCAGCGGCGAGCTGGCGGGCGTCGCGCTCGGGGACATGTCCGGCGCGGGCCATTGCGGGCAGGGCTTCCAGCGTGGCGGGGATCCGCAGGGCCGGATTCTGCCCCCCCCAGACCAACCCCAGGGTCTGCACGATGAATTCGATTTCGCGGATGCCGCCGCGTCCCAGCTTCACATCCAGCCCGTGCAGGCCGTTGGCAGTGTGTTGGGCGTCAATCTGGCGTTTCATTTCGTGAATGTCCGAGACCGCCGCGAAATCGAGATATTTTCGCCAAATGAAGGGGCGGATGGCGGCCAGGAATTGCTGGCCCAGCACAAAATCCCCCGCCACCGGCCGCGCCTTTGAAAAAGCCGCGCGCTCCCAGGTGCGGCCATGGCTTTCGTAATAGGAAAGGGCGGTGGCCAGGGCCACCACGGGCGGGGTGGCGCTGGGGTCCGGGCGCAGCCGCAAATCCACCCGAAACACATAGCCTTCCTCATCCCGGGTGGAGAGCAAGGTGGTGAGGTCCCGCGCCAGCCGGGCCATCAGCCGCTGCGACTCGTCCTGGTAGGGTGGTGCCTCGGGGTCGTAGAGTAGCACCAGGTCGATATCTGACGAATAGTTAAGCTCCCGCGCGCCAAGCTTGCCCAGCGCCAGCGCCACGAAGAAGCTGTCGCGCTCCGGCGTCTCCGGGTAGGGTAAAGTAATCTCGCCCGCTTCATGCAGGGTATTCAGCAAATGCCGGGTGGCAGCGCGCAAGGTGGTTTCAGCAAGGTCGGAGAGCGCGCCGGTCACCTGCTCCAGCGCCCAGATGCCGCCAATATCCGCGACAGCGATCGCCAGCGCCATCTGCCGCTTGGCCCGGCGCAGCGCGGCACTCAGCCGGGAGCGGGGCAGGTTGGAGGGCAAGGCATCCAGCTCGGCCAGAACGGCTTGAGTGTGCGCCTGCGGGCTGGTTTGCAGGCAGGCGAGCAGGGTGGCGGGCTCCCGGCAGGCAAGCTCTGCCAGATAGGGGGCATTACCGCCCAGCGCGGCCAGTATTACCGCGCCCGACTCGGTGGCGGCAAATTCAGCTTCGCGCCGGCCAAGGGCTTTGAAGTCCGCTTGCAGGCGCGCCGCCCCCGCTGGATCAGCGGCATTTGGAAAGCACGGCTTGTGAAGATCACTTGGCATCTGGCAAGCAGAACAGAATGAAGCCGCGTAGAGGTCAAGCCGTCGGGACAATTATTGAAGCGTTGCACCAGCTCGGGCGCATCGCTATGCTGCTGCTGTTGCTGGCCTTCGCCTCGTTTGGGTTGCTGGCCTACCGGCTCTCGAAAGGGCCAATCGAGGTACCAAAATTGGCCTCCTATCTTGCCACGCTGGTAACCGGTGAGGGCGTGGATGTGCATGTGGCCAAGGCAGAGCTCGCCTGGGCGGGCTATCACAAGGGTGGCGCGGTGCCGTTGGTGCTGCGGTTGGCGGGTATCGAAATGCTGACTGACTCGGGCGGCATCCTGGCTGATATCCCCTCTGCGGATCTCTCTTTGCCCATGGCGGATCTTCTCGGCGGGCGGGCGCCGGTGCTGCTGAACGGGGCAGGGGCGACATTTCCAGGCGGCAATGTACCGGTTTCCTGGTACGCTAATCTCTGGCCGGGGCCGGGCTTCACGCTGCTGCACGGCGCTGTTTACGTGACAGTCGGCGCCGGCAATATCGGCGTCGGTGACAACAGCGTGGCATTGAGCGCGGCGCATTTTGTGCTCGCGGTCTCCAGGAACGGCAATGTCGATGTAACCAACGGCATGGCGCAGCTCGCCCGGCGCGGGCAAAGCGCGCCCCGCCTGCGCTTCAGTTTCCATGCACATCGCGAAGGGTTGTGGCTGGGTCGGCTGGATGCGCGGCTGGATGCACTGCAGGCGCAGGATTTATCCGCCCTGTGGCCGCCGGGCGTGCTGGCGAATACACGGAAATGGGTGACGCAGAATATCACCGCCGGTAGGGCGCGCGATGCGCATTTCACCTTCGACATGGCCGCCAATGGCGATCTCAGCCATTTCCGGTTGGAGAACGTGCAAGGCAGGTTCAGCGGCGATGATCTCACGTTAACCTGGCTGCGCGGTGCCGCACCGATTGAGCATATAAACGGCGTGTTCACCATGCCCGGCATGGATACAGCGGTGATTACGGCAAGTTCCGGCGAAACCGGTGGGGTGAGCCTGAAGAGCGGCAGCTTGGTGATCACCGATCTGACCGCCAAGGATCAGTTTGGCGATCTGTCACTTAACCTCGATGGCCGGGTGCAGGATGTATTGGCGGAATTGGGAGCGCCGCCGCTCAATCTGCTGAACGGCACGGCGCCGGAGATCAGAAATGCGACCGGCGCAGCTCAGGGAATCCTGACCGCGACGATCCCCTTCAAGAACAACCTGAACATAGCGGAAGTGGCCTTGAATGTGCAGGCAAACCTGACCGGTGTGAGGATGGCAACGCCAATTCCCAGCATCGACTTCACTAACGGGACAGTCAGGCTGACGACGGATGGCCACACCTTGCATGCCACCGCCACGACGGATTTTGCGGGCCAGCCCGCCATAGTGACGATGGACCAGAATTTTTCCGCCCAAAACGCCAGCCAGACACTGACGATCAAAGGTACCGCCGGCGCCGCGCTTTGGCGCGCCTTTGGGCTGGAGACGCCAAACGATGTCAGCTCAGCCGCGCAGGGCTCCGCGCCGTTTGAGTTTTCAGTGAGCGGGCCACCTGACGGGCGGCAAACGGCGGCGGTGACGGCAGATCTGACACCAGCCGGGCTGGCTTTGCCGTTACTGGGATGGGCGAAGACGCCCGGAACCGCCGGACGCCTTATTGCCCATTTCACGCTGCAGAACGGGAACCTGGCCGGCATCCAGACCCTGGACATTGAAGGGTCAGCGCTTTCAGTGCGTGGGCACAGCCAGGGGCGGCTGTTTACGCTGGAGGATGCGCGCATTGGCCGCTCTGAGATACACGGCACGCTCACCGCCCCGGCCAGCCCCGGTGCGCCGTGGTTGCTAAGGGCAGGTGGTACAGTGCTGGATCTACGCCAGGGCAGCAGGAAGCGCGGCGGGGCCAAGCCAGACAACGTGGCGACCCCAGCCAAGCCAGCCGCGCCGGGGGCGCTCTGGCAGGCTATTTTGGCGTTTCAAACGCTTTATGTTTCCAAACCACCCGCGCCGGGGCTCGCAAATGTCAGCCTCACCGCGACGGGCCGGGGCTATACCCTCAGCCAGGCAAGCGGCACGGCACAGGGCGTGAGCATGACGGTAACGCCGCTTTCGGCCACACGCCGCCGCCTGAGCATACGGGGCGATGATGCGGGAACATTATTGAAAGCGCTGGGGGTTTATGGTGGCATGCGCGGCGGCATGCTCAGCCTGCAAGCTGAATATGGTGGTGGACCTGCCAAGGGCAGCCTTAAACTGAGCCAGGCGCGGCTGGTGGACGCGCCGGGCTTCACCAAGGTTATGCAGGCGGCCACACTTTACGGCGTGGCGGAGGCTGTTTCCGGGCCAGGCCTGCTGATCGACCACGCCACCATTCCCTTCACGCTCGATGGTAACGTGCTTACCCTGCAAGGGGCAGATGCCTACTCGGAGTCACTCGGCTTTACTGCCAGCGGCACCGTGAATACGAACACTGACACCTGCAACCTCGACACCACCATCATCCCGGCTTACGCGTTCAACGCGCTGTTGGGAAAAATCCCGCTGCTCGGGCATTTATTCTCAGCCGAAAAGGGTGGCGGGTTGATCGCCATGCGGGCGAATGTTCAGGGCAAGCTGGACAGCCCCCGGGTGCGCGTTAACCCGCTTTCCGCGCTGACGCCGGGCTTCCTGCGAGGTATTTTCGGGCTGGGCGAGGTCGCCGCCAAGGGCGCGGGCTCAGCCAAGGGCGCGGGCTCAAGCCCAGGAAGATAAAGTCAGGACGTAGGCCTTGTCTCAGCCTTGCGCCGGCGCCTTGGAGACCACAACCATGGCCGGGCGCAGCAGCCGGCCGTTGAGCTGCCAAGTCTGACTCCATGCCTGCAACACGGTGCCTGCGGGGTGTTCAGAACTTTCCTGCTCGGCCATGGCCTGGTGCAGATTGGCGTCGAATGCGGCACCGGTTGGATCGGTCCGGGTGATGCCGTTGCGCTCCAGAACACCGATGAAGGAGCGTTCGGTACCTTCGAACCCTTGCCGAAGCTTGGCGACGAGTTCAGGTTCGTCCGGTGTCGCCGTCGGCAGGCTGTCAATGCCGCGCTTCAGGTTTTCAGCTGCTTCCACAACGTCTTTTGCGAATTTCTGCACAGCGTAAAGCCGGGCGTCTTCCACCTCACGTTTGGTGCGGGCGCGCAGATTGGCCATCTCGGCTTCGGCGCGCAGCCATTTGTCGCGCATTTCCTGAAGTTCCCGCTCAAGCCGGAAAATGCGCTCATCCGGAGCCTCCAGCAGCGTTTCAGCCTGCGGGCCCTGGTCTTCGGGCGTCATGTTTTCGTTTTCGGTCATGATGCGGAATTAGGAGATAATTCCGTTTCAAACAAGGTGAGAGCGCGGTGCAAGCGAAACCGCCTGTCCAGCTGCGCCCATGTGCTTTCATATTTTCGCTGCGGCGTCTCATCATCTCTCTCGTTTTCGGCGACGAAATCCGTTAGAATTTTTTTATGAATATTTTGGCCCCCATGCCGCCGCGGCTTGTGGTTGAGGTTGTTTTCGATTTCGTCTGCCCTTGGTGCTATCTGGGGGTTAAGCGGCTATCCTTCCTGCTGGCGCGTCGGCGCGAGCTGGATGTGGAGCTGAGCTGGCGGCCGTTTTTGCTGAACCCGGACATGCCGCGCGGGGGCATGTCGCGCGCTGACTACATGATCCGTAAATTCGGCGCGGAAGACAGGGCGCGCCGTCTTTACGCCTCGATCGCCGAGCTTGGCGCTTCGGAAGGGATCGACTTCAACTTCGCCGGCATCAGGCGCACCCCCAACAGCGTAGACGCGCACCGCCTGGTGCGCGAAGCAGCACGCGAAGGGCTGGCGGACCGGCTGGTATTACGTATTTTCGGGGCGCATTTCGTCGAAGGGCTGGACATCGGCAGCCCCGCCGTGCTCGCGGTCCTGGCCGGGCAGGAGGGAATGGATGGCGATGCTGTTGAACGCTTCCTTAGCTCTGGCGAAGGCTCGGAATATGTTCATGCAGAGAACCTCCACGCACACCGGCTCGGTATAAACGGGGTGCCGTGTTTTCTGGTCGATGGCGAGCACGCCATCGCCGGCGCACAAGAGAGCGAGGTGCTGGAGCGCCTGATTGACTTGGCGTTGAGCACCGCAAAGGAACGTTAGGCTAACAACCACCTGAATTGAAGCAGTAGCTTCAATTCAGGTGGTTGAAATTGCTTGCAAAACCAAAACCTGAGCGTTTTTTGTCTGGGGCAAAGATACGCCACATCAAAGCAGTTTTCTTTTCGTGCGGCTTTGCCACGCCTTGTAATCGTGACGTCAATCTATACTGTTATCCATGTTTATGTCCTGCCGGTAAGGGTCTGATCTTCGTGAAAAAATATGCGACCGCCACTTGTCTCGCCGTGTTGGGCATTGCCGCGCTCGGTGGCCTTTCTAGCGCTGGCGCAGCGACGCTCCCGCCGGACGATCCCCACAGCATCGTCACCATTCAGCTTGAGAACGACGCACTCTCGATTCCCAGCACGGACGAGCTTTACACCTCCGGAGAGCGGCTGGGGTATGTCGGCCCTACCGGCGCGTTGCCAGGCTTCATTTCAGACCTCGGCCGCGGGATTTTTGGCGAGGGCACGCAGCGGCTGGAGTTTGACCTTCAGCAGCAGATATTCACGCCCACCAAAACACAGCTTTACAACCCCAACCCGCAGGACCGCCCCTATGCCGGGCAGCTCTCGCTGCGGCTGAGCCTAATCCAGGATACCATGCAAACCCGCTCCATCGCCGGCGTCGCGGTGGGTGTGGTGGGGCCTGCGGCACTGGGGCAGCCCGTCCAGAACGGGTTTCATGAAATCATCGGCCAGACGCCCAATAGGGGCTGGCGTTACCAGCTCCATAACGAGCCGACGTTGGATTTTTCCGGCGGCCGCATCTGGCGCGAGGAGGTGGCGAATTTCGGCCCCATCGGTGTTCAGGTGCTACCGCAGATCACCGGGCAGATTGGCAATACCGAGATTTATGCGCAAACCGGTGCCATTGTGCGTTTCGGCCAGGGGCTGGATTCGGATTTCGGGCCGGCGGTGATGCAGCCACAGCTTTCCGGTATGGATGCCTACACCCCCACCCGGCCCTTCGTCTGGTATGTGTTCGGTGGCGTGCTGGGGCGCCTCGTGGCGCATGACATGCTGATCCAGGGTAATGATTTCCAATCCAGCCGTGGTACCGGCTTGACCCATTTGCAGGGCAGCCTCGAGTTCGGCGCGGCGGTGATTTACCGTGGCGTGCGCATCTCTGCGGTGGAAACAATTGAGACACCGCAATTCCACCATTCCGCCCCGGCGTTCCAATATGGCTCGGTGGCGCTTTCGGTCAGGTTCTAGCTTCGTTTCAAAAAGGCGCGGAAGGCGGCCAGCGTGGCAGGCGAGATGTAATGCTCGATACCCTCCGCATCCTCTTCTGCGGCTTCGCGCGGCACTCCAATGGCGCTGAGCACCTCCACAACCACGCGGTGGCGCTCCCGGCTGATGGAGGCCAGCTTGCGCCCTGCCTCGGTCAGCGAGACGCCATGATAAGGCACGGATGTCGCCAGCCCCTCGCGCTTCAGCCGCCCGATGGTTTTGATGGCGGTGGCATGCGAGACGCCGAGGCGCCGGGCAATATCGGTCGGCCGGGCGCTGCTGCTGCTGGTGAGCAGATCATCGATCAGCTCCGCGTAATCTTCCAGTGTGGCGCTGGATTGCGCGGCGCGGGTTTTTCCAAAACGCTTTGCCTGGGTGGGCTCGGCGGGCAGCGGGGCAGGCTGGGTGTTTACGGCCATATTATGGCGAACTCCGGTCGTCCGGCATGAATTGCGGGAAAACCCCCATGCTGGCAAGTCGTGCCAGTGCTGTTGTCGCGTTGCACAATTTCGCTATATTCATGACCTAGCGGGGGTGCGCCACACAGCCGCGTAAACTTGGTCTTTTCATAGCGTATTCAATCACTCGTCCGGAAAAGCGGGCGACAAAAACACAAGGGGTTACTATTGTGGCCAACGAAAAGTCGCAAAACGTGCAGGACGTGTTTCTGAATCACGTCCGCAAAAGCAAGACGCCGGTAACGGTCTTCCTGGTTAACGGGGTAAAATTGCAGGGTGTCATCACCTGGTTCGATAACTTCTCCGTCCTTTTGCGCCGGGATGGGCATACGCAGCTGGTCTACAAGCACGCTATCAGCACCGTGATGCCGGGTGCGCCGATCATGTTGTTCGAAGGGTCTCGCGCTGAAGGTGGTGCATCGGCCACCGAAGGCGGGGCAGGCACACTGAAGCTGAACCGTTCGCCAGAGCCGCAATACGACCCGGAAACCGAGGATTGATGCGCCGGATTATATGATGAAAGAGACCGCGCCTGCGCCAAGCCGGGCGGCGATCTTGCTGCCATGGGACAAGCAGGCCGCCTTTGCGGCCGGGCAAAGCCGCTCCGCCGAGGCGCGGCTCGCCGAGGCTGTCGGGTTGGCCGCATCAATCGGGCTGGTGAGCGTGCATGAGCAGGTTTTCCAGCTACGTGCCCTCACGCCCGCCACATTATTCGGCCGGGGCCAGGTGGAGCTGGCCGGCGCCGCCATGCGCGAAGCCGGGGTGGATGTGGTGGTGGTGGACGCCACTTTGACCCCGGTGCAACAGCGCAACCTGGAAAAAGCCTGGGGCACCAAGGTGATCGACCGCACCGGCCTCATTCTCGATATTTTTGGCGCTCGCGCCCGTACTCGTGAGGGCGCGTTGCAGGTTGAGCTGGCGCATCTGGAGTATCAGCGCTCCCGGCTCGTGCGCTCCTGGACCCACTTGGAACGCCAGCGCGGCGGCTTCGGCTTTCTGGGCGGCCCGGGCGAAACCCAGATCGAGGCTGACAGACGGTTGATCGGCGACCGCATCGTGCGGCTGAAGGCGGATCTGGCGGATGTGCGGCGCACGCGCGGCCTGCATCGCGGTGCTCGCAGGAAGGTGCCCTATCCGGTTGTGGCACTGGTTGGTTATACCAATGCCGGCAAATCCACCCTATTCAACGCGTTGACCGGGGCAACGGTGGTGGCCGAGGACCAGCTTTTCGCGACGCTGGATCCGACCATGCGCGGGCTGACCTTGCCATCCGGTCGGAATATCATCCTCTCTGATACCGTGGGTTTTATTTCTGAGTTGCCGACTGAGCTGGTGGCGGCTTTTCGTGCCACTCTGGAAGAGGTGGCGGAGGCGGATTTGTTGCTGCATGTGCGCGATGTCTCCCATCCGGATACAGAGGCCCAGGCGAAGGACGTGCGTAACGTGCTCAACCGCATGGCCAAGGATGGCGCGCTGGACGAAACCTGGCCGGCCCGCACGCTGGAGGTTCTGAACAAGGCGGATATGCTGGGCGGTGTTTCGCAGGTGGTGCAGGGTGAGGGCATTGCCGTTTCCGCGCTCACCGGCGAAGGGCTTGAGGCGTTGCTGGCCGAGATCGACACGCGCCTTGCCGCCGCGCTGGCGATTTTTGATCTGGACGTGCCGGTTGCGGATGGCTCGCGCCTGGCCTGGCTCTACCGCCATGGCGAGGTATTGGCCCGGGAGGACAGCGAGAGCCATGTGAAGCTGCAGGTCAGGCTCTCCGCCGCTGATAAAGCCAGGTTCGAGGCGCTATGAACGCGCGCGAGGTGGAAGCCGTCATCGAATTGCTGCGCCATGTGACGAAAACCGAGATTCTCAGCCGGTTCAAAAAATTAGCCCCGGAGGATGTGCGGACCAAGGAGGGCCCGCTGGACCCGGTGACAGTGGCGGACGAGGCGGCGGAGGCGGCGCTGAAGGCGGGTCTGCACAGGTTGTTCCCCGGCGATGACGTGATCGGCGAGGAAGCCGTTGCCGGCGGCGCGGCGCGGATCGAGCGGCTGCACGAGCCTGGCCGGGTATGGGTACTGGACCCGATTGACGGCACCGCCAATTTTGCCGCCGAACTGCCTCTGTTCGGGGTGATGGCCTCGTTGGTGCAGGCGGATGAAATACTGGCGGGCTTCATTTATGACCCGTTCGGGGATGATTGCGCGGTGGCGCTGCAGGGTCAGGGAAGCTGGCTGGTTTCCGCCGATGGTTCGAGACGCCGGATGCAGGTGGCGGCCCCTGTAGCGTTAAGCCAAATGGTGGGCTCAATGTCCTGGCGGTTCCTGCCCGAGCCTTTGCGTCGCCAGGTGCTGCACCAGCTAGACCGGCTGGCCGCGGTCACCGACTATCGCTGCGCCGCGCACCAATACCGCATGCTCTCCTCCGGCTATTGCCATGTGCAGATGTTTCGCAAGCTGCTGCCCTGGGACCATGCCGCTGGCGTGCTGTTGCACCGCGAGGCTGGCGGCTATGCGCGGCAATTCGACGGTTCAGAATACCGCCCCTCCGCGACCGATGGCGGGCTGCTGCTGGCGCCCGACGAGGCAAGCTGGAACGTCCTGGCAGACGCGCTTTTGCGCTGATTTGACGCAATCCGATATGGCAGGGCCGATGTTGCAATTTTTGCATCGGGGATGAATATGCAACCCCATGGAACATAGTACCGCCACTGTGGCACCTGGCGATTCGGAGGCATCTAGGGCTGGGCTGGGCCTGGTCAGCTTGTCGCTGCTGGCGCTCGGGCTGGGGGTTTTCACCGGTGTAGGCGCTGCGGTGTTTCGGGCACTCATCGGCTTGATCCATAATCTGGCGTTTCTTGGTCAATTCTCCTGGCGTTACGACGCCAATCACTTCACCCCGGCGTCCCCCTGGGGTGTGGGCATCATCCTGGCGCCGGTTATCGGCGGGCTGATCGTCACGTTCCTGGTGGCGAATTTCGCACCGGAGGCGCGTGGCCATGGCGTGCCGGAGGTGATGGATTCGATCTTCTATAAAAACGGCATCATCCGGCCAGTGGTGGCGGCGGTTAAATCGGTGGCTTCGGCGATCGCCATTGGCACCGGTGCGGCGGTGGGCCGCGAAGGGCCGATCATCCAGATCGGCTCGGCCTTCGGTTCCACGCTCGGGCAGGTCATCCGCATGCCGGCGGAGCAACGGATCATTCTGGTGGCATCCGGCGCGGGGGCGGGTATCGCCGCCACCTTCAACACACCCATCGGCGGGGTGATGTTCGCCATCGAGCTGATGATGCCCGAAGTCGGTGTCACTTCATTTCTGCCAGTGGCGTTGGCAACGGGTGCCGCGACCTTCGTTGGCCGGGCTTTCTTTGGAGATCAGCCGGCGTTTGTGGTGCCGCCCCTCCCAGCGTTGGGCACCAGCCCGGAAGCTGCCTTTACATTGCTACTGTTCGCTGTGCTGGGGGCGTTCATCGGCGTCGCGGCCACTGGCTTTATTCGCGGTTTGCACTTCGCCGAGGGTATCTTTGAACGGATTCCCGGCCGCTATGCGCGGCACGC
>JAKAZY010000046.1 GCA_021826425.1 Pseudomonadota bacterium
TTGCGCCGATATTGGCTGAGCAGTGCATGGGCAATACGCCTTGCGGCGGCAGCAGCCAGTTCATCACGGTGAAGATGGATTTCTTGATCTCGCCCGCATATTCGGTGCCGGCGATGACGATCAGCTTCTCGGCGAAGGAGAGGGCGATGGCGGTGGAGGATTTCACCCCGTCCAGCGCCGGGTCGGCCTCGAAATCCGGGGCGTGGAGGATGACATAGTCCGGCTCGAACCCGGCCAGCTCGCCCTCGGCCGGGCGGATGAACATGTTGCGGGCAAAGAGGGCATGCCAAGCGCCGGTGGTGACTAGGCGCACTCGGATGCGATGCGCAGGGTCCGCGCCGGCATACAGATTCTGGGTGAACAGCTCGCGCCCCTGCAGATAGGCCTGCACGCGGCCCTTCAGCACCGCGAATTTTTCGCGCGGCAGGCGCTGGTTGATCTTGCCCCACCAGATATCGTTGGTGGTCTCGGGCTCGTCGACGACGAATTTATCTGCGACCGAGCGGCCTGTATGGATGCCGGTTTTGACGATCAGCGCGCCATCGGCGGAGAGCCGGCCTTCGCCCTTGCGCAGCGCGTGGGCGATGAGGCCAGGGGCGGTGAGGTTGGCGTACAGGGCGGCGGCGAGGCGCACGCCCGACCCGTTCAACGGTGCGGCCTCGCGGAGCGCGGATTTATCGGTCATCTGCTGGGGTATTCCTTTTGGAGACGCCTATATGCACGATGGTTCATATGCGCGTCACGCCGGAGATTCAACCGGGCGGGACATCGCGGATTTTAAAATCTGATTTTGCAACGCAGCAAATTTTAAAGGTGACGCATTCGCGAAACCACCGACATAATTTGAGCCAAAAATAAATAACTTCCAGAAAGTGAAGTCTGCAAAGTCTATATATTGGCTTGCGTATGGATGGATTTTCAGAAAGATGTCCCGCTTTGCTTTGTCCGGTAGCTCCCTGGCTTTGCCGGTGAGACACAGGCGCGGGGTGGTTTGCGGGTTGTCGCTGCTGGGAGCGCCTGTGAAGAGCAGGGCGCAGGCCGGGTGAGCGTGTAAATGGCGGGTATGCACGGCTAGGTTGGAGAGGAGCAGGAGGGGCTGGGCGTCCTCGTCCAGGGCTGGGGTAACTAAAGCCGCGTGCGGCAAGCCCTCATGCACGGTCGCCAGGGTGGCGCTGCGTGCGGTTTGCAGCAAAGCCGCCGCATCGAGAAGTCTTTGCACTTGATTTACTGCCATAATCCGGTCACTCCCTGGCGGCAGAAAGGCTATAACTGCCAATGATTGGGTCTGCACAATGAAACAAACCATTGCCTTGGTCGATGACGACCGCAATATCCTTACCTCAGTGCAGATGACGCTAGAGGCCGAGGGCTTCGTCGTCCGCACCTATACGGATGGCGAAAGCGCCCTGCAGGCGCTGCTGGCCAAGCCAGTTGATCTCGCAGTGCTGGATATCAAGATGCCCCGGATGGACGGAATGGAACTTTTGCAAAAGCTGCGTGCGCGGTCAGCCATGCCGGTG
The DNA here is from genome assembly GCA_021826425.1 of Pseudomonadota bacterium. Taxonomy (GTDB): domain Bacteria; phylum Pseudomonadota; class Alphaproteobacteria; order Acetobacterales; family Acetobacteraceae; genus Acidocella. The sequence goes on from JAKAZY010000046.1 coordinate 1,521, forward strand.
ATTTTCCTGACTTCCAAGGATGACGAGCTGGACGAGCTCATGGGGCTGCGCCTGGGCGCAGATGACTACATCACCAAGCCGTTCAGCCAGCGTTTACTGCTGGAGCGCATCCGCGCTTTGCTGCGGCGCAATGAATCCACCCGTGCCGAGGCCAGCGGAGGGACGCCGGCCAGTGTGCTGACCCGCGGCGATTTGACGCTGGACGAGACCAAGCATCAATGTCTCTGGCGGGGCAAGGATATCCAGCTGACCGTGACGGAGTTCCTGCTGGTGAAGGCGCTGGCGCAGCGCCCGGGCATGGTGAAATCCCGCGACCAGCTGATCGACGCCGCCTATGGCGAGAACGTGTATGTGGATGACCGCACGATCGACAGCCATGTGAAGCGGCTGCGCAAAAAATTCCGCAATATCGACGGGGAGTTCGACCAGATAGAGACGCTCTATGGCATTGGCTACCGTTATAAGGACGCCTGAAGCTGGCCCGGAAAACCCGCCTGTCGCGGCTGCTGCGCGACATACTTCTGGTGAATTTGTTGCCGTTGGCGCTGATCTTCGCGGCCCTGCTCTATCTGGACCAGTACCAGCAAGGGCTGCTCTCAGCCGAAGTTTCGGCCCTGCGCGAGCAGGGGCGAATTTACGCCGGCGCTATCGCCGAGACGGCGGTGCAGGACAATAATGGCCAGCAGACGCTGAACCCGGACCTGGCACAGCCACTGCTTTTTTCCCTGACCGAGCCGACGCCCAACGCGCAGGCTCTGATCTATGGTCCGGATGGCGAGCTGATTGCCAACTCCCGCGTGCACCCTGGTGCTGGCGGGGCGATTGTGACGGAGCCGCTGGCAGCACCGCCGCCGCGCAGGCTGTTCTCCCGGATTGTCAGCTTTGTCTATGATCATCTCTCCGGCTCGGTAATTGGAAGCGTTGATGAATCAGGCGTGATTGGCTCAGGCGCCGGCCAGGACCCGAATACGTTGGGCTGGCAGCCGGATGTGCGCACGGTATTGCAGATGACAGGCTCGGCCTCCAACGCGTCTTCCCAGGATGAGGCACCACCTTTTGTGCGCCGAGATCCGCAAGGCGTGCTGCTGATTACCGTGGCGGAACCGATCCAGAGCGGACAGCAAGTGGTGGGCACGGTGCTGCTAACGCGAGAAGCCACCGAGGTGGATGCGGCGGTGCTGGCAATTCGGATATCCATTCTGATCCTGTTCGCGCTAGCACTGGCGCTAACCGTTATTGTCTCGTTCTACCTCTCCCGCACGATTGCCCGCCCGCTCTCGCGCCTGGCGGCGGCAGCGGAGCGGATGCGCGAGGGACGGGCGGGGGCGCAGACGCTACCCAAGCCCATTACTACCCGCAATGACGAGATCGGCACGCTGGCGCGCACGCTGGAGGGGACCTCCCAAGCCTTGTGGTCGCGCATGGACGCGATTGAGAAATTCGCCGCCGATGTGGCACATGAGATCAAAAACCCACTTTCGTCGATCCGCTCGGCAGTGGAGACGCTGAGCCGGGTTGAAGACCCTGCCCGCGCCTCCCGCCTGCTCGCCATCGTCACCCAGGATGTCGGGCGGTTGGACCGGCTGATTACAGATATTTCTGACAGCTCACGGCTGGATTCCGAGCTTTCCCGCAGCCGATACGAGATTGTGGACATGGCGCGCATGCTGGCCACGCTGGCGGAGATTCACGACGCCACCCGCAAGGAGGGCCAGCCCTTGATGGAGCTGGATACGCCGGTCGCTGAGCTACTGGTGCGTGGCTCTGAGGCGCGGTTGGTGCAGGTGCTGCGCAACCTCATCGGCAATGCGATCTCCTTCAGCCCTGCGCAGGGCAAAATCTACCTGCGCGGCCGCGAGACCGGCGGCATGATCGAGCTGGCGGTGGAGGATGAAGGGCCGGGTATTCCGGACGGCAAGCTCGATTCCATCTTCGACCGCTTCTATTCCGAGCGCCCGCAGAATGAGCAGTTTGGCAGTCATTCCGGGCTGGGACTTTCGATCTCGCGGCAGATTGTGGAGGCGCATCACGGCCGGATTTCAGCCGAAAACCGCCGGGATGAGGCGGGGCATGTGATTGGGGCACGCTTTGTCATCCGGTTGCCAAAAGCGGGAGAGTAACTCGGTATGCTTACCGTTATCGACCACCCTTTGGTTCAGCATAAGCTGACGCTGCTGCGGCGGAAGGACACCACGACCGGTGAGTTCCGCCGCCTGGCTCGGGAGATCTCGCTGCTGCTGACCTATGAGGTTCTGCGCGACCTGCCCTTGGAGCCCCTCACCATCGAAACCCCGATGGAGGAGATGCAAGCCGTGCAGGTGCAGGGTAAGAAGCTGTGCTTTGTCTCCATTCTGCGCGCCGGAGCGGGGATTTTGGACGGCATGCTGGACCTCGTACCCGCCGCCAGGGTCGGCCATGTGGGCCTGTACCGGGACCATGAGACGCATGAGCCGGTGGAATATTATTTCAAGGTGCCCGAAGCGCTGGAGGAGCGGCTGTGCGTGGTGGTGGACCCGATGCTGGCCACCGGCCATTCCGCCGCCGCGGCCGTACAGAAACTGAAAGACGCCGGGGCATCGCGGCTGAAATTCGTCTGCCTTCTGGCCGCCCCAGAGGGCGTGCAGGCGTTCGAAGCAGCGCACCCGGACGTACCCATCTATACCGCGTCACTGGACCGGCAACTGGATGAAAACGCCTATATCCTGCCCGGCCTGGGCGATGCCGGGGACAGACTGTTCGGCACCAAATGAACACCAAGCCGGGCGAGATCACGCCCTCCAAACCCATGAAGAAGGCGGATGTGCCGCTGTTTCTCACCGCCATCGCGGCGGGAAACCCCGACCCGCGCACGGAGCTGGATTACGCAACCCCCTTTCAGCTTCTTGTGGCGGTGGTGCTCTCCGCCCAAACCACGGACGTGGCGGTCAACAAGGTCACCCCTGGCTTGTTCACAGCGGCGCCAGACCCGGCCGGCATGGCGGCACTGGGGGCGGCGGGCATTGGCGAGAAGATCCGCACCATCGGGCTCTGGCAGGCGAAGGCCAAGAATGTCGAGCTGTTGGCGAGGCAGTTGCTGGAACGCCATGGCGGTGACGTGCCCGGTGAGCGTGAGGCACTGGAAGCCCTGGCCGGCGTGGGCCGCAAAACCGCGAATGTGGTGCTGAACGAGGTGTTCGGCCAACCCACCATGGCGGTGGACACACACATCTTCCGCCTCGGCAACCGCACCGGCATCGCTCCCGGCGCCACCCCGCGTGCGGTGGAAGATGCGCTGGTGAAGCGGATTCCCCAGTCGATGCTTAAGCCCGCGCATCTTTGGCTGATTTTGCACGGGCGCTATGTGTGCAGGGCGCGCAAGCCGGAATGCTGGCGCTGCGAGGGCGCGGCGTGGTGCACGTATAAGGGCAAGACAAGGCCCTCGTAGCCGGTCAACCCATCCGCGATGATGAGGAAGAAGATAAGGCCTTGGCATAAACCAGGCCCAGAAACGCCGTGAGCGTGCCGGTGCTGGCCACGTTCAGCGACAGCAGGGCGGCATATTGTTCCGGGTTAAAGTCCAGGAGCGGCGGGCCATAGCGATGATGCAGCCAGAGATAGAGACCCATCGGCAAGCCGGTAAGCGGCAACATAAAGAGGCGCTCACGGGGGCGAAACGATAGGGCGGCGATGGTTATGCAAGGCAGCAGAAATAATTCCACACCTGAAGCCAGGCCAAGCAATTTTGCGCACCAGAGCGTGTTGAGGGTTCCAACGATTGGCAGGGCAATGCGCCCGGCCAGATCAGAGCGTTTCGACAAAGCCGGAATGGCCAGGAAGAACGGGCTCGACAGCATTGTGAAAAACGTGGATGCGCCGTGAAACCCGATGAGCAGCATGGCATATAGAGGATAAAATGGCCCGTTGGCGCCGACGATAAAGGCGATCAGATTTGTCGCCGCCGTAAGCGGGTCCGGATGCGCGAGATAGGTGGAGAGTCTCCTAGAATATGTCGAGAGCATGTGGCCTGTCCTGGATTGTTCAGCTTTATTGGTTCAGAGATTTAGAGTGCCACCGTTTCCCCCACGTCCAGCCTGAAGAAAGCCTCAGGTGAAATCCCTGCTTGCGCCAGCGCCAAGGCCAGCTCTTTCTCCGGTGCGTCGATTGCCTCAGCGGTGAGTTGGAAAGTGCCAAAATGCATGCCGATGGCGCGGCTGGCGTGCAGGTCCTTGAAGGCCTGCACGGCCTCGGCGGGGTTTACATGCGCGCTCTGCATCATCTCGCGCGGTTCATAGGCGCCGATGGGCAGCAAAGCGAGGTCAGGTGGGCCAAGGCGATGATAGATCTCGTTAAAGAATTTCGTGTAGCCGCTGTCGCCGGCAAAATAGATTTTGCGCCCATGATGGTTGAGCATGAACCCGGCCCAGAGGGTTTCGTTCCTGTCCCATAAGGTGCGGGCAGCGAAATGCCGGGCGGGGGTGGCGGTGATGTGAGCGCCATGAATGGTGGTGGTCTGCCACCAATCCAACTCCGTGGCGCCATGCAGGCGCTGGCGTTTGAGAAACGCGGCATTTCCGAGGCTGGTGACGATATGCACCGCCGGGAAGCGGTTGCGGATGCGCTGCAGGGAGGGAATGTCCATATGATCGTAATGGTTGTGGGAGAGCAGGATCAGGTCGATACGTGGCAGCGCCTCGATGGCGAGGCCTGGGGCACGCACCCGCTTTGGCCCGGCAAAGCGCAAAGGCGAGCAGCGTTCGGAAAACACCGGGTCGGTGAGCACGGTCAGCCCTTCCAGGCAGAGCAGAAAGGAGCTGTGGCCGATCCAGGTTACGCTGGGTTGGGAAGGATTTGGCGGGGGGTAGGGCTTGTTCTCGATACGATCTGGCCAGGTGGACCATGCCGCCGGGTCACGTGACAGGCGGGCGCGAAGAAGGCGCAGCAGCCCGCCACGGCGATGGACTGGGTTGGGGTGGCCTGGTTCGGGGTTGAAGAAATGCGTGCCATTGAAATGATCGGTTTCAGAAATGCTCATGCGGGTGATATTGGGGTGGTGATGCGACGGGTAAATAGGCTGAAATGTCTGCGATACATGCGGTTACGCACGAGCTGAGCTGACTATATCTTGTAACGGCGACGGGGCAGCGGATATGTAGTCCTACAATAAGGAATATGGACCAGTTATGACTGAGGTGAAAAAAACCCGGGTTCTTATCATTGGTGCGGGCCCCGCTGGTTATACGGCTGCGATTTATGCGGCGCGTGCCAATCTGGCGCCGGTGATGGTGGCCGGGTTGCAGCCCGGCGGGCAACTCACGATTACCACCGAGGTCGAGAACTACCCCGGCTTTGCTGAGCCGATCCAGGGCCCGTGGCTGATGGAACAGATGGCCAAGCAGGCCGAGCATGTGGGCACCGAAATTCTCTATGACATTGTGACGCGCGTGGATTTTTCCGAGCACCCGTTCAAAGCCTGGACAGATTTCGGGCTGGAATTTGCGGCGGAGACCGTGATTATCGCTACTGGCGCGCAGGCCCGCTGGCTGGGGCTGCCTTCCGAGCAGACCTACCAAGGGGCCGGCGTTTCCGCCTGCGCCACGTGCGACGGGTTTTTCTATCGTGGTAAGAGGGTCGCGGTAATCGGTGGCGGCAATACGGCGGTGGAAGAAGCACTCTACCTTACCCACCACGCAAGCCATGTGACGCTGATCCATCGGCGGAACAGCCTGCGGGCTGAGCGGATTTTGCAAGCCCGCCTGTTCGAAAACCCGAAAATATCCGTCATCTGGGACCATGTGGTGGACGAAATTACCGGTTCCGGCACACCTGCGGTAGTGACCGGCCTGCGGCTGAAGCACGCAGAGACCGGCGAGGCGCGCGAGCTTGGGGTGGATGGCGTGTTTATCGCCATTGGCCATTCGCCCACCACGGAATTGTTCAAAGGGCAGATCCGCACGGATGAGGAAGGCTATATCCTCACCAAACCGGGCACCACGGAAACCTCCGTGCCCGGCGTGTTCGCGGCGGGCGATGTGCAAGACAAGATCTTCCGGCAGGCGGTGACGGCCGCTGGCACAGGCTGTATGGCGGCACTGGAAGTGGAGAAATTTTTGGGGAATATTCCTCTGCGTGTCAGCGAGGCCGCATAAAAATGACCGGACAGAAAATGGATTGGGACAAGCTACGTGTTTTTCACGCTGTTGCGGAGGCAGGCAGCTTCACCCATGCGGGCGATACACTTAACCTCAGCCAATCTGCCGTGTCGCGGCAGATTTCGGCGCTGGAGGAGGCGCTGGCGGTGCCTTTGTTCCACCGCCATGCGCGCGGGCTGATTTTGACCGAGCAGGGCGAGGCGCTGAACCGTACCGTGCGCGAGGTGTTCGCCAAACTGGCGATGACCGAGGCGCTGCTTGCAGAAAGCAAGGAGAAGCCAACCGGAAGGCTGAAAGTTACCACCACCCACAGTTTCGGCGTGACATGGCTGGCTCCTCGGCTAAAAACCTTCTTGTCCGCGCATCCGGATGTAACCGTTTCGCTACTGCTGGACGACACCGACCTAGACCTTGCCATGCGCGAGGCAGATGTGGCGATCCGTATGCACCCGCCGCGCCAGCCGGACTTGGTGCAGCGCCATCTCGGCGAGATCCGCAGCCATATCTGGGCATCGCCGGATTATCTCAAGGCAAACGGTACGCCCGAGACGCCGGATGATCTCGATAAGCATAAGCTGATCCTCTTCGGGGACCGCAAGCCGCCAGTGCCGGATGTAAACTGGCTGGGCGAGCTTGGCCGCAAAGATGGCACCACGCGGCGCGGCATATTAGAAGTGAACTCGCTTCAGGCGATGCTTGCCTGCATCAGGGCGGGAATCGGCATTGGCGCGGTGCCGGATTATCTGGTCGGCGACGCAGCCGGGCTTGTCAACGTTCTACCCGCTGTGAAGAATCCACCGGTGGAAATGTATTTTGTCTACCCGGAAGAGCTTCGAAACTCCAAGCGCGTGTCCGTTTTTCGCGATTTTCTTGTAACATCTATTGCAGAACGCAATGGGGTAAAGGGTTGAATTCATGGTGTTTTCTCCGAATCCCCCGGTGGCTGGAACGTGCCGTTACACAAAATCAACCGAATTATGATTTTAATACTTAAAAAATCTTTTTTGTGGCTTATATACAACATATCCGGTGCGAGCCGGATATGGGACTTCGGTCCCAACGTCTCCCAGACGTGAAGCCTCCCTGTTGACTTGACCCGCTGGCCCTTGGCTGGCGGGTTTTTTTGCTGATGTGAAAGGACGCGAATGGACCGGCGGTTTTGGGACGAGACCGGGCAGGGACTTTGTATTGCGGTGAAGGCATTGCCGGCAGCAAAGCGCGTGGCAATTGGCCCGGTGCTGCAGGCCGCCCCGGCGCTGGGCTGGCCGCCTGCGCGGCTGAAGGTGGCGGTGAAGGCTCCACCGGAGGATGGCAGGGCGAATGCCGCAATCATCGAGGCGTTGGCGAGCTGGTTGGGCGTGCGGCCGGGAACGATTACCCTCATGGCCGGGCAGGCCAGCCGTGAGAAGCGGTTTCTGGTGTTTCCCGTCGTGAGGGTGCCGGATGTTTAGAGCGTTCAGCTTTTAGCTGAACGCTCTAGTTTTGTGTTTGAGCGAGCAATTTCATGCATTTATCTTGACGCCGCCGCGTCAAGATAAATGCATATTGCTCTAGAACAGCACCAGATCGTCGCGATGAATCACCTCGTCGCGTCCCCGGAAGCCGAGCAGGGACTCGAAATCTTCCGAACGATGACCGGCGATGATGGCGGCATCCGCGCTGGAATAGGCGGTGAGGCCGCGGGCAATGCGCGTGCCTTCCAGGGTAACGACATCCACGGGGTCTCCGCGCTCAAACATGCCGATCACGGCACGGATGCCGGCGGGGAGCAGGGATGAACCTTTGACCAACGCGCGGGCGGCACCGTCATCTATGGTGAGGGAGCCTGCGGGGGCGAGGTGCCCGGCGATCCAATTCTTGCGCGCGGAGCGGCCCTCCGGCGCGGGCAGAAACCAAGAGCAGCGATTGCCGGCCGCCACAGCGGCGATAGGGTTATCCCGGTTGCCAATGGCAATCGCCATGGCGCACCCCGCCTGGGTCGCAATTTGGGCTGCGACAAGCTTCGTTCGCATCCCCCCGGAAGAATAGCCCGGCGGAGGTTCGCCGCCCATGGCCATAATTTCCGGTGTAAGAGCTTCGATCACCGGAATGTGCGAGGCATCCGGGTTACGTCGGGGGTCGGCGGTATAGAGGCCGTCAATATCCGAGAGCAGCAGCAGGGCGTCCGCCTGCATCATTTCGGCCACACGGGCAGCAAGGCGGTCATTGTCGCCGTAGCGGATTTCGGTGGTGGCGACAGAGTCATTCTCGTTGATGACGGGTACGCAACCCAGGGAGAGCAGGGTGGAGAGCGTGGCGCGGGCATTGAGGTACCGGCGGCGGTCTTCGGTATCGTCGAGCGTAATAAGAAGCTGGGCGGCGGTGAGGTCTTTCTCCCGCAGGGTTTGCGCCCATGCTTGCGCCAGGCGGATTTGCCCGACAGCAGCGGCGGCCTGTTTTTCGTCCAGCCGGAGTTTGGCGCCACCCAGGCCAAGTTGGCGGCGGGCCAAAGCGATGGCACCGGAAGAGACGACGATGACCTCGGCGCCATGGGCCATGAGGTCCGCGATGTCTTGCACCACGCCGCGGAGCCAGGCTTCGCGGGGGGCGGCCGACTCTGGATCAACGATTAGGGCGCTACCGATTTTGACGACGATGCGCTTCGCGGTTTTGAGGGAGGGGATCATGCCCCGGCACGCTCCGCCTTGGCCTCGTTGATCACATCCTGCAGGGTCCGCAGCACCTCTTTCACGCCCTCGCCGGTGACGGCGCAGATGCTCATCACCTTGGCGCCGGAGGCCTTGGCGAGAGCCACCTTGCGGGAGGACAGTTCGCGGGGGGTCATCGCGTCGGTCTTGTTCAGCACAATGATCTCGGGCTTTTCCGAGAGGCCGCCGCCATAGGCTTCCAGCTCACTCCGGATGGTACGCCAAGCATCCACCACACCACCGGCCGCGCCGTCTATGAGGTGCAGCAGCACGGCGCAGCGCTCGACATGGCCGAGGAAACGATCTCCCAGGCCGGTGCCTTCATGCGCGCCCTCAATGAGGCCGGGAATATCTGCCAACACGAACTCTTCCGACATGTTCAGCCGCACCACACCGAGCTGCGGGTGCAAGGTGGTGAAGGGGTAGTCCGCGATTTTGGGGTTGGCGCCGGAGACCGCCTTCAGGAAGGTGGATTTACCCGCGTTGGGAAGCCCGACCAGCCCGGCATCGGCGATGAGCTTGAGGCGCAGCCAGACCCAGCGCTCCTCACCCGGCCAGCCTTTGTCCGACCGGCGAGGCGCGCGGTTGGTGGAGGTTTTGAAGCGGGCATTGCCGAACCCGCCATCGCCGCCCTTCAGGAAGACGATGCGCATACCGGGTTTGTCGAGATCCGCAAGCAGGGTCTCACGGTCGTCGTCGAAGATCTGGGTGCCGACCGGCACCTTGATGACCAACTGCGGCGCGCCCGCACCGGTCTTGTCGGACCCCGCGCCATTGCCGCCCTTTTTCGCTTTGAAATGCTGGGTGTAGCGGAAATCGATTAGCGTGTTCAGGTTCTCGACGGATTCGAAGATGATGTCCCCGCCCTTGCCGCCATCGCCGCCATCGGGGCCGCCGAATTCGACATATTTCTCCCGCCGGAAGGCGGTGACACCATCGCCACCATCGCCGGATTTTAGGAAGATTTTCGCCTGGTCGAGGAATTTCATCGGAAACTCGCATAAAAAAAGCCGGCTCGCGCCGGCTTTCAACGGTGGGGCGCGTGCTCGGCAGCCTTACTCAGCGGCCTGGACCGCCGGCTCGATGGAGACGTGCACGCGATCATCAGCCTTGCGCTGGAAGATCACCTTTCCGTCCACGAGGGCGAAGAGAGTATGGTCGCGGCCGATGCCGACATTGGAGCCCGGCTTCACCTTAGTGCCGCGCTGACGGACCAGAATATTGCCAGCGATGACGGCCTGGCCGCCAGCCTTCTTGAGGCCAAGGCGGCGGCCTTCGGTATCGCGACCGTTGCGGGACGAGCCGCCAGCTTTTTTATGTGCCATTGGTGAGTGCTCCTTTAGGCCGCGTTGATGCCGGAGATGCGCAGCACGGTGACATGCTGGCGATGGCCGTTCTTACGACGGCTGTTCTGCCGGCGGCGCTTCTTGAAAATCAAAACCTTATCAAGCCGGTCCTGGGCAATGACAGTAGCGGTGACCGAGGCGCCAGCAACCACGGGGGCGCCGAGCTTGAGGTTGCCTTCGCCACCGACGGCAAGGACATCCGTGAAGGTAACCGTGCTGCCGGCATCAGCCTCCAGCTTCTCAACTTTCAATACCGCGTCTGGCGTGACGCGGTATTGTTTGCCGCCGGTGCGGATAACTGCGAACATGGTGTAATCCAATCAGGTGTCGTCACAGAACTTCGGGCGCGGCGAGGAAAACTCCAGCCACGCGAATGGCGCGTTATAACCGGGCCTAGGCCGGTGTCAATGCTGTTTCTACGGGTGGCATGATTGGGGAACTTGCAGAGCAGTTGCCGTGATCGCTGGCCTTGCCTATAAGCCCGCACCGGCAACCCCGGAGAGGTGCCAGAGTGGCCGATTGGGGCAGTCTCGAAAACTGTTGTGGGTGCAAGCCTACCGTGGGTTCGAATCCCACCCTCTCCGCCATCCCCATGATTTTTCAGATATTATAGTGTACCAAAAACGGCTGAATTCTGTCGTTTTTGGTGTTTTGTTGTTGCGCCCCGACTCATCCCGTTGCATGGTATCCCACAGGTTGTGTGGTAACTAGTGTGGGATAATATTGGGCAAGCTTTCCGCCACTTCCGTGAAGGCCGCAAAGGAGCCGGGCCGCTATGGCGACGGCGACGGCCTGTACCTTGTCATAAGTCCCCGGGGCGGGAAATCCTGGGTTTGCCGGGTGCAGAAGGATGGCAAGCGCCGGGACGTTGGCCTGGGGAGCGTCAAGAAGGTGTCCCTGGCCTTGGCCCGCGAGCGCGCCACGAAGGTGCGGACACAGGTTGAGGTGGGGCTTGACCCTGTTGCCGAGCGGCGGAAAGAAGCTGGGATACCCACCTTCAAGGAAGCCGCCGCGCTGGTGTTCGCCGAGCACAAGGCGAGCTGGCGGAACCAAAAGCACCGGGCACAGTGGCTATCCACCCTTGAAACATATGCCTTCCCGACGCTGGGCGACCTCTCGGTTGCCGTGATCGACGGCCACCACGTCCGGGACGCCGTGATTTCCATTTGGCTCGAAAAGCCGGAAACGGCCCGGCGCGTGCGCCAGCGGATCAACACGGTCATCGACTGGGCGATTGGCAAGGGATACCGGACGACCCCCCTGCCGAT
>JAKAZY010000047.1 GCA_021826425.1 Pseudomonadota bacterium
TCGATGTCCTGCCGGACCGTACGGTTCTAGCCAATGGGCAGCGCCCTGAATGGTCAGAGACACGAGGGCTCGTCGCGGGTATGCCGGATTGGTCCGTTGCCAAGGTGATGCATTATCAATGCCGGAGTATGGAACATTTTATTGAGAGACTGAAAAAACGGCCTGAATTGCCCGCAACCCAGGCGCTCTGGCATAATTACGATTACCACGACGAGGAAGACACAGCGCCTTTATCCATGGCCGAGGCGTTGGCGGCAGGCATAAGGGCGCTCACGCCATCGCCGCAGGGCGGCGGTGAAGTTTCGCAAGAAAATTTGACCTTTTTAATTGGCAGCCCTGATCTGGCGGTCATCGAGGATGCGCTGTCTCAGGACCGTCGGGTTATTGTCGTACAGCCAGATGTCCGGGTTCATTATGCAGTCTCGGATTACTTCGCCGCTGCCATCGCCGAGGGCCGGCTGGTGCTGGAGAATTATGCCCCCGCCCCGCGCGGCGGCGAGACCGCGATGCTCACCCCGGCCGATGGCGGCCGGGCTTATCCGGTGGCGACGATCAGCTGGGATGAGCTGGTGGCCAAGCATGGCCGCCCTGCCCGTGTGCATATGAGCGGCGTGGTGCCCGGCTTTCCGGTCATAGCTGAGTAAACGCCACCCCACTTGCGTTCTTCTGATTTTGTGGCAAAAGCGCCCTCGGGAAGGGTTCGACAATTTGTTGTGGAGTCGAGCATGCCTGATCCCAGGACGTCCGTTGCCGGACTGTCTGTCGCCACCGTCCTCTATTATTTCATTAACAATGAGGCGCTACCCGGTACCGGGCTTACCCAGGCCCCGTTTTGGGAGGGCTTTGCCGCCCTGCTCAGGCGGTTCAGCGCCGCCAATGCGGTTCTGTTGGCCCGGCGAGACGAACTGCAGAAGCAGCTGGATGGCTGGTACAAGGCGCAGAAGGGCAAGCCGCACGACCAGCAGGCCTACGAGGCCTTCCTGCGCGAGATCGGTTATCTGCTGCCTGAACCAGCGCTTTTCGCGGTCGACACCGCCAATGTGGACGAAGAAATCGCCTATATCCCTGGCCCGCAGCTGGTGGTGCCGGTTTCCAACGCCCGCTATGCCCTGAACGCCGCCAATGCGCGCTGGGGCAGCCTGTACGATGCGCTCTACGGTACGGACGCGGTGCCGGAGACAGATGGTGCCACACGCGGCAAGGGGCTCAACCCGAAGCGTGCGGATCTGGTGATCGCCCGTGCCCGCGCCTTCCTGGATGCAAACTTCCCGCTGCAAGACGCCAGCCACGCCGATGCGCTGGGCTATCAGGTGCAAGCTGGCCGCCTGGTGGTGGTGCTGCCCTCTTGCGATGCCGGTTTGAAAGACCCCGCGCAATTCGCCGGCTATAATGGCGATGCCGCATCCCCCAGCGCGGTGCTGCTGAAGAACCACAATCTGCACACCGAAGTCGTCATCGACGCCACCCATCCGATCGGCCGCAACGACACCGCCCACATCGCCGACATCATCCTGGAATCGGCCATTAGCACCATCATGGATGCCGAGGATAGCGTCACCGCCGTGGATGCGCAGGACAAGGTGGACGTCTACCGCAACTGGCTGGGGTTGATGCAGGGCACGCTCACCGCCCAGGTGGAGAAAGGCGGCAAGAGCTTCACACGCAAGCTGAACCCGGACCGTGAATACACAGCCCCCGATGGCTCCAGGTTCAGCCTGCCGGGACGCGCCCTGCTGCTGGTTCGCCACGTCGGCCAGCATATGATGACTGACATTATCACCCAGGATGGCGCGGAGGTAACAGAAACCGTAATTGACGCCGTGTTCACCTCGCTCATCGCGATGCGTGATCTAAAAATCCGTCGTAATTCCCGTAAGGGTTCGGTCTATATCGTCAAGCCCAAGCTGCACGGGCCTGAAGAGGTGGCGCATGCCAGCGCGTTGTTCTGTGCGGTGGAGGACCTTCTGGGGCTCCCCGTCAATACGCTGAAAATGGGCATTATGGATGAGGAGCGCCGCACCAGTGCTAATTTGAAAGCCTGCATCGCCGCCGCCAAAAGCCGGGTGGTGTTCATCAACACCGGGTTTCTGGACCGCACCGGCGATGAGATCCACACCGCCATGGAGGCGGGCGTTTTCCTGCGCAAGAACGACATCAAGGCGCAGCCCTGGATCAAATCCTACGAGGACCGGAACGTGGATTTCGGGCTGGAATGCGGGTTGCAGGGCAAGGCGCAGATCGGCAAGGGCATGTGGACGGCACCGGACCAGATGGCGGCCATGCTGGAACAAAAAATCGTTCACCCCAAGGCTGGTGCCAACACAGCCTGGGTGCCCAGCCCCACCGCGGCCACGCTACATGTGTTGCACTATCACGAGGTGGATGTTTTCACCCGGCAGGATGAGCTGAAAACCCGCGCCGCCGCGAAACTCTCCGATCTGCTCACCGTGCCGCTGGCAGAAGGGGTGAACTGGAAGCCTGAGGAGATCCAACAGGAGTTGGATAATAACTGCCAAGGGCTGCTGGGCTATGTGGTCCGCTGGGTGGACCAGGGGGTAGGTTGTTCCAAGGTGCTGGATATCCGGGATACCGGGCTAATGGAAGACCGCGCGACTTTACGCATCTCCTCCCAGCATATCGCCAACTGGTTGCATCATGGCATTGTTTCCAAGGCGCAGGTGATGGAGACATTGAAGCGCATGGCCCTGGTGGTAGACAGGCAGAATGCGGGTGATCCGGCCTACACGCCGATGGCGCCCGGCTATAACGGCCCGGCCTTCAAGGCGGCGGTGGACTTGGTGTTCGAGGGGGTGAAACAGCCCAACGGCTACACCGAGTTCATTCTCACCCGCCGCCGCCGCGAGGCCAAAGCGGCCTGAACCGCAAGCTGTCGTTCAAGCCTGGCGCAGGCTAAGCTTTAGGGGCTTGGCTGTGCCAGGTGTTTGTATTCCCGCCACTGCGTGCGGCACATAGGGTGCTTCAAGTGCCGCGATCTCCTCAGGGTTCAAGGTAACCGCCAGCGCACCCAGCGCATCGGTGAGGTGCGCTGGCTTGGTCACGCCGATAATCGGCGCGGTGATTTCAGGTTTTTGCAGCAACCAGGCCATGGCAACACGCGCCCGGTTGATGCCCTTGGCTGTAGCAATCGCGGCTACCGCCTCCACCACCTTGCGATCCTGGGCTGCGGTATCAGTATAGAGAATTTTTTGAAACGCATCGGTTTGCGAGCGCGCGGTTGTCTCCTCCCAGTCGCGGGTCAGCTTACCACGGGCCAGCGGGCTCCACGGGATCACCCCCACACCCATATCCGCGCAGAGCGGCAGCATCTCACGTTCTTCCTCGCGGTAGATCAGGTTCACCTGGTTCTGCATGGAAATGAATTTCGTCCAGCCATGCATCTGCGCGGTGTATTGCGCTTTGGAAAATTGCCAGGCGGACATTGACGACGCGCCGATATACCGCACCCGGCCGGATTTCACGATGTCGTGCAGCGCCTCCATGGTTTCCTCGATCGGCGTGGCATCGTCCCAACGGTGAATCTGGTAGAGGTCGATATAATCCATCCCCAGCCGCGCCAGGCTGTCATCCACCGCCGCGAACAGCGCCTTGCGCGAGAGCCCGCCGGTATTAGGCGCGTTGCGCCACGGCATAAATACTTTCGAAGCCAGAACGATTTCATCTCTATTGGCGAAATCACGTAGCGCCCGGCCGATGATCTCCTCGGAGGTGCCGTCGGAATAGGCGTTGGCGGTGTCAAAAAAATTGATGCCTGCTTCCAGCGCCTGACGAATGATGATGCGGCTTACCGCTTCATCCAGAGTCCATTCATGAGTGCCACGCGTTGCCTCGCCAAAGCTCATGCAGCCAAGGCACAGGCGTGAAACATTCAGGCCTGTTGGGCCGAGATAACGATATTGCATGGGAATTGGTTCCTTACTTTCGATGATATCGAAATATATGGGGCGCGATGCGGATTAACCTACTCCATCGCCCAGGCGAGGATCGCCTTTTGCGCGTGCAGCCGGTTTTCCGCCTCATCGAACACCACGGAGGCCGGGCCGTCGATCACCTCCCCCGCCACCTCCTCGCCGCGATGTGCTGGCAGGCAATGCTGGAAGATCGCCCCCTTGGCGGCCTTGGCCATCAGTGCCGCGGTAACCTGATATGGCGCGAAGGCAGAAGCACGGGCGGCGGCCTGGTCCTCGGAGTCTGACATCGAGAGCCAGGTATCCGTCACCACGCAGGCGGCGTTTTCCACGGCCCAATCCGGGTCAATCCCTACCTCCACATCCGCACCCTCTTCCTTTGCCCAATCCAGCACCTCTGGGCGCGGCATGTAACCGACGGGGCAGGCGAGGCGGAGCGAGAAATTGAACCGAGCGGCGGCTTCTATGAAAGAAGCGGCGACGTTGTTGCCATCGCCCACCCAGGCGATGCGCTGCCCCGCCACCGGGCCTTTATGCTCCTCGAAGGTGAAGATGTCGGCCATGATCTGGCAGGGATGGGAGAGCTCGGTCAGTCCGTTTATCACCGGCACGGAGGCATGGCGCGCCAGCTCATGCAACTTGGCGGCGGAATCCGTGCGCAGCAGAATGCCCTGCACGAAACGGGAGAGCACATTGGCGGTATCGGCGATTGTCTCGCCCCGACCGATTTGCATGTCCCGCGCCGAGAGCGCCACCGTATTGCCCCCCAGCTCTTTGGCGGCAATCTCGAAGGAGACGCGGGTGCGGGTGGAGGGTTTTTCAAAAATCATCGCCAGGCTTTTGCCCGCCAGCGGCTTTTTGGGGCTGCCGCGCTTGAAGGCGGCGGCGGCATCCAGCAACGCGCGCAATTCAGCTCCGGTGAAATCCTTCAAATCCAGAAAATGCTTTGGGCCTGTTGGGCGCAGGGAAACAACAGCACTCATTTCGCGGCCTCCATCGTCAGGGCTTGCGCGGTTTTATCCAGCATCGCCAGCGCCTCGTCACAATCGGTGCGGGTGATAACCAAAGGCGGCAGCAGCCGCAGCACGTTTTCGCCCGCCGCTACGGTTAGCAAGCCATGGTTCATCGCCGCGTTCTGTGCGTCGCCATTCGGCACGGCGCATTTCAGCCCCAGCAGCAGGCCCGTGCCACGAACTTCCGTGAATACGCCGCCATGCTTTGCCACCAGCTTGTCCAGCCCGGCGCGTAGATATTCGGCCACACCGTTCATCTGCTCCATGAAGCCGTCCGCCAGAATCACATCCAGTACCGCATTGCCGGCAGCGCAGGCCAGCGGCCCGCCGCCGAAGGTGGTGCCATGGCTGCCTGGCACCAGCGCCCGGGCCACATGCTCCCTGGCCAAAAGGGCCGCCATGGGGAAGCCACCGCCAATGCCTTTGGCGAGGCTCATGATATCCGGTTCCACGCCGCTCCATTGGTAGGCGAACAGCTTGCCGGTGCGACCCATGCCGGATTGCACCTCGTCAAAGCCCAGGAACAGCCCGAATTCATCGCAGGTGGCGCGTAAATCCCGCAGGAATTGCGCCTCCGCCGCGCGGATGCCGCCTTCACCCTGGATCGGCTCGATCAATATTCCCGCTGTTTCGGCGGTGATGGCGGCGCGCAGGGCGTTGAGGTTATTGAACGGCACGTGGTCGAACCCGTCCACTTTCTTGCCGAACCCCGCCAGATATTTCGGGTTGCCGGTGGCGGCGATCATCGCCAGCGTGCGGCCATGGAACGCGCCCTCGAAGCAGATGATGCGCGTGCGCTCCGGGTGCCCGGCATCGGATTGCGCCTTGCGGATGGCCTTCACCAGCCCCTCATTCGCCTCTGCCCCTGAATTACAGAAGAACACGCTATCCGCGAAGCTGGCCGCCACAAACCGCGCCGCCAGCGTTTCCGCCTGTGGCACACGGTAAAGGTTGGAGACGTGGATCACCTTGGCAGCCTGCGCGGCAATGGCCTGCACCAGATGCGGGTGGCCATGCCCCAGCGCGGAGGTGGCGATGCCCGCGCCAAAATCCAGGTATCGCCGCCCCTGCGTATCAAATAGCCAGGCGCCCTGGCCGTATTCGAAGGCAATATCGGCTCTGGAGAAGTTAGGCATTAGCGCGGAAATCATGAATATGCTTTCAAGGCGGCAGAAAGCTCGGACTAAAGCGCATATGCCTGAAGAAAATCAAGCCTCGCTCCGGCTCAAGTTGGCCGTAATCATCGCCTTCTGCACGCTGCCTTCGCTGGCGGAGGGGCTGGCGATCATCTGGGGCGAGCGCCATGGCTATACCGGCAAGGCCCTGCGCGATGGGCTGGATTTCTGGGCGGGTGGGTTTTTGTTCCTGCACCAGCAGCTTTCAGTGCTGTTCGACCATGCAGCTTATCAGAGTTTTTTGCAGGGCATGTATGGCAAGCTGCCCTATCACCTCTGGAGCTACCCGCCGAGCTACGGGCTGATCGCCGCGGCGTTTGGCTGGCTTTCCCCACTGCAGGCGGTGCTGAGTTTCGATGCGCTATGCCTGGCGCTGCTGGGTTTCGCGCTGCGGCTGGCGGGCAAAAGCGGGTGGTTCATAGCGGCCGTTTTGCTGGCCCCGGCGACGCTGGAAAACGCCATGGAGCACCAGAACGCGGCGCTGATGACCGCACTCATCGGCGGGGGGCTATTGCTGGTGCAAAACCGCCCGCGTTTGGGGGGTGTGCTCATCGGCATGGCCAGCTTCAAGCCGCAATTAGGGCTGGTGTTGCCGCTTTATCTGCTGCGCCGGGCACCCTTGGCGTTTTGCTACGCGGCGCTGGCGGCGTTGGCGCTGGCGGGGGGCTCGCTTTGGGCCTTCGGCCCGGCCGCCTGGGCGGGGTTCTTGCATTATACCAGCCCGATCATGAGCAATGTGCTGCTCACCGGCCAGCCCAAGGATTTCGCGGGCGGGCTTATCAGCGTGTTTGCCACCATCAAGCCGTTGGCGGGGCTCCATGCCGCCTTTGCCGCTCAAGGCTTGGTTAGCCTTGCCTGCATCCTGGCGGGCCTGTTCATGCGCTCGGTCCCGGCCATGCTCATCCTCTCGGCTTTGGCCAGCCCTTATCTGCATGTGTATGATCTGCTGGGCACCAGCCTGGCCGTGGCTTTGCTGGTGGAACAACGCTTGGCGCAAGGCGGATTCAAGGCCGCGGAGCCGCTATTGTTCTTCCTTGCCTGGTTCGGCCCTGGGCTGCTGCCCTGGCACCCGGCCTATGCGCATCTGGTGCCGTTGCTGCTGCTTCTGCTCTTGGCAAGTGCCATGCGCCGTGGTGGTGTTGGCGCATGCGACTCCTCACCGGTTCAGCCCGGCTCGCCGGTGTCACCGGCTGGCCGGTCGCCCACTCCCGCTCCCCCCGAATCCACGGCACCTGGCTGAAGCGCCACGGGATAGACGGCGCTTATCTGCCGCTGCCGATAAAGCCGGAAGATTTCGCCTCTGTGGTGCCAGCCTTGGCCAAGGCCGGATTCGCGGGGGTGAATGTCACCATTCCGCATAAGGAAGCGGCTTTTGCCCTGTGCGACCGGGTAGATGATTTCGTCCGCCGCGCCGGGGCGGTGAACACGTTGCTGTTCACGCCAGCGGGAATCGAGGGCCGCAATACCGATGGCTATGGTTTCATCGCCAATTTGCGCGCGCATGGGGTGAATCCGGCCGCCGGGCCGGTGTTGATTCTGGGCGCTGGCGGTGCCGCGCGTGGCATTGGGGCTGCTCTGCAGGATGAAGGGGCGGACATCACCTTCACCAACCGCACCTTGGCGCGCGCGGCGGCGCTGGCGGCGGCATTGCCCCCCGCCAAAACGCTCCCCTGGGAGAACCGCGAGGCGGCCCTTGGCGATTACGCGCTGCTTATCAACACCACCTCGCTCGGCATGGCGCATGAACCACCGCTACTGATGGACCTCTCTTGCGCTGCCCCCGGCCTTACGGTGGCGGATATTGTGTTTGCGCCGTTGGAAACCCGGCTTCTGGCCGAAGCCAAAGCACGGGGCCTCAAGCCGGTCGAGGGGCTGGGGATGCTGCTGCATCAGGCGGTGCCGGGATTTGCGGCCTGGTTTGGTGTGCGGCCGGTGGTGGATGAAGAACTCTACAGGATTGCCGCCGGATGATGCGGATTGGCCTCACCGGCGGTATCGGCATGGGCAAATCCACCGTGGCGGGCATGTTCGCGGCGCGTGGCGTGCCTGGTTTTAACGCCGATGATGAGGTGCACCGCCTGCAAGCCCCTGGCGGCGGCGCCATTCCCGCCATTGCCGCAGCCTTTCCCGGCATAGTGCAGGATGGGGTGCTGAACCGCCCGCAGCTACGCGCCATCGTGCTGACCGACCCGGCCAAAATGCGCGCGCTGGAAGCCATCATGCACCCCTTGGTCCGGGCCGCCCAGGCGCGGTTTATTGCCGATGCCGAGGCCAAGGGCAGCGCCGCCGTGTTGCTGGACATTCCGCTGCTGCTTGAAACCAACCGCCAAGCTGATTTTAACAAAGTGGTCGTGGTTTCCTGCCCGCGTGAAACCCAGATTGCGCGGGTGCAGCGGCGCGGGCTCAGCCTTGCGGAAATCGAGGCGATTATCGCCCGGCAAATGCCGGATTCACAAAAACGCGCCAAGGCGGATTATGTGGTGGAAACCAGCGGCGCATTGGAAGAAACCGAGGCGCAGGTGCAAGCCATCCTTAAGGAGCTGGGGTTATGAGCCGTGCAGTTTTGTTCGACACCGAGACCACAGGCTTTGAGCCGCTCACCGGCGATAGGGTGATCGAGATCGCCGCCATTGAGCTGGAAAATGACCTGCCCACCGGCAAGCAGTTTTATGCGCTGCTGGACCCTGAACGCGACATCCCCTCAGACAGCACCAGGGTGCATGGCATCACCAGCGCGCATGTGGAGGGCAAGCCCAAATTCGCCGAAGTGGCGGAGGAGATGCTGAAATTCTTTGGTGACTCTCCGTTGATCGCCCATAACGCGCCGTTCGATTTCGGCTTCATCACGGCCGAGCTGGAGCGGATCGGCAGGCCTGCGCTGGATAAATCCCGGATGATCGACACGCTGGTGCTGGCCAAGCAGCGCTTTCCCGGCATGCCCAACAGCCTGGATGCGCTGTGCCGGCGCTTCGAGATCGACCTCTCCGCCCGCACCACGCATAATGCCCTGCTGGACTGTCTGCTGCTGGCGGATGTGTATGTGGAACTCACCGGCGGCCGCCAGCGCGGGTTGGTGCTGGAGAGCGAGGCGTCTCTTGCGTTCGCGCAATACGCAGCCCCGGTTCAGCGCATCCCGCGCCGCATTGAGCTGACGGATGCCCAGCGCGAGGCCCATGCCGGATTCGTGGCGCAGATCAAGGATGCGGTCTGGTTGAAGGAGTAATTTCCTCACGGTTGAACGGCACCGGTAGAGCGGCCAGCGCCTTGTGTTTGGCGCCATACCAGAGGCTCCAGAGCAGCAGCAGGCCGAATATAACGTAGCCGATAACCGGCCCCAGCAGCAGGTAGCGGCTGATCGGCCAAACCCAGGCCAGAAAACACAGCACCGCCGTCTGCACAATCAGCCCAACCCCCCACACCGCCGTCATCAACCGAAAAATCCGGCGTATGGCGGGGTTTTGCCACATCGCTTCAAACCGTGCCGCGCCGGATTCGGTGTTCCGGGCGGAAGTGGCGCGTGCGAGGTAAAAAATCAGCGGCTTTTGCATCAGCAGCGAAGCGAGGAACAGCACGCCCATCGCGCCGGTTACCAGCGCATCGCGGATTTGGATAAGCCGCGCCGAACCGCCCATGGCCGTGGCCACCAGGGTGAAGACAATGCTGGCCACGACGATAACCGAAACCGCGTCCAGCCGTCTGGTTTTGGCCAGCTCAAGGCCGCTCCATAAAAGCGGCGGCAAGGCCGAGGCGATCAGCGCGTGCGTATCGCCATACCGGCCATCAAGCGCTTCGTACACGAAATAAGGTGCCAGGAAATTGGCACCAATCTCGGGGGCGAGGCGCAGGGCAACCTTCAGCGGATAAGCCCGCTCATGGGGGAGGAGGCGATGGCGTATGTCTTGCGTGGCATCCGCCCGGCCTCATAGGCCAGCCTTCCCGCCACCACGGCGTGTTTCATCGCCACCGCCATCTTCACCGGGTCGCCCGCCATGGCGATGGCGGAATTCACCAACACCGCGTCGCAGCCCAGCTCCATGGCATAGGTGGCGTCCCATGCCGTGCCCACCCCGGCATCCACCAGCACCGGCACTTTCGCTTGCTCGATAATCGTCTGAATCATAACGGGGTTCTGCACGCCAAGCCCGGAGCCGATCGGTGCCCCTAGCGGCATGATGGCAACGCAGCCCATATCCTCCAGCCGCTTCGCCGCCACCGGGTCATCGGCGCAATACACCATCACCTCGAACCCGTCTTTTATCAGCGCCTCGGCGGCCAGCAGGGTCGCGGCCATATCCGGGTACAGCGTGGGGGGGGGGCCCAGCACTTCCAGCTTCACTAGGTTCCAGCCACCGGCCTCGCGCGCTAGGCGCAGCGTGCGCACGGCCTCGTCGGCGGTAAAGCACCCGGCGGTGTTGGGTAAATAAGTGTAACGCTGGGGGCTCACGAAATCCTGCAGCATCGGGGCGTTGCGGTCTGAAAGATTTACCCGGCGCACCGCCACGGTCACCATTTCCGCGCCGGAAGCCTCGATGGCGGCGGTGGTGGTTTCAAGGTCTTTATATTTGCCGGTGCCGACCACCAGCCGGGAGGAGAAATGCCGCCCGGCTACGGTCCAACCGTCAGCGGTATGAGGAATGCCGTCCATAATCCTAGTGTCCCAATTCTGAAGGTTGTGGCATTAAAATATCTCCTTTCGCGGGACACTTCGCCCTTTATTTAAAGTGGCCTGCTGATCCCTTTCATCCGCTGTGAAACACAGCGGATTTCAGGGGCAGGACACTAGCCGCCTCCAACAAAATGTACGATTTCCAGCGCATCCCCGGCCGCCAGGATTGTTGCGGCATATTGGGAGCGGGGCACGATCTCGAGATTGCGTTCCACCGCCAGCTTGCGCGTGTCCAGTTCCATGATCGCCACCAGCCCGGCGACGCAAGTGCCCGTCGGCACCTGCATCGACTCGCCATTAACGCTCAGTGTAATCTGCTCAGTAGTTTGGCTCATGGCCATATTATCAGCTGCCAGCCCAGCGCCCGCAAGGCGAGCCAGAACGCGAGGCGGTCATACCCGCATACAGGCCAGCGCGCGGGTCAAAGAGTTTCAATTCAACTGATTGATAAGAAGACAGTTTTTACTTCACGCCGGGCAGACAAAAAAATGCTCGTGGCGATGCCGGATTGGTATTTAATGAATAATGCATATGCAAATTTGGCGGCGCGCGGGCACTATGCTACCGCAACCGGCACCATGGTAGCACCGCTCATCCTGGTCCTGAACGGACCGAACCTCAATCTCCTCGGCACGAGAGAGCCCAACATATATGGGCACGGCACGTTGGACGACCTTGAAACCCTCTGCGCCGAGGTAGCGGAAGGGGCCGGGCTGGCCATAGATTTCAGGCAAAGCAACCTTGAGGGTGAGCTGATCAACTGGGTGCAGGAGGCGGGTAATGCCGCCGCCGGGCTGATCATTAACCCCGCGGGCTACTCCCACACCTCTGTGGCTTTGATGGACGCGCTGAAAACCCTTGATATCCCGATCATCGAAGTGCATCTCTCTAACATCCACCAGCGCGAAGCCTTCCGGCACCATTCCTATGTCTCCCATGCGGCCACCGGTGTGATTTGCGGACTCGGGTTTGCGGGCTATAGGCTTGCTCTGCTTGCCTTGTCTGAAATTCTGGAAGAAGACGAACAATGAGCCTTTCTTTCGACCCGAAGGCGCTTGCGGAGCTCGCGGCGCTGCTGAATAAAACCGGGCTGTCCGAGATCCAGCTGGAAGAGGGTGACCGCAAGGTCCGCCTCGCCCGGATTTTAGCACCGGTCACCGTCCCCGTCGTGGCACCAACGGTTGCGCCGGCCCCGGTTTCCGTCCCGGCGCCGTCGCCGGCCGTCGCCCCCGCCGCCGATCCCGCGAAGCACCCAGGTGCCGTGAAATCCCCGATGGTGGGTGTCGCCTACCTCTCCGCCGAGCCTGGCACGCCGCCGTATGTTTCCGTCGGCCAGACGGTGGAGGCCGGTGCCACGCTTTTGCTGATCGAGGCGATGAAGACCTTCAACCAGATCAAGGCTCCGCGTGCCGGGACCGTGAAGCAGATTCTGGTAGCCAGCGGCTCGCCGGTTGAATTCGACGAACCGCTTCTGATCTTGGAATAGGCGGTTTTCCGCCGGAAACCGGTAAAACTTCATCCCGGGGCATAGACACGTGGCATGGTTCGTCTTTCGGCCCCG
The DNA here is from genome assembly GCA_021826425.1 of Pseudomonadota bacterium. Lineage (GTDB taxonomy): Bacteria > Pseudomonadota > Alphaproteobacteria > Acetobacterales > Acetobacteraceae > Acidocella. Next base: position 12,342 of record JAKAZY010000047.1, read on the forward strand.
GGCCATTCTCACAGGATCGGCCTGCTGACATGTTCAAGAAAATCCTGATCGCAAATCGCGGCGAAATCGCGCTCCGGGTACTCCGGGCTTGCCGCGAGATGGGCATCGCCTCTGTCGCCGTGCATTCCACCGCTGATGCCGAGGCCATGCATGTGCGCCTGGCCGATGAAAGCGTGTGCATCGGCCCGGCTTTGGCACGGGATTCCTACCTCAACATGCCGGCGATTATTTCAGCGGCACTCATCAGTGGCGCGGAGGCGATTCACCCCGGCTACGGCTTTCTCTCCGAAAACGCGAAATTCGCCGAAATGGTCGAGGCGCACGGGCTGGTGTTCATCGGCCCCACGGCTGAGCATATCCGCATGATGGGCGACAAGATCACCGCCAAGACCACCATGGCGGCGCTGGGCGTGCCGCTGGTGCCAGGCTCACCGGGTGAGTTGGCCTCCTTGGAGGAAGCGCATGAGGTCGCGGATAAGATCATGTACCCCGTGCTGATCAAGGCGGCGGCGGGCGGTGGCGGGCGCGGCATGAAAGTGGCGCGCGCCAAGGAGGAGCTGGATTCCGCCTGGCGCGAGGCCCG
>JAKAZY010000048.1 GCA_021826425.1 Pseudomonadota bacterium
AGACCGTACGGGATTTAAATTAAAATGATTATACCTCAATGGCAGAGCGGGGGTTTCGATAAGCAAAGACGATATGATGCTCACCAAACCCAACCGCATCATCTATGGTTATGGCGTAAGCACTCCTAACGCTCCTGATTTTCAAGATGAAGACATTGCTTATTCGAGTCTGGAGAGTTTTCGGCGGCTTTGCCAGGCGGATCGTCTTCGGGCGCCAGGCGCTAGAGCGCGATGACTTTAGGCTCGCTTACTTTACGAGCGAGGCTAAAGTCTGAATCGTCCTCTATCTCATTGTTTTAGAGGCGGATTCAGATTTTAGAGCGGATCACGTCGTGATTCGATCTAAAATCATCCGGCTCTAGTCCGCATGCAGCAGCCATAGTCAGCGCATCCACCAGCGCGATGCCGAGATTGCCGGGCCAGCGGCGCAACCTTGGCTGTGTGCGCACCCGGCGCGGCCAAGCCGTCTCTGCCCCTGCCAGCAGTGCCAGCAGACCGAGTGACAGCCCAATCCGCAGATGGGCTGCCTCAGCAAGAACCGAAGACATCGTGTGCTTTCATGGCGGCAAATTCGGGGGCGATGAAAAAATATTCAAGCCCCCTGTAACCTTGCCGCGCCTGAACACGAACATCTTCATAGCGGCATTCGGATGGTCCGGCGCCGCCCCACTGAAAAAGGATATCCGCAATGAAGTTCAAAGCCTCCATACTCACTCTGGGTGCCGCTGTTTCGCTCGGCGGGCTTGTCGCCGCCACCACACCGATGCTGGCTCGCGCCGCTTGCGCCGGGCAAAGCACGTCCAGCTGTGCCGGCAAAACCGGCGCGTGTGCGGGTAAAACGGCCGCTTGCGCGGGCAAGACCGGCGCCTGCGCGGGTAAGTGCAAGGCCAATTAGTGGCTCCCGGACGCGGGGCAATATCCCGCGTCCTTTCCTTTGCCCGGAGAAAAACCATGACCCGCCACGCTTTACGTAGCGCCTTATGTGGCATTGCCCTGTTCACCGCGCCTGCCGCCCGCGCCGCCACCATCCAGCCATATACCCAGGCTGCTTACAACGCGGCGCTGCAGAACGGCACGCCGTTGGTGGTACATGTTGAGGCGAGCTGGTGCCCAACCTGCAAGGCGCAGCAAGAAGTTTTGAGGGACCTAGAAACCGACCCGCGCTACGCGAAGGTAGAAATTCTAGATGTGGATTTTGATGCGCAGAAGCCCGTGGTGCGGCAATTGCGTGTGCAGATGCAAAGCACGCTGATTGCCTACCACGACGGCACGGAAGCCGCGCGCGTGACCGGTATCACCTCCAAGGCCGATATCGAGAGGCTATTGAATTATGCTGTGAAGGGCTGAGCCATGTTCGCCGCCGCAGGTTTCGCATTGCTGGCAGGGTTGCTGTCCACGCTCTCGCCTTGCGTTGTCCCCGTACTACCGTTGGTATTGGGCGCTGCAGCTTCGGCGCACAAAGCTGGCCCGCTGGCTCTGGCGGGCGGCGTGGCTCTGGCCTTTACCGCGTTGGGGGTGTTTGCCGCGACACTTGGCTTCTCGCTGGGGCTGAACCTTGGCGCCTTCCGGTTTCTGGCGGCGGCGCTGCTTCTGGCGCTCGGCCTGTTGCTACTCATTCCCCGCGCGCAAACATGGCTCGCAACGGCGGCCGGACCGTTCGGCAATTGGATGAATAACCGGTTTGGCGGCCGGACGGGCACAGGCTGGCGCGGGCAATTCGGCATCGGGCTGTTGCTCGGTAGCATCTGGACGCCCTGTGCCGGGCCAACCCTGGGCGCCGCGACCCTGCTTGCTGCTCAGGGGAAGGATTTCGCGCAGGTGTTGGCAGTAATGCTGGCTTTTGGCATTGGCACGGCCCTGCCGCTGCTAGGGCTGGGCATCCTCTCCCGCGCCACGCTGCAGCGCCTGCGCGGCGGCATGATGGGGGCTGGCAGAACCGGGAAAACCCTGCTCGGCGGCGGGCTGGTGGCGGTGTCATTGCTGATGCTCACGGGGCTTGATCATCCGCTCGAGACCCTGCTCACCAACGCCTCCCCCGTCTGGCTCACCTCTGTCACGGCGAGGTTCTGATGGAACGCTTTGAGGAACAAGCCCAAGCCGCTGTCGAACTGGTCTCATCTCTGGCTGAGATGGAAAATGCGGGGCGCAACATCGTCACCACGCTGCTGGACGGCGCCGACTTCCTGGCGCTGGAGCATTACCCGCCCGACGATGTGCGCGACCCGGAAACGAATGCGCAATATTATTTCCACGCCCATCGCGGCAAGGTGGAAAGCGGGCATATTCATTGCTTTCTGCGTGACGCTGAGAACAGGCTAACCCATGTCGCCGCCATCGGGCTGGACCAAACCGGCCGCCCGGCTCGCATGTTCACCACCAATCTATGGGTCACGGCGGATGTTTTTACACCGGCAGAAGTATTGATCGAACAATTGCCGCGCATGAACTGGTCAGCCGCCCCTGGCCCCAAACCGGTCAACCGGGCGCTCGGCGCCCTGTTCATGCTCTACCGCCGCCAGATCGCGGCGCTTTTGCGCCGCCGCGATGCGAGGCTGGCCCGTCATGCCGCCGCTATTGCGCCAGACGATCCGCTGGAAGATGAACGGCTTGAAGTTCTGAGCACGGCGCGGATCAACCTGCCGGCCACGCTGGCGCGGCTGCGTGCCAGACTGGCGCGGACCGATGAGTAGCACCCTCTCCAATTGGCAGATAACGGGGCAGCCGGTAGAATCGCTCGCAGCGAGAGGGCGGATGGCTGAGGAAGATTCCAATTGGCGGATATGGATGGCGGCGGCACAGGCTGGGGATCAGCGCGCCTATGCCGCCCTGCTGACTGAAGCATTACCCTGGCTGCGCCGCAGGGCGAGGGCCCGCTGGCCCGGTTCCAGCACCGCCGACATTGAAGACATGGTGCAGGAAACGCTTCTGGCCTTGCACCAGAGCCGCCATCTCTACGATCCAGCGCGCCCCGTGCAGCCTTTCCTGTTCGGCATTCTTAAACTGCGCGGCGCGGAAATCCGCCGCCGCCGCCAGCGCCACGCCGGCCACGAAACCGCGCTTGAAGACATGCCCGCAGATACCAGCGCATTGATGACGCATGGGACACAAGAGCATGACGCTGAGCAGGCGGGACTGCAAAAAGCGCTGGCCAGTTTGGGCGAGCGTGACCGTCATGTGCTCGGGCTGCTCAAAATCCGCCAGCTTTCACTGAAGGAGGCCACGACCGAAACCGGGATGAGCGTGGCGGCGCTGAAAGTGGCGTCATTCCGAGCCGTGCAGCGGCTGAAACAGGCCCTGAAGGGGGGCGCAGATGAGAACTGAGGATTTAATTGCGCAGTTGGCGCGGGACGTGGCGCCGGTTCGCAGACTGCCGTCACCAGGCACGTTGGTGGCGCGTTGGCTATTGGTCACCCTACCGGTTTTGGCGGCCGTCGTGCTGATGATGGGGCCGCGTCCGGACATTGCCGACCTGCTGGTGCAACCGCGTTTCATGCTAGCCGAAGGGCTGGCTGCGGCCACGACGGTGGTTTCCGCCTATGCGGCCTTCTGCGCCGGCCGGCCGGACCAGCCGGCGTGGAAACTTTTCTTGCCGGTGGCGGCCTTTCTCGTATGGCTGGCTGAGTTGGGGCGGCAGTGTTTTGTGCTCTCGGTGCAAACAAACGGCGCCGCGCTTGTGTTGCATGCTGACTGGCTGTGCGTGCCCGCCATCACCATGACCGCGCTGGTCCCCGCTGCGGCGATGGTGTGGCTGCTGCGCCGTAGTGCCAAGTTCCGCCCTACTCATGCCTGCCTGTGCGGCACCATGGCCGCCGCCGCCGCTGCCGAACTCGTACTGCCGCTGTTCCATGCTGCGGACACTATGATGATGGTGCTGGTCTGGCAGATGGGCAGCGTCGCACTCTTCACCATGCTCGGCGCGCTAGCAGCGAAGCTTGGATTAAACTCGCTCGGATAGAGGCACTTGTCGTTTGGGTAGAAGCCCTGGCAAAACCAAGATTCGAAGTTTCGCTTGGATATTCGCCCAACACCGATACCATCAGTTCAGCTTGGCTTAAACGGCATTATGCCGCCTATGGGAACCTCACCGTGTCTCCGTTGCCGACATGGTCAATGCCCTGAGAGCCATCCTTGCCGCTGCCTGCGACCATTGGATAACCGAGCTCATGCATCAAGGCGATCGCAGGCGCCCCAGTGCAGTGATTGGCGGCGATTTTACGGAAGCCGTATTTCGCCAGCGCCTTCACCGTCTCCCTCTGCTCATCGGTCATTGGACCGAGCGGAGCGATATGCAGCCCGCCGAACAGACCGCAAAGATTTTTCCCGCCTTCCAGGTTGTCCACTGCGTAGTCAACCAGATTGATCACCCCCTGGTGGCAGCAGCCAGCGACGCAGACCAACCCCTCCTCAGCGACGTTGAAGTAGAGCGATTGCTCGCCGCGAATGTCGAGCCAGAACGGCATGTCGAAGGTGACCGAGGCAACCCCTTCAGCCAGCCGATGAACACCTCCGGGAAGCAGGAGAACCAGCTTGCCCCGGTGAGGGGTCCGGTTAGTGATGCCGGCTTGAAGAAAAGATCCTCCTGCCAGCCAGGCCATTGCCTCCTCGCTCAAGGTGCCAGGTGCCAGAATGGTGATTTCCGGTGCCAGGGAGAGAACCGCTTCGATCCCCCAGAAATGATCCAGATGCTCGTGGCTGAGATAGAGAAAGTCGATCTCGCCTGAGGTGAGCATGCGGTCAACCCCGGTGGCGCGGAAGCGCTCTGCCATGTAGTCCCGGTTCCAGCCGGCATCGAGCAAAATACGAATCATCTTGCCATTCAGACCCTCCACCTCCACCAAAGAACAACTTCCCGCCGCGTTGTCATAGTCGAAACGCATCCCCCATTGGCAGGCGGACGGACCGCCATTGGCCTCAATGTCTTCAATGAGTTTTCCGGTATCCCGCCAACCGATCTCGGACACAGAGGTCACGGTGACCGCGCGGCAGGCGCCGAAGGCGATGGGGTGACCTGGCTGGCAGGGGGTTGGTTGACGTTCTTCAATGGACGCAGTCATCGGGAATCCTTGGTGCTTCATGTATAGATTGTCTATCATCAGACAAATCGAGATGGTCGGCTGCCTGTTTGGTTTTAGGTCGCTCGAAGTGCGGCGCTATGATTTATGTCAACCGATGCAGATAGCTGGTGGCCGGAAATTTCAGTGGCCATGCTGCTTACCCCGGCCGATTTGAGTTGATCAAACGCTTCCTGTCCCTGTGCCGCGCACATCACGTTCGGTTCGGCACCTATACGGGTGACCACGCCCATGGCCTTGAGGATTTTCTCCTGTTTGATGCCGAGTTTGTTGGCAATCCGTACAGGATATGCAATGCATGGGAATCTGCGTGACGCGGCGCTTATGGCCAGAGCGGTCAGTTCGTTGCTATTATTATCGAGCGCCTGGTCGCCGAGTGCGCCTTCAGCCAAAGCATGAAAGCCCTTCTACACCATCGGCGCACCTTGGCGCGGTATTTTCCATGCGCGGTTCATGTCTGTGATGAGATGCTGCCTGTCCTGTAGAATGATTTTATCGCCTGTGTTGGTCGGATGCCGGATGCCCATCATCGCGCAACACAACGTAGATGGCCGGGATGACGAGCACGGTAAGCAAGGTGGAGGAGGCAAGACCGAATAGCAGGGCCGTGGCGAGGCCTTGAAAGATAGGATCGGTGAGAATGGTTGCAGCCGAGATCATGGCGGCGACAGCCGTGAGCAAGATCGGCTTGATGCGAATGGCACCAGCCTCCAGCAGCACCTCGCGCAGCGGCCTGCCGCCACCCTGGCGGCAGCGGATGAAATCAACCAGCAGGATAGAGTTGCGCACGATAATTCCGGCCAGAGCAATGAAGCCGATCATGGAGGTGGCGGTGAAATCGGCATCGAGCAGCCAATGTCCGAGCATGATGCCGATGAGGGTAAGGGGGATTGGCACCAGAACGACGAGTGGCAGCTTGAATGAGCTAAACTGTGCAACGACGAGCACGTAGATGCCAAGAATGGCAACGCCGAAAGCGATTCCCATATCGCGGAAGGTGACATAGGTGATCTGCCATTCGCCATCCCACAACAGCGAGGGCTTGGCTTCATTCTTGGGCTGGCTGACGAAGCGGATCTGTGGTTTGGGCAAGCTCCCCCAGTTCGCTTTGGCGATGGCATTATCCACTGCGAACATGCCGTAGATGGGGGATTCAAATTTGCCAGCGAGCTCGCCGGTTACCATGTCAACGAAATGCCCGTCGCGGCGAAAGATCGTGCGTGAACCAGGAACGGTATTGGCACTGACGAGCTGGCCGAGCTCGACGACATTGCGTTGGCCCGGCAGCACGTTGGCGGGCACGGGTGTCGAGGCGATGGCATCATTCCATGCGAGCCCGGATTTAGGCAAGCCAATGGCGATTTCGAGCGGTGGGCGATCTTCCCCGCGATAGGAATAGCCGATACCCTTGCCGAGGAAGAGGTCGCGGATGGTTTCGTTCACATCCGCTTGCTGGACGCCAAAATATTCGAGCTCGTCCTGGTTGACGGTGAGGCGGAGCTGCGGCGGCGGCAACCCGTAGCTGTCATCCACATCAACAATGAAGGGGATGGATTTGAAAATGGCTTTTATACGCTCGGCTTCGGCAAGGCGCACAGCTTGGTCCGGGCCGTAGATTTCGGCCAGTAGCGAGGCAATGACCGGCGGGCCGGGCGGCACTTCCACCACTTTGATAACGCCGCCGGGTGGTAAGGTGATGCCGGCATTAAGCTGGCGGCGCAGATCTTCGGCGATGACATGGCTCTGGCGCGAACGCTTATCCTTGTTGACGAGCACGATATGCAACTCGCCGAGTTCGGGTGACGAGCGGGTGTAATAATGTCGCACCAAGCCGTTGAAGTCGAACGGCGCTGCCGTACCGGCGTAAAGCTGCATGGACGTGACCTCCTTCTCGCCTCCGGCGATGCGGGCGGCGGCAAAAAGCGTGCGTTCGGTATCTTCCAGCGAACTTCCGGGCGGCAGATTGAGCACGACATCAAGCTCGGATTTGTTGTCGAAGGGCAGCAGCTTGACCTTAACGAGATCGAAATAGAACATCGAGCAGGCGGCGATTGTGGCAATACCGACTACAAGCAGGAAGCTCAGCGCCCTCTTGCGCGTTTGCAGGATCGGCCTGGCGAGGCGAATGTAGAAATGCCCGAGCCGGCCAAGACCGGATGGATGTGTGTGCCCAGCACCGCCGGAAAATTTTATCATCATCCACGGCGCGATGATCATGGCAACGAAGAAGGAGAAGGCCATGGCGGCGGAGGCAACCGCCGGAATCGGCGACATGTAGGGGCCCATGAGTCCGCGGACGAACAACATCGGCAACAGTGCGGTGATGACGGTAAGGGTGGCGACAACGGTAGGATTGCCGACCTCGGCCACCGCCTCGATGGCGGCGGTGATGCGCGGCCGGCCGTCATTCATGGCCCAATGACGGGTGATATTCTCCACCACCACGATGGCGTCATCAACCAGGATGCCGATAGAGAAGATAAGCGCAAAAAGGGAGACGCGGTTGATGGTGAAACCCATCATCTCGGCGGCAAAAAGGGTGAGAAGGATGGTTGTCGGAATGACCACGGCAGTGACGCCGGCGGCGCGCCAGCCGAGTGTGAAGCCGATCAGCAGAACGATCGAGACCGTGGCCAGGCTGAGATGAAACAGCAGCTCATTGGCCTTCTGCGTCGCCGTCTGGCCGTAGTCGCGTGTGACCTCGACATTGATGTCGCCAGGGATGAGCTGACCCTGCAATGTCTTCACCTGTGCCAGCACAGCTTGTGCCACATTGACCGCATTGGCGCCGGAAATTTTGGCGATGGCCAGCGTAACCGCAGGTGCGCGGCCCCATCCCTTCCCCTGCCGGTTGAAAGCCCAGACCCGCTCTTCCTGTGGCGCCGGGCCTAAGACCACTTTCGCGACGTCGCGCACATAGACGGGACGATTATCGCGCGTGGTGACGAGCAGCAGGCCAATATCGGGTACCCCGCTTAGCGTCTGCCCCACCTGCACGCCCTGCATCTGTTGGTTGTCGCGCACCATGCCTGCCGAAAAAGTCTCGTTTGCCTCCTGCACGCGTGCGACGAGCTGCTGCAGCGTGACGCCGTAGAGCATGAGTTTTTCCGGGTCGGGCTCGATACGGATCTGTTCCGGGTCCTCGCCTGCAATATAGGTAAGGCCGACATTGGGAATTTTGATCAGCTCGCCCTGCAGTTTTTGCGCCAGATCGGTGAGCGCGCCGGCATCCCAATGCGCCGCCGCGTCTGGTTTGGGCGTCAAGGTGAGGGTGAGGATCGCCACATCGTCGATGCCGTGTCCGACAACGAGGGGCGGCGGGATGCCGATCGGGATGCTTTTCAGATTGTCGTGAATCTTGTCGTTCACCAGTAGCACCGCGTGGTCTTCGTTGGTGCCGACAACGAAACGGGCGGTGACCATGACATGGTTATCGACCGTGGTCGAGTAGATATGCTCGATACCGGGGATGGAGCGCAGCACCACTTCCAGCGGCTTGGTTACCAGTTCCACCGCGTCCGAGGCTTTCATCCCGTCGGTGTTCACCATCACATCCACCATCGGCACGTGGATTTGCGGGTCTTCTTCACGCGGGATGGTGACGAGCGCCAGAATCCCCGCCATCAGTGCGGCGATGAGGAAGAGCGGCGTAAGCGGCGAACGGATGAAGCGCTTGGTCAGTGTACCAGAGAAGCCGAGGCTCATGGCGCGCTGCCCGGCGGAAGCAGCACGTCACCCGGCTGCAGGCCGGAGAGGATTTCAACACCGTTGGGCAGGCCGGGCGTTGGTTGCGGTGCGCCGCGCTGGATCGGCACGGCAATCGCATTTCCCTGAGGCGTGCGCAGATCGGCATAGTCGAGGCCGAAGCGTGTATCGATGAAACTTTGCGGGATGATGATGCCTGTGCGCGACCCGGCATAAACCCAGACCTGGACGCGCCCGCCGACGAAATAATTGCCTAGATTGGGCGCCGCGGCGTCTGCCTCGACACGGCCATTGGCGATCAGCGGATAGATCAGCGTGATTCTGCCGAAGCCGGGCATGCCATTCTCATCAAGCCGCACCGGATCACCGACATGAAGATAGGCGGCGTGGCGCTCGGGAATGTCGAGGCGCAGGACATAGCTCTGCTCGGCGATGCTGGCGACCGTATCGCCCGCGAGCACGACGGTGCCCGCCGTCACTGGTGTCGTCAGCACGCGGCCGGAAATGGGGGCAAGCACGGCCCCCTCGCCGATCTGCTGAGCAAGTGCCGCGTGGGCGGCGATCTTTGCTTTTACTGTGTTAGCAGCAACGGTAACGGCAGTCTGCGCCTGGTCGTAATTGGAGCGCGCGATAGCGCCGGTGCGGATGAGCGATTGCGCACGGCGAAAATCGATATCGGCCTGGACGAGCTGCGCCTGGGCGACGGAAATATCGGCATCAAGCGCTTTAAGCTGCTGTGCCATCGCCGGATCGGCGACCATCGCGATCTTCTCCCCGGCCTGGACCGCGTCACCGTCCTGCACAGAAAAACCGATCAGCGTGCCGCCGATGCGCGCGCGTGCGGGCACGACATGTGCGGCCTCGACCGTAGCGAATACCGCCTTTTGGTCAGATATGATGGTGTTGGCAACGGTAAAGCTCGGCGTCTGGCCAAGTGCACCTTGGCAAAACAGGAGGCCGCCCAATACCGGTAGCCAGCGCAATGGAAACACGGCAGCGATTCCTTGCTCAGCCGTAACTGATGGGCAGACCGGCCGCACTCCAGGCGGATAGTCCGCCAGCAAGGTGGCCGACAACCTTTACACCTGCCTTGGTGCATAGATCAGCCGCCATGCGCGAACGCTTGCCAACACCGCAATACAGGACGATCTCGCCAGCTGGAATCGATGCTGGTTCGAAACGTGACAGTGGCAGGTTGACGGCCCCTTCGATACGGGCCGTATCAAACTCGCTGCGTTCACGCACATCGACCAGCACCACCCGCCCCTCCGCCATTGCATCATGCAGCGCCGGCGGGGTGAATTCATGCAGATCGTGCTTCTTGCCGAAAGGAAACATAATAACTCTCTTTCTATGGTTGGCTTCAGCTGCCGGGGGCGCAGATGGACGCATCGTGCGGGGCACAAAACAGCTCGAATAGGGTTTCCAGGATGCGGCGCGCAGGCGCGCTCGCGATGCTGTAATAAATGCTCTGCGCCTCGCGCCTGGCGGCTACCAGGGCTTCGCGTCGCAGCAAGGCAAGATGCTGCGACACGGTGGAGGTTCGCAAGTCAAGAAACGCAGCAAGATCGCCGACGGAACGCTCACCCTCCAGTAACTGGCAAAGAATCATCAACCGGTGCGGGTTAGAGAACGATTTAAGCAGCTCACTCGCCTCGTCGGCCGCATTGTACATGAGTTCGGACTTAACTTTCATAATTGCGAATATACGAAGAATAGCATATAAAGGCAATAGAAAAACCTCGAGGAAATGCATAAATGGCTGAAATTATTGTGCTGGGGGCCGGGCTTGGCGGGACATTGATGGCCTATGAGCTTTCGGATCAGCTCCGCAAGGAGGATCATATCACTCTTATCGGCTCGTCCTCCTGCTACCAGTTCTATCCTTCCAACCCCTGGGTTGCGGTGGGTTGGCGGCAACGCAAGGATATCGAGGTCGACCTAACAAAAGTAATGACGAAGAAGAATATCCGGTTTCTAACCGACGGCGCAAAACATGTGCACCCGGCTGATAATAGAGTGGAGCTGATGAGTGGTGAGCAACTTAGCTACGATTATCTCGTGATCGCGACGGGGCCGGAGCTTGCCTTTGACGAAATTCCCGGGCTCGGGCCGCAGGGGTTTACTCAATCTATTTGTGAAACCGGCCATGCCGAGCAGGCTTATGCCGCCTTTGAAACGTTTTGCGAAAATCCGGGACCTGTTGTGATCGGCGCAGTTCAGGGTGCATCCTGCTTCGGCCCGGCCTATGAGTTTGCCTTCATCCTCGATACGGAACTGCGCAAACGCAAGCTCCGCCACAAGGTGCCGATGACCTTTGTTACCCCGGAACCCTATATCGGACATCTTGGGCTCGATGGAGTGGGCGACACCAAAGGACTGATGGAAAGTGAGCTGCGCGAGCGCCACGTCAAATGGGTCACGAATGCGCAGGTAAAGCAGGTCACCGAAGGAAACATGCTCGTGGAAGAGTTGAACGAGGATGCCAGCCTGAAGACCGCCCATGAGCTGCCGTTCAAGTTCTCGATGCTGATGCCATCCTTCCGCGGCGTGAAGGCAGTATTCGGCATTGAGGGGCTGACAAACCCACGTGGCTTCATCATGGCCGATGCACACCAGCGCAATCCGAAGTTTCCCAATGTGTTTTCAATCGGCGTTTGCGTCGCCATCCCGCCGACCGGCAAGACGCCCGTGCCAGTTGGCGTGCCGAAAACCGGTTTTATGATCGAATCCATGGTGACGGCGACGGCACATAATCTAGGAGCCCTGCTGCGCGGCGGCGAGGCCACGATCCGCCCGAGCTGGAATGCGATCTGCCTTGCCGATTTCGGCGATGGTGGTGTGGCCTTCGTTGCCCAGCCGCAAATTCCGCCACGCAATGCTAATTGGGCGGCACAAGGCAAATGGGTGCATTTCGCGAAAGTCGGCTTCGAAAAATATTTCTTGCACAAGATCCGGGTTGGCAAGAGCGAACCGTTTTACGAACGCTATCTTCTGGAACAGCTCAACGTCCATAAATTTGCCGATGAGCCGCATTAGGAGGCGCGCTGGTCTAGCAGAATGCTCATCTGCCCTGCCAACGCTATCTGGTGACAGATCAGTACGGCACCGCCAACGCCAGCATCATCCGTGAAGGCGTTATCGTGAACGTCAGCAGGCAGAACGGCCATGGCAATGCCTTCAACACCACCCTCTCCGTCAGTTTTGGCCGTCAGCCCTCTGATGAATTCGCGCCGCTCAACCTCGCCATGGGTGCGTTACAAGCGCTGCTGCAACCGCAAGGGTAAAGCAATTTGGTGGAGCCGGCAGCTTACGGTCCTGCCCGGGCATAGAGCGATGGCTTACCGAAGCTCAGAATCGGATTTGCACCTTGTCGTATACAAATCAGAGTTTCATAATCATGAATCAACAGTGAAGTCAGCCATCCTCCTTCGGTGGCCGGACCCTGCCTAATGAAGTAGGGATTTACCGATCCAGGAAAAGTTTTGCTCGGAGTCAGGTTGCGGCAAGCATACCCCCAGCGTTGATGCGGCTGGCTCCGTCCGCTTTGCATCAACGTAGGTTCATAATTCTTTCGAGCGAGCAGCAGTGATGGAGGGCGAGGAGAGGCCGCGAGTGCAGGCCTCAGCTCTGCTGGAGAGTCAAATAGGGCCTTGGACCGCAAGGCCCAAGGCCTCTTCACATTGGCATCACGATGGCAAGGCTAGCGATTGCACGATTACATGTAGCTTGACCAACACTGAAAACCCACGAATCGGCAATATTAATGGCAGGCTATTCCGTGCCATTGTTTTGCTGCAAACATTGCGTGCTTTCGGCACAATCCGGGCGTCTGATGTCAACTGTATCCAGTAAGGGCGGTACGTGCCGCCGGAGTGCAGGAGTTGACCATGAAACTCAAACCAATATTCAGTGCGGCAGGTGTGGCCGTCATTCTGTTGGGCAGTGTGCAAGCCGCGAGGGCTGACGACGATTGGCAGGGACCGAGGGTTATTTTCAGCTTCGGTGGTCCAGCCTATTACCCGCCTCCGCCTCCCGTCTATTACAACTCGCCCCCGCCGCCGCCCGCATATTACT
>JAKAZY010000049.1 GCA_021826425.1 Pseudomonadota bacterium
ACCTGGGCAGTGCGGTAACGGTGACGGGTGTGGGCACGGTGCCAGGGCTGCAAGTGCATGCCAGCAGCCAGATCACCCCGGAAATTGACGGGTCGTATTTCCTCACCCCGCATTTGTCGCTGGAGCTCATCGCTGCGACCAGCCGCCACAATACCTGGGTTGAGGGTGGCGGTGTCGGCAAAATCAAGGTCGGTGCCGTTTGGGTGCTGCCACCGACGTTGACCGCACAATATCATTTTGCACAAATCGGGATGATCCGCCCTTATCTCGGTGCAGGTGTAACAGTGGCGTTCTTCTATGGTACCAGCCCGGCGGCGGGTGTGTCTTCCACCAGCTATTCCACCGCCGTTGGCCCGGCACTTGATGCCGGTTTTGATGTGCCGGTGGGTGGCAACTGGTCCGTGAATTTCGACGTGAAACAGATATTCATCAATACCGCCGTACATCTTAACCATGGCGCCTTCGCTACGGCGCATACGGAGCTGGACCCGACGGTGGTGCGCCTTGGCATCGGGTACAGGTTCTGAGCTTCGTAGCATCGGCGGAACCGGACGGGGCGGCTTTGCTCGCCCCGTTTGCGTCTATGGATGCATCCTGGCGCGTTCCGGGTTGAAATTGGCGCCAGAATGCGCCATAGGGCGCGCGCCTGCATCGTGCAGGCAAATTCACACGTGGGGGCCTTTCCTGGCGCAAGCCTAGAGGTCCGGTGTTCTCTCCAGCTTCTGGGCAGAATACTTCCCCCGCGGAGGATAAAACCGGATTGATATAGGAAAGAGAACTGCCAATGGCACTTCCTGATGTTTCCCTGCGCCAGATGCTTGAGGCTGGCGTGCATTTTGGCCACAACACCCGCCGCTGGAACCCGCGCATGGCGCCGTATTTGTTCGGCGTACGCAACCAGGTCCATATTATCGACCTGCAACAGACCGTTCCCCAGATGGAGCGTGCGCTGAAGGCCATTCGTGACGTGACCGCCGCCGGTGGTCGCGTGCTGTTTGTGGGCACCAAGCGCGCTGCCGCTGACTACGTGGCCGACGCCGCGCAGCGCTGTGGGCAATATTATGTGAACCACCGCTGGCTGGGTGGCATGCTCACCAACTGGAAGACCATCACTGGTTCCATCAAGCGCCTGCGTCAGATGGATGAGATGCTGGCCGGTGAGGCGCATGGCTACTCCAAGAAGGAGATCCTGAACTTCACCCGCGACCGGGAGAAGCTGGAACGCGCCCTGGGTGGCATCAAGGACATGGGCGGCCTGCCGGATATCTTGTTTGTGATCGACACCAACAAGGAGAAGCTGGCCATCGAGGAAGCCAATAAGCTGGGTATCCCAGTTGTTGCCATTCTCGACTCCAATTCAGACCCCGAGGGCGTTACCTACCCGATTCCGGGCAATGACGACGCGATTCGGGCCATTACCCTCTATTGCGACTTGGTCGCCGGTGCGGTGCTGGATGGCATTTCCGCTGAGCTGGGCGCCTCCGGCGTTGATCTTGGTGCCGCCGCCGAGCCGGTGATGGACGAACTGCCGGCCGAGAGCTGATTTTCCGCCACGCCGAGAGGCGGAGCGATTTTCAAGAATTAACGCGCGGTGCCCGCTCCGGGTGCCGCGCAAACACGTGATGAGGAGCAAACACATGGCCGAAATTACCGCTGCCCTGGTGAAAGACCTGCGCGAAACTACAGGCGCTGGCATGATGGACTGCAAGAAGGCGCTGGTTGAGACCAATGGCGACAAGGAAGCCGCCATAGACTGGCTGCGCAAGAAGGGGCTTTCCGCCGCCGCCAAGAAATCCGGCCGTGTGGCTGCCGAGGGGTTGGTTGGCGTGGCGCTGGCGCCGGGCAAGGTCGCCATGGTCGAGATTAACGCCGAGACTGATTTTGTCGCCCGCAACGAGGCGTTCCAGGCTTATGTGGAAACCGTTGCCAAGCTGGCGCTGGATGTCGGCGAGGATGTGGAGGCTCTGAAGGCCGCCGCCTATCCCGGCACCGGCCGCAATGTGGCCGATGAGGCTGTGCATCTGGTTGCGACCATCGGCGAGAACATGAATGTTCGCCGTGTGGCCGTGATCAGCGTGTCTGGTGGCACTGCCGCCGCCTATATCCATGGCGCGTTGAAGCCGGGCCTGGGCAAGATCGGCGTTATCGTCGGGCTGGAAGGCAACGCCAACGAGGCGCTGGAGACGTTGGGCCGCCAGATCGGCATGCATGTCGCCGCCACCCGCCCGGATGCGCTGGATGTGGCCGAGGTGGACCCCGCCGCACTGGAGCGCGAGAAGAACGTGCTCTCCGAGCAGGCCCGCGCCTCTGGCAAGCCCGAGAACATCATCGAGAAGATGGTCGAAGGCCGTGTGAAGAAGTATTACGAGGACGTGGTGCTGCTGGAGCAGGTCTGGGTGCATGACGGCGAGAGCAAGGTGAAGGACGTGGTTAAAAAGGCTGGAGCCAAAGTTTCCCGCTTCGTACGCTTTACCCTCGGCGAAGGCATCGAGAAGGAAGTCTCCGACTTCGCGGCCGAAGTGGCAGCTGCCGCCGGGGTTTAATCCTCGTCTTCTTTGCGCTAACCCATGGGGCGGCCCAGGCATTTTGCTTGGCGCCGCCCTTCCTATAAGGACGTTCCATGACCAGCCCATCTGAATATAAGCGCGTTCTGCTGAAGGTTTCCGGCGAGGCCCTGATGGGCAAGCGTGACTACGGGCTGGATACGGAGACCGTGAACGCCATTGCTGTCGACGTGCGCGATGTGGTTGCCATGGGGGTTCAGGTTTGCCTGGTGATCGGCGGGGGTAATATTTTTCGTGGCATCGCCGGGGCTGCGGCGGGCATGGACCGCGCCCAGGCTGATTACATGGGCATGCTGGCCACTGTGATGAACGCGCTGGGCATGCAGTCCGCGCTGGAAAAGATGGGTGTGCCGACCCGGGTACAGAGCGCCATCTCCATGGAGTCTGTCTGCGAGCCTTATATCCGCCGCCGGGCGGAGCGGCATATGGAGAAGGGCAGGGTGGTGATTTTCGCCGCCGGCACCGGCAATCCCTTCTTTACCACCGATACCGCCGCCGCCCTGCGCGCCACCGAGATGAAATGCGACGCGATGCTGAAGGGCACCCAGGTGGACGGCGTCTATTCCGCCGATCCGCGCAAGGTGAGCGATGCCAAGCGCTATGAGGAGCTGACCTATCTGGATGTGCTGGCCCGCGACCTTAATGTGATGGACGCCGCTGCGATCTCGCTCGCGCGCGAGAACAAACTTCCCATCCTGGTCTTCAACATCCATGCGCCCGGCGCCTTTGCCGCCGTCATGCGGGGTGAGGGCCTCTTCACCCGTATCATCGAGAGCTAAGAAGGTTCTTTAAAAATGGCCGATATTGAAGCGATCAAAACCGATCTCACCCGCCGGATGGATGGCGCGCTTGAGGCCTTGCGGCGGGAATTCTCTGGCCTTAGGACCGGCCGCGCAAGCCCAGCGCTGCTGGAGCCGGTGAAGGTGGAAGCCTATGGAACGATGATGCCGCTGAACCAGGTGGCCACCATCGCCGTACCGGAAGCGCGGATGATCACCGTGCAGGTTTGGGACCGATCAATGGTGAATTCCACCGTGGCTGCCATCCGTGATTGCGGTTTGGGGCTGAATCCGCAGCCCGATGGCCAGATCGTCCGCGTGCCGTTGCCGGTGCTGACCGAGGAACGGCGTATCGAACTGGTGAAGGCTGCCAATAAATATGCCGAGGCCGCCCGCATCGCGGTGCGCGGTGTGCGCCGGGATGGCATGGAGCAGATCAAAGGATTACAGAAAAAGTCCGAAATCTCCGAAGATGAGGAGCGCGATTGGGCCGAGCAGGTGCAGAAGCTGACTGACGGCTATATCAAGCGTGTTGATGAAAGTTTCGTCGAGAAGGAAAAGGATATCCGGCAGGTCTGATGGCAGACGCCGCCTCCCATTCAGTGCCGCTGCATGTTGCCATCATCATGGATGGCAACGGACGCTGGGCCGCCGCCAGGGGTTTGCCCCGCGTGGCGGGCCACCGCGAAGGGGCTAAGGCCGTGCGCCGCGTCATCGAGGCGGCGGTGAATCATGGGGTACGCTATCTCACCTTGTTCGCATTTTCTTCCGAGAACTGGCAACGCCCGGCGGGCGAGGTGCAGGATCTTACATTTCTGCTTAAACATTACCTGCGTTCCGAACTGGACGAGCTGCATGCCGAGGGCGTGCGGCTGAAAGTGATCGGCGAACGTGAACGCTTCGGCGCGGCTTTGGCGCAAGAGCTTGAAGAAGCCGAGCGTAAGACGGCTAATAACAAGCGTATGACCCTGGTGTTGGCCCTTTCTTATGGTGGCCGTGCAGAAATTGTGACCGCGGCACGCCGGGCGATTGAAGCCGGGATAAAGCCAGAGGATCTGACGGAACAGAATTTCGCGCATTTCCTGTTCACGGCCGGTATTCCGGATCCGGATCTCGTTATTCGTACCTCCGGGGAGCAGCGCGTGAGTAATTTCCTTCTCTGGCAGCTCGCTTATGCTGAGATATGGTTCACCAAGGTGTTGTGGCCGGATTTCTGCGCAGGAGATTTTGCCAATGCACTGGAAGACTATGCGGGCAGGGAGCGGCGGTTTGGTGCACGTCCTGTCTGAGTTTCACGAGAGGCCGGCCGGAAATGGCCGTTGGTCGGACCTGTACCTGCGTGTCGCTTCGGCATTGGTGCTCGGGCCGCTGGCTTTGTTCTGCCTTTGGCGCGGCGGGCTGGCGTGGAGCTTGCTGATCGGGGTGGCGATGGCCGGGCTGGGACACGAATGGGCCCGGCTGGCAAGGCTAAGCCAGACGTGGACGCTTGGCGGGTTGCAGCTGCTGGCATGGGTCGTAATGTTGCTTTTTGGATTTCAGTTTGGATTGCAATCTATTGTAATTATAACATTTATTACATGGCTTGCGTTCGGCCGTTTCGCGGCGGTCGGTATGCCCTATGCGGGGCTTGGTGGCCTCTGCCTGATCTGGCTGCGCCATCGGCCGGGGGTTGGGCTTTCGGATACGGCGTTTCTGATTCTGGTGATCTGGGGCACAGATATTGGCGCATATGCGGTGGGCCGATTATTGGGCGGGGCCAAGCTGGCACCACGGATTTCTCCTGGTAAAACCTGGAGCGGCGCGTTGGGTGGGCTGGTGCTGGGAGCGGCTTGCGGTGCTGGTTTGGCGGCGGCCACGCTGGGGGATTCGGGTTATGCTTTTAGCGTCGGGTTGGTACTGAGCTTTGTCGCGCAGGCGGGCGATTTGCTGGAAAGCGCGATCAAGCGCAAACTAGGAGTGAAGGATTCTGCTCGGACGATTCCCGGCCATGGCGGATTGTTTGACCGACTGGATGGGTTTTTGACGGCAGCTCCATTGGCGGCGTTGCTTGCGGCCAGTATGCAGGGAGGCATGGGACTATGGGGTTAAAGCGACTGACAATCCTTGGCTCCACGGGGAGTGTTGGCACGCAAACTCTTGATCTGGTTAGAGAAAATCCGTCAGCTTACGCAATAGCCGCGCTGGTCGGTGGGCGCAACGTGATGATGTTGGCTGAACAGGCCCGCAAGTTCCGCCCTGAGATTACTGTGATTTCCGATGAAACCCTGCTGCCCGCCTTGCGGGAGGCGCTGGCCGGCACCGGCCTTTCGGTCGCGGGCGGCCGTGATGCGGTGTTGGAGGCAGCCGGGCGCAAGACGGATTGGACGATGTGCGCCATCACCGGCACGGCCGGGTTGGAGCCGACGCTAGCAGCCGTGCGCCAGGGAGGCACCATCGCCTTCGCCAGCAAGGAATCCCTGGTTTCTGCGGGGGATGTATTTCTGCGCGAAGTTGAGGCCGCGGGGGCCACCCTGTTGCCCGTGGATTCTGAGCACAACGCCATCCTGCAGGCCATGGCGGATGGCAACGTGAAATCCGTCGAGAAGATCGTGCTTACGGCCTCTGGCGGGCCGTTTCGTAACCACAGCCTAGAGGAAATGCGCGGTATCACCCGCGAGGCGGCGTTACGCCATCCGGTTTGGTCGATGGGGGCGAAAATCTCCATCGATAGCGCAACGATGTTTAACAAAGGACTGGAAGTGATTGAAGCTTCGAGATTATTCTCGTTATCTTCAACGCAAATTGAAGTGCTAGTGCATCCGGAATCGATCATTCATGGCATGATTTGCTACAGTGATGGCTCAGTGCTGGCGCAACTTGGCAGCCCGGATATGCGCATCCCCATTGCTCATACCCTTGCCTGGCCGCGGCGGCTCGCCACGCAGGCGCCCCGGCTAGATCTGGCCCAAGTGGCAAAGCTTGAATTCCATGCCCCTGATGAAACGCGGTTTCCGGCGCTGCGCCTGGCACGGGAGGCGCTCATGGCCGGTGCCGGGGCTCCTGCCGTGCTGAATGCGGCCAATGAGGTGGCCGTGGCCGCCTTTCTGGATCGCAAGATCGGCTTCCTGGATATTGCCGGGATTGTAGAGATGGTGATGCAGGAGCTGGGCGCGCCACCGGTGCCAGACCTGGCCACTGTTCTCGCTGTGGATGCCGCCGCTCGTGCCGCCGCCGTAAAGGCGCTGGCAAAAGCAAAGGCTGCCTGACATGCTGGATATGTTGCGTACCGTTCTCGCGTTCATCGTTGATATTGGCGTTTTGATCTTCGTCCATGAGCTGGGACATTACCTTGCCGCACGCAGCCAGGGGGTCACAGTTGAGACCTTTTCGATTGGTTTTGGCCCGCCTCTCTTTAAGCGCAAAGCCAAATCCGGCACGGTGTGGCAGGTCTCTGCCATCCCGCTTGGCGGCTACGTTAAAATGCGCGGCTGGGGCGAGGAGCGAACCGCGCGGGGCTTCCAGCCCGGCTCCTTTGGTGCGGCGCCGTTAGCTTCCAAAGCCGCTATTGTCGCCGCCGGGCCGCTCGCAAACCTTCTGCTGGCGGTGGCATTCTATGCAGGGTTGTTCATGACCGCCGGACAGTTGATCACCCAGCCGGTGCTGAGCCAGATCCAGCCCAACTCGCCAGCAGCGCAATCGCATTTGCTGGCTGGAGACCGGGTGGTCGCCATCGGCGGCGCTCCAATCACGAACTTCTCCGACTTGCAGCAGGTCGTCCTCACCCATCCCGATTCGGTGTTGGATTTCACCATTGACCGTGCGGGCCAGCAGCTGACGTTGCCGGTAACGGTCGGGAAAGCCACGATGGATGGCACTGAGATCGGCCGTCTTGGCGTCATCGGCACGAATTCAACGTTGAAGCGGTTATTACCGGGGCCGGCCATCGCGGCGGCGCTCCAGGTGACGGGCCAGCAGATTTCCACATGGCTTTCCGGCATAGCGACCTTGATCGTACATCATCAGGGCCTGCGGAATTTGGCGGGACCTTTGGGCATTGCGCAGATATCCGGTCAGGCGGCGGCACTTGGCATGGTGGCGGTGATCAACCTGATCGCCATGCTGTCGATTAATCTTGGCCTGGTGAATCTCATCCCCATTCCGATCCTGGATGGCGGGCATCTGTTGTTCTATGCTGTCGAATTCCTGATCCGCCGCCCGGTGCCCGAACAAGCCCGCGAGGCGGGGCTGCGTGTGGGGGTGGCGATAATCCTGTCTTTGGTTATGCTGGTGACCTTTAATGACTTGACGAGGCTGGGAGCGCTCGCCTGGTTCGCACATTTACTTTAATTTAAGCCGCGTCTTTCGGCGGCGGCACCTTGCCCGGTGGGCTTTCGCGTGCCAAACGCCGCGAGGTGGCAAGGCCCCGGTATCGGGGATCATGGTTGGGAGATTTCGATTGCTAAAACCGCGCTCCGCCCTTCTGGCGTCTGTCTGCCTGTTGCCGGCCATGCTTGCCGCCCCTTGCCTCGAGTCCAAGGCGTTCGCTGCAACCTCGCAGGATGCGGCGGTTCCGGCCGGTGGCACCATCGCCGCCATCAACGTCACCGGCAATCAGCGTATCGAAAGCAGCACCATCATAGCCTATATGGTGGTGCAGCCGGGTGATCCCTTCGATCCGCAGACAATCAGCCAATCTGTAAAGACGCTCTACGCCACCGGGCTGTTCCAAAGCGTGAACATCACGCGCAGCGGCAATGATTTGGATGTTGCGGTGGTTGAGAACCCGCTCGTCAACCAAGTGCTGTTTTCAGGCAACAAGGCGCTGGCGGACAAGGATGCCCAGGCCGCCGTTAGCCTCAGACCGCGCTCGGTCTATACGCCCGAGGCGGCCGAGGCGGACCGGCGCGCGCTGCTTGATGCCTACGCCAAGAAGGGCCATTACAATGCCAAGGTGACGGCGAACATTATCCAGCTGCCCGACAACCGCGTGAACGTCGTATTCCAGTGCGATGAAGGGGCGGTGACCAAGATCAGCCGGATTAACTTCATCGGGAACCGGCATTTCTCGCAATCGACCCTGCGTGAGGTGATTTCCAGCCGGCAGAACGAGTGGTGGCGGTTTCTCTCGGGTGCGGTCGTATATAATCCGCAGCGGATCGAGTACGATGAATATCTGCTGCACAAATTTTATTTCCACAAAGGCTATGCTGATTTCCAGATACTCGGCGCCAATGCCAATCTCAGCCCGGACCGGAAATCCTTCTACCTGACCTACACCTTCAGCGAGGGCGTGCGCTACAAAGTCGGTTCGATCAAGGTGATTTCTGGCATCCGCAATCTGCCGGGGTCGGAGCTGCGCGGCTTGGTGCCGCTTTCAAAAGGTGATTGGTTCGATGGAGATGCGCTGCAGGAGGGTGTGGACGCCCTGAACAAGCGTGCCCTCGACTTAGGTTACGCGTTTGCCACGGTGAATCCGCAGGTGAACACGGACCCCAAGAACCACACGCTTGATATTGTGTTGAATGTCATAAACGGCCCGCGCGTATGGATTCAGCGCGTTGACATTACAGGCAATACCCGCACTGAGGACAAGGTGATCCGCCGCGAGATGACGGTTGCCGATGGTGATGCCTATAATCAGAGCAAAATTGATGAGTCCACCAAGAACATCAAAAATCTTGGTTTCTTCAAGGATGTGAATATCACGACGTCACCCGGCTCCTCGCCGCAACAGGTGCTGTTGAACACCGCCGTCACCGAGGAGGCAACAGGCCAGCTCTCCCTGGGCGGCGGCTACTCCACCTCGCTGGGGGCTTTGCTGAATACCGGCCTTAGCCAGAACAACTTCATCGGCACCGGAATCAACGCCTCCATTAACGCGACGATCGCTCAGCGCGGCACGCAGATTGATCTCGGCATGACCGATCCATACTTCCTGGACCGCAACCTGATCGCCGGCTGGGATATCTTTCGTACAGTCACCAATTCTTATACCGCGACCAGCCAGAATTATTCCTATTCGGAGAGCAATATCGGTGCGGATATCCGCCTTGGCTACCGTTTTAACGATAATGTGCAGCAGACTTTCAGTTATACGGTCAGCCAACGCAATATTTACAATATTCCGACCGCCAGCAGCACGAATATCTATATCCAAAGTGAATTTGGCAAATCGACCCTGTCGCAATTGAGCCAAACATTGACTTTTGATTATCTGGATGACGATCAAAACCCGCATTCAGGCCTGTTGATGGATTTTACCACCGACCTCGCTGGGCTTGGCGGCGGCGCCAAGTACGTCCGCGTGAGCCCGGATATATCCTACTACATTCCGCTTGAACGTGTGTTTGGCAACCCGGACTGGGTGCTTAAGCTCGCCGCTTCCGCTGGATATCTGCACGATCTAGGTGGTTATCAGGACAAAATCGAGGATCGCTTCTTCCTGGGTGGTGACAATCTGCGCGGCTTCGCCGATAGCGGTGTCGGCCCCTATGTCGAGCCGGTCTATAGCAGCAGCGGCAAACTCATCAGCTCCGGTGGCCAGATTGGTGGCCGGTATATGTGGACTCAATCCACCGAATTGCATTTCCCGCTGCCGGTATCGAAAGATATTGGCCTTTCTGGCTTTGCCTTTGTTGACGTTGGTTCGCTCTGGGGGGCGCGTACGATTGGCACAGCCACCCTGCTCAACAGTTCCGCGCCGCGTGTGGGCGCGGGTATCGGCGTATCCTGGGATACGCCATTTGGTTTGATCAACCTCTCTTTGGCGCAGCCTCTGGTCAAGCAGCGTGGTGATCAGGTTCAGCAATTTCGCATCTCTTTTGGTACGAGGTTCTAAGTGTCCGCTTTTTCTCGCTATGCGCTCGTTCTGCCGCTGCTGACATTGGGAGCCGCTCCAGCGGCTCATGCCCAGTCGACCTCTGGTTCCGCGGGGTATTTCATGCCACCGGCTGCGCAGCAGCATACGGCTCCCGTGGCGGCGCCGCGGCCTACGCCGGCGGCGCAGGCGCCAGACGCCGGGCAAGGGCCCGCGGCATCCGGATTTAAGGTGCCGGATTTGCCGCCGCTGCCCGCTGAAGCGACGCCGCCCACGGCGGTTATTGGTGTGCTCTCGGTTCCGGAAGTGCTGCAGAAATCCACGGCTGCACAGGACGTGCAGGCGGAGATTCAGAAGCGCCAGGCAGCTTTGGCTAAGGATGCACAGGCGGCTCGCGCCAAAATCCAGTCCGAGCAGCAGGCCATCATGGCAGAGCGCGGCAAAGAGAGCGATGCGGCGCTCGAAAAGAAAGAACAGGATCTGCAGAACGAGATTGCCGCGACCCAGACCAAGTTCCAAGAGCGCAACCAAGCGATTCAGAACTCGGGCCAGGCAGCGCTTCAGCAGATCGAGGCGGAACTCGCAGGTATTGTTCGGCAAGAGGCACAAGCCCATGGCATGAACCTGGTGCTGCACCGGGAGCAGGCGGTGTTGAATGATCCTGCGTTCGACATTACCGACGAGACAGTGACGGAGCTGAACAAGCTGCTGCCGCATGTAACGGTGCCGCCAAGCGTGGTCACGCCTGGCATGCAGGTGAACGCCCCTGATAATCAGGGCGATGGTACCGGCCCCTGAGCGATGACGCAGACTGACAAACCCGGTGACGAGCGGTTTTTCTCTTGCACCGGGCCATATAGTATCCGTGTTATTGCCGCTCTGCTTGGCATTGAGGCGCATGCATCAGATACGATGATTTCCGGCGTGGCGCCGCTGCAAAGCGCGGGCCCTGGGGATGTGAGTTTTCTGGATAACCGGCGCTATGCCGGGCTGCTGGCTAAAACCAGGGCCGGAGCGGTGATTTTGCATCCAGATTTCGTTGGGAAGCTGCCAGAAGGCTGCGTGGCGCTGGCCGTTGCCGAGCCTTATGTTGGCTGGGCCAAGGTTTCGGCGTTGTTCTACCCGTTTCCTGCACCGCAGGCTGGTGTGCATCCATCCGCGGTGATCGATTCTTCAGCCAACATCGCTCCTAGCGCCGAAATTGGCGCAGGAGCCGTGATTGGCGCGGGAGCTGAAATTGGTGCCGGCAGTTCAATTGGTGCGCTGACCTATGTGGCGCCGGGTGTGGTTGTCGGTAAAAATTGTCGTATCCACGCGCAGGTAACATTGAGCCACGCCATTCTGGGTGATCGGGTGGTGATCTATCCGGGCGCACGTATCGGTCAGGACGGGTTCGGCTTTGCCATTTCCAAGACCGAGTTTTATCCTGTGCCGCAGCTCGGCCGGGTGCTGATCGGGGATGGCGCAGAGATCGGCGCCAATAGCACGATTGACCGCGGCTCTGCCCAGGATACTGTGATCGGTCCTGGCGTACATATCGATAATCTCGTGCAGATTGGCCATAACGTGAATATAGGCGCGTATTCGGTGGTGGTCGCGCAGGCGGGCGTCTCCGGTTCCACCCAGATCGGCCAGGGGGTCATGATCGCGGCGCAAGCCGGGTTGACTGGCCATCTGAAGATTGGCGACAAGGCGCGGATCGGTGCGAAGTCGGGCGTAATGCAGGATGTGCTGGCGGGCGAGGAAGTGCTGGGTGCCCCGGCACAAAATGCCAAGAGCTTTTTCCGCGAGGTGGTAACCTTGCGCAAACTCGCCCAGGCTGGGCGCAAAGGACAGACACAGGGACCCGAGAGAATATGAGCGACGCGACGGATCAGAACCTTCCGCCCGTGGATGTGGAGATGATCGACATCAAGCAGATTTTGTCGATGATCCCCCATCGCTACCCGTTTCTTCTGGTTGACCGGATGGTGGATATCCGCAAGGACCATTCGGCCACTGGTATCAAGAACGTTTCGGTGAACGAGCCGTTCTTTCAGGGGCATTTTCCTGGTCACCCTGTGATGCCCGGCGTGCTTATCGTCGAGAGCATGGCGCAGACAGCGGCGGCCCTGGTTATTGCGACGCTGGGGCCAGAGGCGGGCATTCCCATAGTCTATTTCATGTCCATCGATGGTGCCAAGTTTCGCAAGCCGGTGACCCCGGGCGATCAACTCCGAATCACCGTGACCAAGGAGAAGCGCCGCGGCCAGATCTGGCGCTTTGTTTGCGTAGCCAAGGTGGACGCCATTGTGGTGGGCGAAGCAACAATTACCGCCATGATCATGGATCAGGTGCAGCCTGTTTAGAGCGCGATGACTTAGGTTCGATCACTTTACGAGTGAGCCTAAAGTCTGAATCGCCCTCTATCTCATTGTTTTGGCGGCGGATTCAGATTTTAGAGCGGATCACGTCGTGACTCGATCTAAAATCATCCAGCTCTAGCCGGCTGGCCGACACCGTGTCGCGACATATGCGGTAATAGAATGTGATTGGCTCCGGCACGTTGCCTTACGTACAGCGATTGAGCGGACATGAAGCGGATAAAAGATGCTGGATACGGTAAATAGTATGATCCATCCTTCGGCGATTATCGAAAACGGCGCAACGATCGCCTCTGGCGTGAAAA
>JAKAZY010000050.1 GCA_021826425.1 Pseudomonadota bacterium
GGTATTGACCTTGCCGAGCATGTAGGACGGCAATGGCAGTGTTGCACATTGATAATTCTCCACGGCCGCCACGGCACGCTGGGCATAGGCCGCGTAAATGGGATCACCCATATTGCCCTGCGAGGCAGGCGCCACCTGGGCGTTACGTACCGTTCCTGTGGCATCGGTCGTCACCAGCAGCTGCACGGAGAAATTCTGCACGCCCGGTGCTCCGGCATCAATATTCCAGCAGGGCCGCACATGCGCACCAATGGCGTTGCGGTCAGCTTCGTTCAACCCCGAATTGGCAGTGCTGTTGGGGCTGCCGCCGCCGTTGGGCGCACCACCCTGGTCGGGGTTGTATTGCGCCGTCGGTGGTTTCTCCTGCGCCTGGTTCACGCGCAGTTGTGAGAGCGTGTTCAGGATATTCTTGCTCAGCGGCAAGGGGTTCTTCACCTCATGCTGTTGATGCGTCGCCGATTGCGCCGGCGCCGGCGGCTTGGTCACCGGCTGCGGCTTCGGCGGCGGCTTCTGCGTGCTCGTCTGCTTCTGCGGCGGGCGCGGCGGCGGTGGCGGAGGGATTGGCGCTTGTGTCGGGGTTGGCGCGGGCGGCGGCGGGGGCGGCGCCGCCTTTGGTGGCGTCGGCGTGGGCGGCTTGGGTGGCGCCGGCGGCGGGGGGGGTGGGGGGGGCGGCGGTGCCACGATGGGCTGCGGCTTTGGCTGCTTGGGGTTCACCGGCCCCTGATGCACCACCGGCTGGTTGGACTGCGCGGCAACTTTTCCGGTATTTTGCGCGGTTTGCGGCTGGGTGGGGCCCACTAGCTCCACATCAACGCTCTCATCGGCCGAAGTGTTCAACGGCTGCAACGGCAACGTCACGATCGCGGCGATGATGATCGCCGCGTGAATCGCAAAGGAAACAATCGCGCTCCGGCGCAGATCGCGGTCCAATTTCTACTCCCTCGCCCGGGCTTATTGTCCGGGCTGCTGGGCCAGCAGCGAGACTTTGGTGAAACCGCCCTGCACGATATCGGCCATCACCTGCAACATCACGCCGTAATCCACCTGCTTGTCACCGCGAATGAAAATGCGCTGGTCCGCATTATTCTTAGAGGCTTCCTGCAACGTGCTCACCAGATTGCTCAGCTGAATCTGGCTGTTGTTCAGGTAGACATTGCCCTTGGCATCCACGGTCACGGTAATGGGCTTGGAATCCGCGTTGGCGGGCTTGGCATTGGCCTGCGGCAGATTCACCTGCACCGAGGAAGTGATCATCGGCGCCGTGACCATGAAGATGATCAGCAGCACCAGCATCACGTCCACCAGCGGGGTGACGTTGATCTCCGCCATCGGGCGGTAGCGGCGCCTGCCGTTGTTGCCGCCGCCGATCAGCCCGCCCGCCACTTACTTATGCTCCTCGGCCTGACGGGAGAGGATGGCGGAAAACTCCGCGCCAAACCCTTCCAGCCTTCCTGCGAAGCGTGAAAGATCATTGGAGATCTTGTTAAAGGCCAGCACCGCCGGAATGGCAGCGACCAGGCCGATGGCTGTGGCAAACAACGCTTCCGCAATGCCCGGGGCCACCACCGCGAGGTCGGTGTTGTGCATAGCCGCAATGGCCGAGAAAGAGTGCATGATGCCCCACACGGTGCCAAACAGGCCGATGAACGGCGCCGTGGCACCAACTGAGGCGAGGAAGATCATGAACCGCTCCAGCCGGTCCATCTCACGCATGATGGTCACGTTCATCGCCCGGTCTACGCGCTCTTTCACGCTGGTCTTGGCAATCTCGATACCGGCGATGCGCGCGGTACGCTTCCATTCGCTCATCGCCGCCCCGAACACCGCAGCCATCGGGTTGGTCGGGTCTGTGCCTTCGCGTTCGTAGAGCTCGTCCAGGCTGCCGCCAGACCAGAAATTATCCTCGAATGCGTTCGCCTCGCGGTTGACGCGGCGCATGGTCATGACCTTCTCGATAATGATCGTCCATACCCAGATGCTGGCGATCAGCAGAATGATCATCACCAGCTTCACCACCGCATCCGCCTGCAAAAACAGGTTGAGCAGCGAGAGATTCGCCTGCGGTGCGGCCATAGCCGCCTGAGACACCGTTTGGTCCACTATCTTTCCCCGTTCAAAATATCAGGCGCGCAACCCATTCGCGCGGAATGCGCGTCGCCCGGCCATCGGACACGCGCGCGCAACCCAGCCCGAGGTCAAGCACGGCCAGCGAGTCGCTGTCTCGCAGGAATTTCTGCCGTAATGTAACGCTCGCACCGCGCAGCTCCGTGAATTCCGTTTCAACCGTCACCAGTTCGTCGATCCTGGCGGGGCGCTGATAGAGCAGATTGACGCGATGCACCACAAACAGGACGCCATACCGCGCCACCATTTCTGCATGCGGCGCGCCCATTTCCCGCAAGGCTTCTGTCCGCGCCCGCTCGGCGATGGAAAGATAATTCCCGTGATAAACAATGCCCCCGGCATCCGTATCCTGATAATAGATGCGTGTGGTATAACGATATATCAACATCCTGCTCCAAGCCCATGATTAAGGCTGAAAAAGGTTTTTGTAAGGCAGGCTATTCCCCCAGGAGGTCCAGCAGATCCTGCCCGCGTTGTGGGGGGATGAGGCCCAGATGCCGCCATCCCGGATCACCCAGCATTCGTCCGCGGGCGGTACGCAACAGCAGCCCCTCCTGAATGAGGTAAGGTTCCACAACGTCTTCCAGTGTATCTCTGGCTTCGGCCAGGGCGGCGGCGAGCGTCTCAACCCCCACCGGCCCGCCATTATGGTGCTCCGCCAAGCGCTTGAGGTAGCGCATGTCCATGGCATCCAAGCCTTTCTGGTCCACATCCAGCCGGCTTAGCGCGGCGTCCGCCATCTCGCGTGAAATGTCCGCCACGCCTGCGGCGGTGGCAAAGTCCCGCACCCGACGGGTGAGCCGCCCCGCGATGCGCGGCGTGCCGCGCGAACGCCGGGCAATCTCCATCGCGCCCTCATAGGACAAACTCATCCCCAGCTTCTGCGCCAAGCGAATGACAATGCCGGTAAGCTCATCTGGCGTATAGAAGACGAGGCGGAGCGGAATGCCGAAACGGTCCCGCAAAGGTGTCGCCAGCAACCCGGACCTCGTGGTGGCACCCACCAGCGTGAAAGGCGGCAGGTCGATCCGCACCGTGCGGGCACCCGGTCCCTCGCCGATGATGAGGTCGAGCTGGAAATCCTCCATCGCCGGGTAGAGAATTTCCTCAATCGCCGGTTGCAGGCGGTGGATTTCGTCGATGAACAGCACGTCCTTCGGCTGGAGATTCGTCAGAATCGCCGCGAGATCGCCGGATTTCTGGATCACCGGGCCAGATGTGGCCTTGAACCCCACCCCCATCTCATGCGCCACAATCTGCGCCAGCGTGGTCTTGCCCAGCCCCGGCGGGCCGTGCAGCAGCACATGGTCCAGCGCCTCGCCACGGGTTCTGGCGGCGGAAACAAAAATTTTGAGATTCTCCCGGCTGCCGGCCTGGCCGGTGAAATCCTCCAGGCTTTGTGGACGCAGCGAGGCCTCAACGGCATCGTCAGCCAGGCGCTCGCCGGAGGTGATGCGCTCATCGGTCATGACGACCCCCTGGCCTTTTTGTCAGGGCGAATTATTGACCAAAATATCAAAGCGGTGCTTACGCCACCAAAAGAGCATAAGCTTACACAAAAAATGAATGGCGCGAGGGGATCACTGTAATCTCGCAACCCCGGTGTCATGGCCAATAAAGCTGCAATAACTATTCCAGCTATAAGCCCGGTAAGAACATAAGCCTTGAAGGAATAAATTTTTAAGTGCTGAAAAATCACGTACGAAGGCAAACCGACCACAACAAAACCAATAATTGATATTGTTCCTCCGACGATTGCCATCACACTCCCGGCATTTGGGACGGCATGCGCAAAAAAAATGGAGGGATCGAGAAGAATGAAGGGAATGACAACAGCAAGACAAGCGCCCAATATCATTCGAAAAATTTGCATTAGATTCTTCTTGGTCATCTGGCCAACACCTTCAGCCCGGCGCGGATAAGAACATCCAGCGCGGCGTCTTCACCATGCGCTTCAACCGCCTTGGCCAGGGCGGCCTCCGCCTCCATGCGCTTATAGCCAAGATTGGTGAGAGCGGACAAAACCTCCGCTCCATTGCCGCGCAGATTAGGGGCGAAAATTTTTTCCGGCGCGCCGCCAGGCATGGCCCCGGCCTTGCTCTGCAACTCCGTCAAAATCCGGATCGCCAGTTTCGGCCCCACGCCGGGCGCGCGGGTGATGGCCGCTTTATCCTGCCCGGCAATCGCGCCAATCAACTGGTCCGGCGACAAAGCCGATAAAATCCCCAGCGCCACCTTCGCCCCCACACCCTGCACGGTGGTCAGCAGCCGGAACCATTCCCGCTCGGCGGCGGTGTAAAAGCCGTAAAGGCTGATCGCATCCTCGCGCACCTGGGTTTCAATCAGCAGCGTTGCCAACCCATCAGGTAAGGCGGCCAAGGTGCGAGAGGAGCAGAAAACGAGATATCCCACCCCGTTCACGTCGATCACGCAGCGCCCGTCCTCGATACTGTCGACAATGCCCCGCAACCGCGCGATCATGATGTTTGTTTCCAGGCATTGGCGGTGGAACGGTGATGCGCATGGCAGATGGCAACCGCCAGCGCATCCGCCGCGTCGGCCCGCTTCTGTGCAGCACCTGGCAGCAGGCGGCGCACCATCTGCCCCACCTGCTCCTTATCCGCCCCGCCGGTGCCCACCACGGCCATCTTCACGGTCTTGGCACCATACTCAAACACCGGAATCCCCGCCCGCGCCGGCGCCAGCAGCGCCACGCCGCGTGCGTAACCCAGCTTCAGTGTGGCGGTGGCATTGCGATTGACATACGTTTCTTCCACCGCCGCCTCATCGGGGCCGTAGGCGGAAATAATTTCCGCAAGTCGGCTATCCAGATCCTTCAGCCGCAGCGGCACGCTCTCGCCGCCATCGGTGGAGATCACCCCATCCGCCACATGGCGCAGCCGGTTGCCCTCGGCCTCCAACACCCCCCAGCCGGTGAAGCGCAAGCCGGGGTCGATACCGAGGATGCGAACCATGTCGCGCATTTGCAACATCAGGCCGAGAGCTTCGCCAACAATTCTTCCGGCAGCTCGAAATTGGCATAGACGTTTTGCACGTCGTCATCATCCTCAAGTGTGTCGATCAGCTTCAGCACCGAGGCCGCCTTTTCTTCGTCCAGCGCCACGCTCATGTTTGGCTGCCATTCAATTCCCGCTTCCGCCGGATCTCCGAATTTCTGCGCCAGGGCGTCACGCACCGCGAAGAAATTCTCCACCGCAGCTTGCACTTCGTGGCCTTCCTCGTCGCTCACCACGTCATCGGCACCAGCCTCAATGGCCGCTTCCAGCATATCATCCGCCGAGGCCGCGTTAGCAGGATAACGTATGGCCGCCAAGCGATTGAACATGAAGGACACCGAATTGGTCTCCCCCAGCGCCCCGCCGGATTTATTGAACGCCGCGCGCACCACGGAGGCAGTGCGGTTGCGGTTATCGGTCAGCGCCTCGATGATGATCGCCACCCCCGCCGGGCCATAGCCCTCGTACCGCACGGATTCGTAATTCTCCGTGCCGCCCGCGCCTGAGGCTTTCTTAATCGCGCGGTCGACCGCATCGCGCGTCATGTTCTGCTTCAGTGCAGCGGCGATGCCGGCACGCAGGCGTGGATTGGCCGAAGGGTCCGGCAGACCCTCCTTTGCCGCCACGGTGATCTCTCGGATCAGCTTGGCATAAATCCGGGCCCGCTTGGCGTCCTGCGCGCCCTTGCGGTGCATGATGTTTTTTGCATGTGAATGTCCAGCCATGGGCGGGCTTTAGCATCCGGCACGGCGTGCCGGAAGCGTCTTGGCCACACGCGGCGAAGATTGCGCGCCCCCCATCGCCATCGGCCAGAGGCTACACGCCCACAGAATTTCCAATATGGCGCCCGTGAATTTATCCTCTCCGGCGTTGGGCAATACCCAGGCTGCTGCCCGCTCTGCTCACGGCAATTGACAGCGCTCGCCGCTCAGCCTATCAGCCCGCCCACCGGGCGCGTAGCTCAGCGGTAGAGCATTCGCTTCACACGCGAAGGGTCACAGGTTCAATCCCTGTCGCGCCCACCATTCTTCAAAAAACAAACCGTTACAACAAAGTCCTCAGGGGCTATTTGGTGTTTGGACAAAGAAAAACGCAGCCTTTTCAAAAAAGGCTGCGTCCAGAATGCTTAAAGCAGAGCGCGGCTAGGTCATGCCCTGGCGTAAAATCAAGCTGCCTTGGCCATGCCCCGCAGCACATACTGCAAAATGCCGCCATGCTTGTAGTATTCCACCTCGTCGGCGGTATCCACACGGCAGAGCAGCTCAATCTCGGTCTTGGAACCATCCGGGCGGGTGATGACCGCTTTGATGTCCATGCGCGGGGAGAGGTTCTGAATCCCAACTATGTCCACGGTCTCTTCGCCGGTAAGGCCAAGGCTCTTGCGGGTCGCGCCGTTCTTGAAGAGCAGCGGCAGCACACCCATACCCACCAGATTGGACCGGTGGATACGCTCGAAGCTCTCCGCGATCACCGCCTTCACGCCCAACAGCATGGTGCCTTTGGCCGCCCAGTCACGAGAGGAACCAGTGCCGTATTCCTGCCCGGCGAACACCACCAGCGACACGCATTCGGCCTTGTACTTCATCGCGGCGTCGTAGATCGGCATCTCCTGGCCGCCCGGATAATGCTTGGTGTTGCCACCCTCGGCACCACCCATCATCTCGTTCTTGATACGGATATTCGCGAAGGTGCCGCGTACCATCACATCGTCATTGCCGCGGCGCGAACCATAGGAGTTGAAGTCCTTCTGCTGCACCTGGTGCTGCGAGAGGAACTCGCCCGCTGGCGAGGATTTCTTGATGTTACCAGCCGGGGAGATGTGGTCGGTAGTGATGGAGTCGCCCAGCAGGGCCATGATCCGCGCACCCTTGATATCGGAAACCGGCTTTGGTTCCTTCTCCATATCCTGGAAATAAGGCGGGTTCTTCACATAGGTGGACCCGACGGGCCAAGCATAGGTATCGGTGCCACCGGTGACCTTGATGGCCTGCCACTCGGACGGACCCTTGAACACGTCGGAATAGCGCTCCATGAACATTTCGCGGGTTACGACCTGACCCACAATCTCCTGGATCTCCTTGTTGGTCGGCCAAATGTCTTTCAGGAACACATCCTTGCCGTCCTTCGAGGTGCCGATCTTCGCGGTGGTGATATCCTCCCGCATATTGCCGAACAGCGCATAGGCCACCACCAGCGGCGGCGAAGCCAGATAATTCGCGCGCACGTTCGGATGCACGCGGCCCTCGAAATTGCGGTTGCCGGAGAGCACGGAAACCGCCACCAGCTTGTTGTTTTCGATGGCGTCGACGATCGGATCCGGCAACGGGCCGGAATTGCCGATGCAGGTTGTGCAGCCATAACCCACCGTCTCGAAGCCCAAGGCATCCAGATCGGCGGTGAGGTTGGACTTGTTCAGATACTCGGTAACGACTTGGCTGCCAGGGGCCAGTGATGTCTTCACCCAGGGTTTCGGCGCCAGACCCAGCGCACGGGCCTTGCGGGCCACCAGCCCCGCCGCCACCAGCACATAAGGGTTGGAGGTGTTGGTGCAGGAGGTAATGGCCGCGATCACCACGTCGCCATGGGTGATCTCGTAATTCTTGCCGGCCACCGCGCCCTTGTTGGAGACAGCGTTCGCGGGTACGCCCAGGCTCTTGGTCAGTTCGGCCTGGAAGGCCGGGCCGGCATCTTTCAGCAGCACGCGATCCTGAGGGCGCTTCGGACCAGCCAGAGAGGGCATGACGGTGGAGAGGTCCAGTTCCAGCGTATCGGAGAAGACCGGCTCATGCGCGTCGCGCCACAGGCCCTGGACCTTGCTGTATTCCTCGACCAGCTTGATACGGTGCTCGTCGCGGCCAGAGAGGCGCAGGTAATCCAGCGTCACCTCGTCAACCGGGAAGAAGCCACAGGTGGCCCCATATTCCGGCGCCATATTGGCTATGGTCGCACGGTCGGCCAGCGCCATTTCGGCCATGCCGGGGCCAAAGAACTCGACGAACTTGCCGACAACCTTCTTGGCGCGGAGCATCTGCGTCACGGTGAGCACGAGGTCCGTCGCGGTGACACCCTCAGAGAGCTTGCCGGTCAGCTTGAAGCCGACCACATCCGGGATGAGCATGGCGATCGGCTGGCCGAGCATCGCGGCCTCGGCCTCAATGCCGCCAACACCCCAGCCGAGCACGCCCAGGCCGTTGACCATGGTGGTGTGGCTATCGGTGCCGTATAGCGTGTCCGGGTAGACATAGGTCTTACCGCCGTTCTCCGAGGTCCAGGCCACCTGGGCCAGATATTCCAAATTCACCTGGTGACAGATGCCGGTGCCGGGTGGCACGACGCGGAAGTTGTTGAAAGCATCCTGGCCCCAGCGCAGGAAGCGGTAACGCTCGGCATTGCGCTCGAATTCGAGGTCGATGTTTTTCTGCAACGCCTCGTGCGAGGCGGAGTAATCCACCATCACCGAATGATCGATCACCAGATCGACCGGGATCAGCGGGTTCACCTTCTCCGGAGCAGCGCCCAGACGGCCAATGCCATCGCGCATCGCCGCCAGATCCACCACCGCCGGCACGCCGGTGAAATCCTGCATCAGGATGCGGGCGGGCTTGAACGGCACCTCCTTGCTGGAGGTCGCTTTTTCCTGCCAGGCGATGATGGATTTGGCATCCTCCTGGGTGTAGCTACCGCCGTTTTCAAAGCGCAGGACGTTTTCAAGAAGCACCTTCAAGGTCTTCGGCAGGCGGGAAATATCGCCCAGCTTGGCGGCCGCGGCCGGAAGCGAGAAATACTCGTAAGACTTGCCGTCAACGGTAAGGGTTTTCTTGGTTTCCAGGCTGTCGTGGCCGATGGCTGTCATAGGGCAAAACCTTTCTGCAGTTGCCGCTTGTGATTTCGTGCGGCTTAAACCATAGCCGTACCAGCCCGTCCATTACGAGCCCGAGGATTTTTGCACCTGCTCACCGCCCAAAAACTCGCCATTTTCCGCGGAGAACGCCTTGTGCTGCAAGGGGTAAGCTTCGAGCTTCGTCCTGGCGGCATCCTTCTCCTGCGTGGAGCGAATGGCGCGGGCAAATCCAGCCTGCTGCGGGCGCTGGCGGGGCTGACTCCGCTGGCGTCAGGTGAACTGTTTTGGGACAATCTGCCTGCCCTGGCGGACCGCGAAGCGCATGCCCAGCGCATCGCCTGGCTCGGCCACCAGGATGCAGTGAAGCCCGTCCTTACGCCGGCAGAACAGGTGCCAGAAACCGCGCTGGCACTGGTGGGGTTGGAAAAATTCGCTAATCTACCTTCACGTTTTCTTTCTGCCGGGCAGAAGCGCCGTTTGGCCATTGCCAGGGTAGCGGCGGCGCAAAAGCCGCTCTGGTTGCTCGACGAGCCGACCACCGGGCTGGACGCCGCCTCCATCCAGCGTTTCCTTGAGCTATGCGCGGCGCAGCGGCAACGCGGTGGCATGATAATCGCCAGCACCCATACCCCGATCGAACTGCCGAACACGCAGGTGCTGGCCCTATGATGGGATTGATTGCGCGGGAGCTGCGCCTGTCCATCCGGCACGGCGCCGAGAGCATGGCGGCCTTACTGTTTTTCATTATCGCCGGCACACTGTTCGCGCTTGGGGCTGGGCCGGACCCAGCCATGCTCTCACGCATCGCCCCCAGCGTGGTGTGGGTTACCGCATTGCTGGCCGCATTGCTGCCGCTGGAGCGCCTGTTTGGGCCAGATCTCGAAGATGGCACGCTGGATTTGCTGTTACTCTCCGGCTGGCCGGCTTACGCCATCGCCGCTGCCAAAACGGCGGTACACTGGCTGACCACGGGGCTGCCATTGCTCATCGCCGCGGCACCCCTGGCGGTGATGCTGCGCCTGCCGGGCGACAGATTACCGTTATTGCTGCTCAGCCTGCTGCCGGGAACACTGATTTTCTCTCTGCTAGGCACATTGGCCGCAGCCCTTACCGCCGGGGCGCGGCGCGGCGCCATGTTGATGCCGCTTGTTACCTTACCGTTGATGATCCCCAGTCTGATCTTCGGCACCGCAGCTGCAAACAGCGCACATCCGGCGGCATTTTATATGATCTTTGCGATGCTCCTGGCCGCCCTGCCATTGGCGCCCCTGGGAACCGGCCTTGCGCTCCGCGCCGCTGCCGAATAGCCCGCTGTCATCGCCAAGGTTCAGGCCGTGGCCGGAAACGCCAGACCAGAACCAGGATCAACGAACACCAACTCGTCCTTCACATCTATCACACCCGGCGCGTTCTCGGCGATGGTGATCACCGCGCGGCGCTCCGCATCGGAAAAAATCGTGCCCCCCAGCGTCACCACCTTATCCTTCACCGCTACACGCAGACCAGATTTCGGCGCCCAGTTGGCTTTGGCGATCTCGCTCTTGATGGCATTCAGAATCTCTTCGTCGCTGGACGCTTGCGGCGTCTGAATCAGCTTCGCGGTCAATGCCTTCAGCATGTCCGTACGGCTGACAACACCAAGCAGCTTGCCATCTTTCATGACGGGCAAGCGCTTGATGCGCTTGCGCAGCATCATCTGCACAACCTCGGTCAAGGGGGTGTCTGGCGTCACAAAAATCGGGTTATGCGTCATCACCCCGCTGACATGGCGGGAATGGGTGCTCACATAATCGGCCGCCACCGCGGCTGGCTGCAACAGAGATTTGAGCCAGCCCGCGGGCTCGCCTTCAGTGTCAATTTCGGTCCGGCGGAGCAAGTCACCCTCTGTTACCACGCCAACAAGCGCGCCGGACTCATCCAAAACCGGCAGGCCGCTGACATGGTTGGCCAGCATGATCCTTGCTGCGTCGACCACCGTGGTTTTGGGCTGCACTGAAATCGCGTTACCGGTCATAATTTCGGAGACAATCATAGCACCCTCCTTTTATACTGACGTGATTATGTCAGTTCGCGTTGTTACCCGCCTTGATTCGGATCAACTGGCAGCTTCGGCGATCTGTTCCAGCGCCTTAGGCCGCAGCAAGATGATCTCGTGAATATTGGGAATCTCGATCAGCCCGTCCTTCTTCAACTGACCGAGTGAGCGTGACACGGTCTCAATCGTAACGCCCAGATAATCGGCAAGGTCGGTACGTGAAAGCGGCAAAGTCAGCTTCGCGTTTGGCCGCGGCAACTTCCCGGCACCGCAAATTTCCTGGCGCTGTGCCCAGGAGAGCAGAAAGCTGGCAATGCGCTCCTGCGCTGTTTTGCGGCCCAGCAGTAACATCTGTTGCTGGCTCAGCGCCAGCTCATGCATCGCCACCTCGAGCAGCTTGCGCTCCAGCGCGGGGTATTCCACGGATATCGCGCGCAACCCGGCCCGGGAAAACCGGCAAAGCTGCACAGGCTCCATTGCCTCGGCCGATACGACGTTCACGTCCGTAGCGGCCAGGCCGATAAAATGCCCTGGGCTGGCAAAGCCGGTAATCTGCCGGCGCCCGTCGGGCAGTGCCTTGAACAGCCGCACGGTACCGGCGTTCACATTATAGAAATGCTGTGCGGGTTCGCCCTCCTCCATCAGCAGCTTGCCCGCCGGCAGACTCACGCGCTGCGCCGCCCGCAAGAGAAATACGAGCTCCTCATCCGAAAGCGCATCGCACAAGCCGACATGGCGCGCGCCGCAATCGCCACATGTCGCCTGAGACGGACGTTCTGCTAAATTAATCGCCATCGGATGATGCATCGCGGCGATCTTGCCAAATGAACTCATAAAAAACGATTACCCTCCGGTGTTACAATGATCCATATTAATTCTGCCGATACGGTCCAGATATTGGCCCTTGCAACGCCGACACGTGGGAAGATCGCTCAATTAATACATTGACTTTATAGTAAAGACTACAGTTGCAATGCAGACATCGGAATACCCCATAACGCAGGTTAATCTGATGCCGCCGGGCTTTGAGAGCTCGTAACGGCGAAAACACGACTGCTTTCGTCAAAGACTCCACGCCCATCACGGCCACCGGCTAAAAGCTAAAAAGCGCCGTCTAAACGGCCTTCCTGTGCTGCATCGAGACATTGCGGTCTTCCGGCCCCACAAGCATCAGGACAATAAGAATAACGGCAACAACACCGGCCACCAACGTCAGCGCATAGCCATAATCACCGCCACGGCTCATCGCCAGAGAGACCTGGATCGGCCCGTTGAAGGACGCCACAAAATTGCCGAGCTGATAGACAAACCCCGGGAAAGTACCGCGGATTTCGGCAGGTGAAAGCTCGTTTAGGTGCACAGGCACCACGCCCCAGGCCCCCTGCACACCCACCTGCATGAAGAACGCGGCGATGGCGATGGTGGCAAAATCCGTGCCATGAGACCACGGCCAAAGCGCCAGCAGTGAAACGATACAGGCGCCGATAATGGCGTAGCGCCGGCCGATCTTCTGGCTGAGCAGGCCGAACAAGAGCCCGCCGATCACCGCACCTGCGTTGAAGATGAGCGCCACATTGGCCATCTCTCTGTGCGCGAAATGCAGCTGCTCGCCCAGGAACAGCTTCACGTAAATATCCTGAGTGCCGTGCGAGAAGAAATTGAACGCCGCCATCATCACCACGCCATACACAACCAGCTTGGCGTTCTTGCGCAGCACCGTGCTCAACGGCAGTTT